>JAZNYY010000076.1:0-47827 GCA_045594645.1 Candidatus Fimenecus sp.
GTCTTCCTAAGACCGCTTGGCCTCCGACTTGCAAAATTCATAGCAATGCGTGAGGCTGAGGGTGAAAAACTTAAAAATGATGTTTTATCGCGAGCAGAGTTTATTCTTAATAAGGTATCAATTATTGAAGAGCGTTCTCCCGAAACTGTAAAAGAATATAATGATAAATTGTTATCAAGAATTAACGAATTTCTTTCAGATGTACAGGTTGACGAGCAAAGATTACTTACTGAATGTGCGATTTTTGCTGATAAGGTGGCTGTAGCAGAAGAAACAGTTCGCCTTCGCAGTCACATTGACCAATTAGGTCAGTTCCTTAACAGTACCGAGGCTGTGGGCAGAAAGATTGACTTTCTTGTACAAGAAATGAACAGAGAAGCAAATACAATTGGCTCAAAGGCTCAGGATGTAACAATTGCCCGTTGCGTAATCGACATTAAGGCGGAAATTGAAAAAATCAGAGAACAGATTCAAAATATTGAATAATGGGGTTGTTTTATGAAGCTTATCAATGTGGGGTTCGGCAATGCTGTGAATGCTGATAGAGTTATCGCAGTTGTTTCAACTGATTCGGCACCCGTAAAGAGAATTATAGCTCAAGCAAAAGAAAATCATATGCTTATAGATGCTACTCAAGGCAGAAAAACGCATGCCGTTCTAATTATGGATAGTGACCATGTGGTTTCAAGCTATCTTAAAGCAGAAACAATCATTAGTCGAACAGAGGCTATTGACAATGCGGAGGAGTCTGGTTATGGCGAATAAAAATGGTGTTTTGGTTCTTTTTTCGGGTCCTTCAGGTGTAGGAAAAGATACTGTTCTTGAGGTTGTTCTCAAAAAAGATAATTCACTTCAGCGTTCAATTTCACTTACAACTAGGGATATTCGAGATAATGAGATTGACGGCAGAGATTATTATTTTATTTCAAAAGACAGATTTAACAATATGGTTGAAAATGGCGAAGTTCTTGAATTTGCTCAGTACGGCAAAAACTTTTACGGAACGCCCAAAGCACCTGTTGACAAGTGGCTTTCAGAAGGTAAAACAGTAATTCTTAAAATTGAAGTTCAGGGTGCACAACAGATTAAAAAGCTTTATCCTGATGCAGTTGGAATTTTCGTTTTGCCGCCTTCAATGGAAGAGCTTGAGAATCGTTTGCGTTCAAGAGGAACAGAAGACGAAGAAGATATTCAAAAGCGTCTTGAAATTGCAAAAAATGAAGTTGAAAAGAGCGTTGATTATGATTATACGGTCATAAATGATGACCTTGACAGTGTATCAAATGATGTGCTTAAAATTATCAATGCACTTTAATATACATAAAATAAAACTATATAAGTGAGGTAATAAATAATGTTTAATCCCGATTTAAGAAATGTACTTAAAGACCACACAAGCCGTTATTCTCTTGTAACTGCTGTGGCAAAAAGAGCAAGAGAGATTTCAGCAGATGCACAGGAAAATGGCGAAATTCTTACAGAAAAGCCCGTAAGTCTTGCGCTTGACGAGATTATTTCAGGTAAAATTGATGTTGTTGAGCCTGAAGAAATAAGAAATATCTAAAAATTAAATAAAAATTTGAGAGGGGGCAGAATATGGGTATTTTAACTGTTGCAAAGGTTGCCGTTGAAAATACGGCTTTATCCTTTGATATGTTATTCGATTATTCTGTTCCCGATTATTTATGTACTGAGGTTTGCGCAGGTAAAAGAGTTCTTGTACCCTTTGGTAACGGATCAAAAAAACGCGTAGGTATTGTTTTTTCAGTTGTTGAGGGTGAAATTACATCTAAAACTTTAAAAAGAATTGATAGTGTAATTGATGATGAACCCTTACTTACCCGTGAAATGTTGTTAACTGCAAATTATATTCACGACAGAACATTCTGCACATATTTTGAAGCTTGCAAAATGTTTTTACCACTTGGCTTTTCAATGTCGGTTAATATACTATATGCTGTTAATCCCGATTTTGACGGTATTGTAAATGGTGAAATTGAAAATACAGTTTATTCTTATCTTAAAGAAAAAAATAGCTTTTTAAAAGTAGAAACTATCGAAAAGGCTTGTAAACTAAAAAAGTGTAATGAAGTTTTAGACGGAATGGTGTCAGATGGTATTCTCCTTAAAAATGTTGACACTCAAAGAAGAATAGGCGATGCAACTGTAAAAATGGTTCGTCTTAAAATCGACACAGGGGAAAATGCGGACTTAATAGATAAGCTCACAAAAAAGCAGAAAGAAATAGTTAAAATTCTTTGTGATGTGGGCACTGCTTCTGTAAAAGAAATATGTTATTTTACAGGATATACTGCAGCAGTTGTAACAGCACTCGCCAATAAAGGTATTGTTGAATTTTATGATGATGAAGTCTATCGTTCGCCTTATAGTGATATTGATGTAACCAATGCTGATGAAATAATGCTTTCTGATGAGCAAAAATCAGCTTTTAATGGACTTTTGAAGCTTTATAATTCTAATGACCCAAAAGGTGCTTTGCTTTACGGCGTTACGGGAAGCGGTAAAACCAAGGTTTATATGAAACTCATTGATGAAGCAGTCAAAACTAATCGTGGTATAATTGTGCTTATTCCCGAAATTTCGTTAACTCCTCAAATGCTTTCTCTTTTTTATGAGCGTTATGGCAGTAAAGTTGCGGTATTTCACAGTGCACTTTCAATGGGACAGCGCCTTGATGAATGGAAAAGAATTAAGCGTGGTGACGCGCAGATTGCAATTGGTACTCGTTCTGCAGTTTTTGCACCGTTTGATGATATTGGTCTTATAATTATTGATGAGGAGCAAGAGCATACCTATAAATCTGAAATGACACCGAGATATCACGCCCGTGATGTTGCGTCTTATAGAATTGGGTGTCATAACGGATTGTTGTTGCTTTCTTCAGCTACACCGTCAATAGAAACATATTCAAAGGCTAAAAATGGTGCATATTCACTTTTTGAGCTTAAAAACCGTTATGGTAACGCTGTTTTACCACAGGTTGAGCTTGTTGATACTACATATCAAAGTGATATGGTGCTTGAAAATATTAGTAAAAAGCTTGCAGAAGAATTGCGACAAAATTATGAAAACCATAAGCAGTCAATACTCTTACTTAACCGACGCGGATATAACACTTATGCTTCGTGTACTGAATGTGGTACGGTAATGACTTGCCCAAATTGTAGTATTTCATTGACTTATCATTTAAAAAATAGCAGGCTTATGTGTCACTATTGCGGTTATTCTGTGCCATTTACTAAAAAATGCAATAATTGTGGCAATGACGCAGTTCGATTTACAGGTACGGGCACACAAAAGCTTGAAGAAGAGCTCTCTATGATTGTTCCCGAGGCAAAAGTGCTTAGAATGGATACCGACACCACTACATCGCGTTTTTCTTATGAAGAAAAATTCGGCAGTTTCGCAAAGGGTGACTACGATATTCTCGTTGGCACTCAAATGGTTGCTAAAGGCTTGAATTTTCCCGATGTTACTCTTGTGGGTGTATTGAGCGTTGACCAAATGCTTTATAATGATGATTATAAAAGCGGTGAGCGTGCATTTGACCTTATAACTCAGGTTGTAGGGCGTAGCGGTAGGGGAGATATTCACGGAAAAGCATATATCCAGACCGCTTTTACTGATAGTGAGATTGTCAATCTTGCAAAAGAGCAGGATTACAAGGCTTTTTATGACATTGAAATTGAAATGCGAAAAGCAATGGCTTATCCACCGTATTGCGATTTATGTGTTATTGGTTTTTCAGGTGAAAGGGAATTTTCGGTAAATAATGCGGCGATAGAATTTGTTGATGCTTTGAAAAAACTTCATACTGAAAAGTTTAGTGATGTACAGATTATTGTACTTGGTCCCGCAACACCAAAAATTGCAAAAATTGGCGGAAAATTCAGAAACAGAATTATTATTAAATGTAGATATTCAAAGCGTTTACGAGAGTTTATAACTGAGTTGTTAAAAGCTTTCATGAAAAATAAAAAATATGATGATGTGAGCATTTTTGCTGACATAAACCCTGAAAGTTTAATGTGAGGTTGATACTTTATGGCTATAAGAAAAATAAGAACAGAAGAAGACCCAATATTAAGAAAAAAGAGCAGACTTGTTGAAAATTTTGATGAAAGATTATGGGACATGCTTGACGATATGGCTGAAACTATGTATACAGCTGACGGAGTTGGTCTTGCAGGCGTTCAAGTAGGAATACTTCGTAGAATTGTTGTTATTGATGTTGGCGACGGTTTAATGGAACTTATTAATCCTGAAATCATTGAGCGTGAAGGTGAGCAATGCGGTGTTGAGGGTTGTCTTTCTTTACCCGGAAAGCAGGGCTACACAGTTCGTCCTATGACCGTTAAAGTAAAAGCGCAAAACAGATACGGAAATTGGTGTGTTTATAAAGGTACAGAGCTTAAAGCAAAGGCTTTTTGTCACGAGCTTGACCATCTTGACGGAATAATTTATACTGATGTGCTTGCAACCAAAGAAGACCTTGCAAGATTTAATATTGGAAACGAGTGATAATATGCGAATTATTTTTATGGGAACTCCCGATTTTTCCGTTCCTTGCCTTGAAGCATTGATAAAAAGTGATAATGAGGTTGTAGGTGTATTCACACAGCCCGATAAACCGAAGGGGAGAGGCTATGAACTTACTCCGCCTCCGGTAAAGATTTGCGCGCTTAACAATAATCTTCCTGTATTTCAACCTGTTTCTATGCGAAATGGCGAAGCACTTGAAATAATAAATTCGCTTGATGCAGATTTAATTATTGTTGTTGCTTTTGGAAAAATCTTACCTAAAGAAATTCTTGAAAGCGTAAAATATGGTTGCATAAATATTCACGCATCATTATTGCCAAAGCTTCGCGGTGCTGCACCTATTCAATGGAGTATTCTCAACGGCGAAAAAGAAACAGGTGTCACATCAATGCAGATGGATGTAGGACTTGATACCGGTGATATGCTTATAAAAAGAGCAATAGACATTGATGAAAACATTACTGCAGAAGAACTTTTTGATAAACTTTCTGAAATGGGTGCTGAAGTTTTAATTGAAACGATTGAAGCTCTTAAAAATAATGAATTAAAACCCGAAAAACAAGACGATTCGCTTTCAAATTATGCACCGATTATTACCAAAGAGATTTGTCCTATTGACTTTACTAAATCTGCACAAGAGATTCACAATAAGGTGCGAGGCTTATATTCATGGCCTATTGCAACTACTGTAATTAACGGCAAAAAATTCAAAATTCATAAATCCAAAATTTTGACAGAGATTTTTGCGGGAAATCCCGGTGAAATTGTTGATAATAGTAACAGACTTGTTATAATGTGCGGTGACGGCAATTGTGTAGAAATTCTTGAAATTCAGGCTGAAGGCAAGAAAAAAATGGATACACAAAGCTTTTTACGCGGTCAGCGTATAGAAAAAGGAACAGTCGTAGGAGTGTAAAATATGGATTATTTTTCATATTATTATTTATCTAACTATTACTATGTAATTCTTGTTTTGCCGGTGCTCATTTTATCAATGATTGCATCAGCGAGAGTGAATTCATCTTTTAAAAAGTATTCAAAAGTTATGTCTGCCCGCAGAATTACGGGTGCGCAGGCAGCCTTTGAAGTGCTACGATATTACGGAATTACAAATGTTCAGATTGAGCGCGTTTCAGGTAATCTTACTGACCACTATGATCCGAGAACAAATGTAATAAGACTTTCTGATAGTGTATATAATTCAACATCTGTTGCGGCAATTGGTGTTGCGTGCCACGAGGCAGGTCATGCGGCACAATATGCACAAAGCTATGTGCCCATTAAAATTCGTAATTTTATTTTACCAGTTGCAAATCTCGGTTCAAAGCTTGGTTTCCCGCTTGCAATTTTAGGTTTTTTCCTTGGCTTTGAGCCACTTGCGATGTTTGGTGTAGCCTTTTTTGGATTTGCTGTTTTGTTTCAGTTGATTACTTTACCTGTTGAGTTCAACGCAAGCAAAAGAGCCTTAAGTGTTATTGGCGAAGTGGATTTACTTGGCGAAGAAGAGAAAAATGGTGCAAAAAAAGTTTTAACTGCAGCGGCTATGACCTATGTTGCAGCTCTTGCGGTAAGTATTGCAAACCTTTTAAGATTGGTTTTAATGGTAAACAGACGAAGAAAATAAATATGGATGACAGATTATTAGCATTTAAAATTTTAAGTAAAATTGAACACGACAAAGCCTATTCTAATATTGCACTTGACAATGTTTTGAGTAGTAATCAAGCTACATCTGCACCATTTGTCTGCAATTTGGTTTATGGTGTGATTGAGCGTAAAATAACATTGGATTATATAGTGTCTCAATTTCTTTCTCAACCCATCAAAAAACTTAACCCTCAAGTGCTTACGGTTTTACGAATGGGTACATATCAGTTGAAATTTATGGATAAAGTTCCTGTTTCTGCGGCAGTAAATGAGAGTGTTAAGCTTGTAAAGAAAGCAAAATGTGCATATGCTTCGGGACTTGTAAATTCAGTTCTGCGTAAAATTGCTTCTTCAGAGATTGAATTGCCCGAAACTGATGATAAAGCATATGATTTGAGTATTGCTTATTCTTGCCCGCAGGAACTTGTTTTACATTACATTAATGATTACGGATACGAAGATACTAAAAAGCTGTTAGAGGCTTCTGTAGGGGCTGTTCCGTTGGTAATTCGTGTTAATACTTTAAAAACCAATACGAATGACATTCAAATAGCCCTTAAAAACGAAGGGAGTGAAACCGAAAAAAATAGTTTATTTGCAGATGCATTGATAGTGAAAAGCGGAAATGCTGTTTTTAAAACAGCTGCTTATAAAAGTGGCTTGTTTCATGCTCAGGATTTTGCTTCACAAATCTGCATACAGCAGTTAAATCCGCAACCAAATGATATTGTATTTGATATGTGTGCTTCACCCGGCGGAAAGTCTTTTACAATGGCAGAAATGATGGGCAATAAGGGTGAAATATTCGCATTTGATTTATATGAACATCGTGTTAAGCTTATAAGTGACGGAGCAAAAAGACTTGGAATTGATATTATTAAAGGCGAAGTAGGTGATTCTTCTGTTTATAACGAAGACTTACCACTTGCTGATAAAATCCTTTGTGATGTGCCTTGTAGTGGCTTGGGGGTTATAAGAAGAAAACCCGAAATCAAGTATAAGGATTTGGGCTTTGTTGACAAATTGTGTGATATACAGTACAATATATTAAGTTGTGCATCAAGGTATTTGAAGAATAATGGCGAACTGGTTTATTCAACTTGTTCTTTAAATAAAAAAGAAAATCAGCAGATTTGCGATAAGTTTTTAGCATTAAATCCCGAATACAGAAAGGTTAATCTTACTGATGATGACGGATATATGACATTAATGCCACATAAAGACGGTACTGACGGTTTCTTTGTTGCCAAATTTACTAAAGGATAATTATTATGCTCAAGGATATTCGCTCAATGAGCTTTGTTGAATTGTCAAATGAAATATCTGAACTTGGTTTTCCTGCGTTCAGGGCTAAGCAGATATATTCTTGGATTCACGAAAAATGTGTCGTATCTTTTGATGAAATGACAAACATTTCAAAGGATATGCGCGAAAAGCTTCAACAGCATTTCACTTTCAGTAATTGTGAAATTAATACAAAGCTTGTATCGAAAATTGACGATACAGTGAAATATCTGTTCACTCTTTCTGACGGTGAATTCGTTGAAAGCGTGGTAATGAAATATAAATACGGTTATTCAATTTGTATTTCAACACAGGTCGGTTGTAAAATGGGATGTACATTTTGTGCATCGGCAATTGGCGGATTTGTTCGTCATTTAACGGCTGGAGAAATGCTATCAGAAATCTATTCTGCACAGCGTGACCTTGGAGTTAAAATTAATCATCTTGTACTGATGGGCACAGGTGAGCCCCTTGATAATTATGATAATGTTATGCGTATGCTTGAACTTATAACGGATGAAAAAGGTCAGAATATGAGTATGCGTCATATTTCATTGTCCACTTGCGGAATTGTTCCAAAAATATATGATTTGGCAGATAAAAAACTTGGTTTGACGCTTTCTGTATCGTTACATGCGCCAAATAATCAAATCAGGTCAAAATCGATGCCTGTCAATAATAAATATGATATTGAAGAGCTTTTAAAGGCTTGTAAATATTATGCAGATACAACAGGTCGCAGAATTTCATTTGAATATGCTATGATTCGCGATGTAAATGATACTGATGAATGTGCACTTGAACTTGCAAAACGGCTTAAAGGCACATTATCGCATGTGAATTTGATTCCAGTCAATAATGTTCGCGAGACTAATTATCAGAAGAGCACTATTGAGCGACAGAAAAAATTTATTCAGATATTATCTTCGAGAGGAATTACTGCTACTGTGCGCAGAACTCTCGGTGGTGATATAAATGCTTCTTGCGGTCAGCTTAGAGCATCTAAAAGAAAAGTGGGTGATATGAAATGAGAATAGTAGCCAAAACCGATATCGGATTAAAGCGAAGCAGTAATCAAGATTCTTATGCTGCTGGTGAGTTGCCCGGTTCAGTTGCCTGGGCAGTCGTTTGTGACGGTATGGGAGGTGTTGCAGGCGGTAATCTCGCCAGCACGACGGCGGTAAAAATCATTTCAGAAAGAATATCGTCAACTTATCGTCAAGGTATGGGCTTTAACTCAATCAGAAATATGTTGACATCTGCAATAACAGCAGCGAATATTAGTGTTTATGAGATGAGCCGTGAAAATCCCGAGCTTGCGGGAATGGGTACAACCGTGGTTGCAGCTTTGGTGGTTGACAGTACAGTTTGCGTCGCTCACGCAGGTGACTCAAGAGCGTACGTTTTATCGGGTAAAAAGCTTCGTCAGATTACAAAAGACCATTCAATTGTGCAAGAGATGGTTGACAGAGGCAGTTTAACACCTGATGAAGCAAAAGAAGACCCTCGCAAAAACATAATAACACGAGCATTAGGTGTCGAAGACGATTTAAGAATTGATTTTTGCGAAGAAGATATTGGTGAAAGCGATGTACTTATGATTTGTACTGACGGTCTCACTAATTATGTTGAACCACAAGAAATTTATGAGCTTACTGATGATGGTAAGTTTTTTGAATATGCCGAAAGACTTGTAAACAGAGCAAATGAAAACGGCGGCGGTGACAATATTACAGTTGTTACCGTATCATATTGATTTGTGAAGGGAGCAAAAAATAATGGATAATTTTTGCGGTAAGCGTCTTGACGGACGATACGAAATTCGAGAAATAATCGGTGTTGGCGGTATGGCTGTTGTGTATAAGGCTTATGACAACATTGACGACAGAATTGTAGCCATTAAAATTCTCAAGGATGAATATCTTACAAATGAGGAATTTAAACGCAGATTTAAAAATGAGTCAAAGGCAATTGCGGTTCTTTCACATCCCAACATTGTTCGTGTTTATAATGTTAGCTTTGGTGACAGACTTCAGTATATTGTTATGGAGTATGTTGACGGTATAACTCTTAAAGAGTATATTGAGCAGCAAGGCGTTGTTAATTGGAAAGAAGCTGTTCATTTTATGGGACAAATTCTTGCCGCTCTTCAGCACGCTCACGATAAAGGTATTGTACATCAGGATATTAAACCACAGAATATTATGCTCTTGCAAGATGGCACAATTAAGGTTACTGATTTCGGCATTGCAAGATTCAGCAGAATGGATTCCAAAACAACATCTGAAAATGCAATTGGTTCAGTTCATTATATCAGCCCCGAGCAGGCTCGTGGTGAAATGACAGATGATAAGGCTGATATTTATTCAGTTGGTGTAGTAATGTATGAAATGCTTACAGGTCGTCTTCCTTTCCAGTCTGATAGTGCAGTTTCAGTAGCAATTATGCAGCTTCAGCAAGACCCCAAGCGTCCAAGAGAAATTGTACCTACTTTACCATTGGGTCTTGAGCAGATTACAATTCGTGCAATGCAGAAAAATCCTAATGACAGATATCGTTCAGCAGCAGAAATGCTTATGGATATTAATGAATTCAAGCGTAACCCTGCGGTTAAGTTCAATTACACATATTTTGTTGACCAAGAGCCTACAAAATATGTCAGAACAGGTGCGCCTGCTACAAAAATTTCTAATGCAATTGAAGAACAGCAAACCGAAACAGAGAAGAGAGCTATTAACAAGACAACAGCAATTATGATGGGGGCAATTGCAGGTTTTGTAGCACTTGTTCTTATTATTGTTGCAGTTTTACTTGGGCTTAAGAATCAAAAAGTTGAGGTGCCAAACTTTATTAACCTTAACTATTATGACCAGATTGAAAATAATACTGAATATACAGATAATTTTGTGTTTAAAATAGAGTTTACTGCAAGTTCAACTCTTGATGATGGTACTGTTACTGACCAGAATCCTTCAGCAAGTGAGAAAGTAAAGAAAGGCACAGAAATCACCTTAACAATTGTTCAAAAAGACAGTGTGGTTATTGATTCATCAATTCTTAGTATGAATGAAGAACAGGCAAAGAGTTATTTGATGTCGCGTGGTCTTATACCAACAATTATGCCTGAATATTCAGAAACAATTGCCGCAGGTCTTGTTATTAAAACATCACCTGAGGTTGGTTCTTCTGTAAGAACAGGTTCTGAGGTTGTCGTATATATTGCAACTGATAAGCAGGAAACTACAAAAGTTCCCGAAATTGAAGGTTGCAGCAGAGAGGTTGCTGAACAGCTTCTCAAGGCTTCTGACCTTGAAGTTGGTACTGTTACTGAGGTTGACAGCAATCTCGAAAAGGGTATGGTTGTTGAACAGAGTATTGAAAAGGACACAAAAGTTCCCGTAGGCTCAAAAATTGATTTTACAATAAGCAACGGAATTCCAAGTGAATCATCTGTTGACATTACCGTAACTCTTCCTGCAGTCAATAAGAGTGGCATTTTAAAAATTTATCTCAATAATGAGCTTTTCTATGAATCAAAAGAGCTCTATCTTGACGGTGCAACAAAGACTTATACCTTGACTGGTAAGGGTGCAGATGGCACTTATAAAGTTATGATTGACGATATTCTTGTTCAGCAGGGTAAGGTTGACTTCACTAAAGTACCTGCAGTATTAAGTGAAGTTGAAAATGTTGCTTTTGATAACACAGAAGTTTTACCAAATGTTGTTGGTAGTACGAAAGATGTTGCTCTTGATGATTTGAATAATGCTGGATTTACAAAAGTTAAAGTTGTTGAAGAGGTTAATGAAAAACCCGCGGGTGAGGTAATTGCACAGTCTCCTACATCTGACGGAACAACAAAGCTTTCAACTAGTACAGAAATTGTTATTACTGTTAGTTTAGGTCCTGATGATAGCGCAGAATAATATGGAAAAAATTAAAGGTATAATAACCAAAGGTATTGGCGGCTTCTATTATGTTGAAGTCGCCAATGCGACTTATGAATGTAAAGCAAGAGGGATTTTCCGCAAAAAGCGTATAACTCCACTTGTTGGTGATGCAGTTGATATTACCGTTAACGAAAATGCGGAAAATACGATTGATTTTATATATGAGCGAAAAAATGACCTCTACAGACCGCCAGTGTCTAATATTGATAATTTGATAATAGTTGTCGCAACTACAGAGCCAAGACCTAATTTTTTAGTTATTGACAAGCTTGTTGCAATTGCAGAGCATAAAAACATTGAGCCTGTTATTATTATTTCAAAAACAGATTTGTCATCAGAAAAAGAAATTCTTGATGTTTATGAAAAATCGGGAATAAAAGTAATATCTTTGAATTCAGAAAAATCAATTGATGAAGTAAGAGAAGTGATGAAGGGCAAAATTAATGCTTTTACCGGTAATTCGGGCGTTGGTAAAACAACGCTTTTAAACCGACTTGAACCCACACTTCAGCTTGCTACAGGTGAAATAAGCGATAAATTGGGCAGGGGTAGGCACACGACCCGTCAGGCACAATTATTCAATGTTTGTGGTGGTTATATTATTGATACTCCTGGCTTTTCTTCGTTTGAATTCGAGAAAAACGGTATAATAAAAAAGGATGAATTGCCATATTGCTTTAGAGAATTCAGAGAGTATCTCGGCACTTGCAAATTCACGAGCTGTGCACATATCAATGATAAGGGTTGTTCAATTTGTGAGGCTGTTAAAAACGGTGAAATTAGTGAGGTCCGTCATAATAATTATATTTCTATGTATAATCAGGCAAAGGAAATTAAGGAATGGGAACTTTAAAAACGCGTTGCGTAATAATTGGCGGTGGCGATTGCTCGGTTGAATTTTTAAAAGTGCATATTAACTCTCAAAATGATTATATAATATGTGCCGATAGCGGATATGATTATGCAGTATCCGCAGGAATTGCACCCGATTTGCTGATTGGCGATTTCGACTCAATTTCAGCTGTTCCTCAAGGTGTGAATAAAATAACGCTGCCTGTTGAAAAAGATGTTACAGACTGTGTAGCAGCTTATAATGAAGGCGTAAAGCTTGGCTTTAAGTCATTTGTTCTCTTTGGGGGCACAGGCGGAAGATTTGAACATACATTCTCAAATATTTCGCTTATGGCAAATGCATCGAAATCAAATATTGATTTTGAAATAGTTGATGAAAAGCATATTTTCAGAAGTATAACAAATAATTCAATTAGAATTAAGCGTAAAGAAAATCAACAGATTTCTGTTTTTGCTTACGGTGGCAGAGCCTTTGGAGTGACAGAAAAAGGATTTCATTATCCATTATGGGATTATACCCTTGACCCGTTTGATGGTTCATTAGGTACAAGTAACGATATTATTGAAGATTACGGGGAGATTTCTGTTATGAACGGAACACTGATAATCGTTGAAACTCAAATGTAACAAAAATATACCCCTTGCGTATAATGTAGTAAAATACATAAGCAGGGGGTTGTTTTTATGGGAAGAAGACGCAATAATTCAAATGGAACAATATTTGTGGCTCTTGGTCTTGGATTATTAATTTCATTAATTCTTCCCCAAAAAGCCGTAATAGTTATTCTTGCAATAGCATTAGTGTGTTGCGGGGCTTCTCTCTGCAAATCCTGAGGAGGAGTTTTATGAAACTGGTAGTTGTGAAAAGTCCGAAAATAATTGGTGGCATATTAAGATTTATGTTCGGTATTAAAAAAGAAAACTAAAAAAGGGGAGCAGACACAAAATCTGCTCCCTAAATTTATAAGTAAGTATTAGCCGAAATATCTCTGAAGAAGACCTTCAAATGCTTTGCCGTGTCTTGCTTCGTCACGAGCCATTTCGTGAACTGTGTCGTGAATAGCGTCAAGACCGAGCTCTTTTGCGCGCTTTGCAAGGTCGAATTTACCAACTGTTGCACCGTTTTCTGCGTCGACTCTCATTTCAAGGTTTTTCTTTGTGCTATCTGTTACAACTTCACCAAGAAGCTCTGCAAACTTTGCTGCGTGCTCTGCCTCTTCATAAGCTGCCTTTTCCCAGTAAAGACCAATTTCAGGATAACCCTCACGATGAGCAACTCTCGCCATTGCAAGATACATACCAACTTCAGAACATTCACCTTCAAAGTTGGCGCGAAGGTCCATAATAATGTCTTCACGAACGCCCTTAGCAACGCCTACTACATGCTCTGCAGCCCAAGTTCTTTCATCTTCTTTGATTTCATTGAACTTGTCAGCAGGAACCTTGCACTGAGGGCATCTTTCAGGAGCAGAATCTCCTTCGTGAACATAACCGCAAACTGAACATACAAATTTTTTCATAGTAAATTTCCTCCAAAATTTATTTTTAATTATTTAAACGGTATTCGTCGCAGCCTTTGCATCTGCCAAAAAGCATTAAACTGTAACCGTAAATTTGACCAATATTTTCATCTTTGCAATCAAAACTGTAATTTGGGGTTGACATTACATCATATACTTTACCGCAACAATTACATTTGAAATGTGCGTGGGGCAGGGGGTTGCCGTCAAAACGGTCTTGATTGCCGTCGGGAATTTTAATAATCTGACCGCATTGCTCAAGCTGAGAAAGATTTCTGTAAAGAGTTCCAAGACTTAAAGTAGGTATTTTTTCTCTAACAGACAAGTAAAGTTCCATAGCAGTTGGATGGTCATAGCGTGATTTGAGTTCATTAACTATTGCATCTCTTTGCTTACTTTTTCTTTCAAGTGCCATTCCCTTCGTCTCCTTAACAGTAATGATTACTGTTATTATTATAGCATAACATTTATCTATGTCAAGTACTTTTTTTAAAAAAAGGTGGAAAATTTTGAAAAAACTTATTATTTTATTTTTATCGGTAACTATGTTGTTGTCTTCTTGTACTTTTAATGTTGAGCCACAGGAAAACAAGACTATGGATAATCAAAAATTTGTTGGTGTATGGTTTTCTTATAACGAAATTAAAGATTTATGTAATAACTGCAGTAGTGTAGAGGATTTAAAAGAGAATATTAATAAAATTCTTACTGAACTAAAAAAATATAGAATAAATAATATCTTTTTGCATGTAAGAGCATTTGATGATTGCTTTTATAATTCTTCAATTTTTAATGTAAGTGACTACTGTAAAGATAATAATGGTGGTTTAAAATTTGATATTTTACAGCATTTTATTGATATTTCAAAGGATTATGATATATCGGTACACGCTTGGATTAATCCTTACCGTATTAGGAATGACAATAACATTAATAAGATACCGAAAAACTCATTCGCAGGTAAAATACTGTCTGATAACAGTAAAGATGAACGAATTATCACAGCCGAAAATTCTATTTATTATAATCCGGCATATCCTGAAGTTCAAAGTTATATTTTAAGCGGAATTCGTGAAGTTCTTGAGAATTATAATGTGAGCGGAATACATATTGATGATTATTTTTATCCTACAGCAAATGATGGAATTGACAAAAATATCTATAATGATTATTTAAAAAATGGTGGAACGCTGGCGCTTGACGATTTTAGAAGAAATGCGGTTAATACATTGATTTCTTTAATATATTTACTTGTAAAAAGCTACAATAATGATATTTTGGTTTCTGTAAGTCCGTCGGCGGATATTGAAAAGAATTTTAATAATTATTATGCGGATGTAAAGTTATGGACACAGAGTGAGGGCTATGCCGATATCATTATTCCGCAATTATATTACGGCTTTGAACATTCAACTATGCCGTTTAATGAATTGCTAAATGAGTGGCTGGGTTTACAAAGCAAAAACACCAAAATAGTGATTGGTCTTGCTGTCTATAAAGCGGGAACTGAAGATGTTTATGCAAAATCAGGTAGCAATGAATGGCTTGAAAATACTGATATTATTGCAAGTCAGATATACAGTGTTAATAATACTAATGCTTATGGTTGGTCATATTTTTCGGCATCGTATTTATATAAAAATAAAAGTAACGCGTTAGAAAATGAAAAAGAAAATATAATTCATACAATAGATGCTGTTTGGTAATATTATGTAACTTGACGATTATACTGTTTTTTGGTAAAATAAAATTGAATATTGACGAAGGAAGTGAAAATAATGCAGAACAGAGTTTTCAAAAGCATAATTTCTATAGTTTTGTGTATTTCTATATTATTTTCATTTGCTTCTTATTTTGCTGTAAGTGCTGCAACACAGATGGGCATAGTTAGTGGTCTTGGTGGCTATGCACTTTATGTAAGAACAGGTCCGGGAACAAACAACGGTAAATTACTTCATAACGGTAATGAGGTTAAGCTGTACGACGGAAATTCAGTTACAGTTCTTGAAACTTGTAATTCGCAAAACAATGATACATCAAACCCTACTTGGTATAAAATTCAATTTTCTTATTCGGGTGAAACACTAACGGGTTATGTTTCAGCAAAATTCGTTGAAATCAAAACTACTACCGATGATTATGAAATGCCCGAGGGTGTGCCCGAAATTTATAAAGAATACATAGAAAATCTTTTAAGCTTGCACCCAAATTGGAATTTTGTTTTTTATGACACAGGAATAAACTGGTCAGATTTATTTACCGATACTGCTCAAGGTTATTTTGGCAGAAGTATGATACAGTATAATCAACCATTGTCTTATCGTTCTACTGCTTCAGGTGCATACGATTGGCGTAATGATAAATGGTTATTATATAAAAATGAAGCCGGTTGGTACCAGGCAAACACTCAAACAATTGCTTACTATATGGACCCAAGAAACTTTTTAAATGAGTCAAATGTCTTTATGTTTGAGGCACTTTCATATGATAGTAAGACTCAAACCATTGACGGTGTAGAAAAAATTTTAAGTGGCTCATTTATGGATGATGTGAAGATTAAAAATACTGATAATAATGAGATTACTTATGCACAAGCATATATTAGCGCTGCAGAGATTGCAGATGTAAGTCCATATCATCTTGCCTCACGAACAATTCAAGAGGTTGGTAAAAACGGCAGTGGCTCAACAAGCGGTAATTATAATGACACATATAAGGGCTTATATAATTTTTATAACATTGGTGCATCTGCCAGCGGTGACCCAATTGCGAATGGTTTAAAATATGCTTCTGGAGCTACCTCATCAGATGCAAATATTGAAAAATATTTATTACCGTGGAATACTCAATACAAATCAATTGTAGGTGGCGCAAAGTGGATAGCTAATGGCTATATTAATAATAAGCAGGATACATTATATTTTCAAAAGTTTAATGTGTGCAATAAGGTTTGGACTCATCAGTATATGACCAATATTATGGCACCGTATTCAGAATCAATTACTATTAGAAAAACTTATTCTAATTTAGGTATTCTTGATAATAGCTTTACTTTTATTATTCCTTATTACAGAAATATGCCTGAAGAAGCTTGTAAACTTCCCGAAGCTAACAATAATAATCCTAACAATTGGCTCTCTGATTTGCATATTGATGATTACAATTTTGGATTTGATGCAGGAAAAACAAGTGGCTATTCAATAACTGTCGCTTCCTCTGTTTCATCTGTAAAAGTTACTGCAACAACAGTGAATTCCAATGCGAAGGTTAGCGGAACCGGAACAATAGCGCTGAATTACGGAAGTAATGCAATTGATGTAGTTGTAACTGCCGAAAATGGTGATATACGCACTTATACAATCAATATAATCAGAAATGCTGATAATATTGTACCGCTTAAAAGCATTTCTTTAAGTGCTACATCTGCTTCAATGTTTACGGGGGATACAAAAAAGCTTACTGTTACATATAATCCCTCAAACACAACCGACAGTAAAACTGTAACTTGGTCAACTTCTGATAAATCGGTTGCAACGGTTACAAACGGAACAATTACCGCAATTGGTGTTGGTACTGCAACAATCACGGCAAAGGTTGGTGCTTTTACTGCAACTTGTAAGGTTACGGTATCAAGCAGTACAAATTATACTTTAGGTGATATTGATGCTGATGGTGCGGTAACTATTGCTGACGCACTTATGATATTTAAGTATAAATCAGGTGAAATTAAGCTTTCAGATACTCAGCTAAAAGCCGCTGATACAGATAAAAATAATAAAGTTGAACTTGCTGATGCTTTGAGAATTTTTAAATTTAAGAGTGGCGAAATTGATAAATTATAAAAAATTAACCCGACCAAAAGGTCGGGTTTAATCTTTATATGTACTTGTTTATAAATTCAATAACCGAATTCCAATAAAGCTCAGGGTCAACACAAGCATTTCTTGCGTGAGGTGAGTCGGGAATTGTTATTTTTTCTTTTTCACTTGCACAAGCTTCATAAACTCTGTCAAGCATTTCATAGGGGACAAAGGTATCCTTATCGCCGTGAATAAATATTGTAGGTGTTTTTGATTTCTTTAATTGTTCGATTGCAGAAGCTTCTTTAAAATCAAATCCCGAATAAATTTTGTTTACAACATTTGCACTATAAAGTGTGGGGAATTCGTGCATTTTAAAGTTATTTTTAATTTTATTACTGAAAATATCCCAAACTGATGTATATCCGCAATCGGCAACCGCTACTTTTACATTTTCGGGTAAATCTTCACCTGTGGTCATCATTGTTGTTGCCGCACCCATTGATTCACCGTGAAGAATTATTTTGCTTTCAGGGTAATTCTCTGCAATGAAATTCGCCCAATCAACGATGTCAAGTCTGTCCTTCCAACCCATTGTAACTGTGCCCGCTTCGCTGTCGGCGTGTCCGTTAAGGCTTGGCATAAGAACATTGTAGCCTAATTCGTGGTATTTCTGTGCATACATTCCCATTCCGCGAGGTTCAGAAGTGTAGCCGTGAATTATGATTACAAATACATCACTTTCTTTTTCGGGGAAAATGAAATCGGCGTGCAAATTCTTATTTGCATTTGTTGATTTGATTACAAGCTTTTCTTTGTTTGCATTGTCAAACCAATCTTTGCCTTTCTCTTTAATTGCATCAAGGCGAAGTAACTCTTCGTCTTTTTCTTTAGTACCGCTTGCAACCTTGGCTACAAAGGGATTTTTAAGTCCGCTTTTTGTCAGAGTTACATAATAAAAGAAATTACCGATTAAAAAATAAGTCGCAGCTGCTGTTGCACCGACAATTCCTGCGGTTTTAAGTGCTTTTTTAGTATTCTTTTTCATAAAAACTCCTCCTATGTTTTTATTTTACAACCAATTCTTTCAAATGTCTATTATTTTTTATCATAATCGATAAATTTTTGAATAACTGTTGTTTTATTATAAAAAATCTGTTAAAATAAAGTATATTTTTACATAAGAGGAATTGTTATGAGTAAAGAATTCACAATTATGAAAACTACATTGTTCGGCGGATTTAAAAAATCCGATGTTCTCGCTTATGTTGAGCAATTGCAGACTGAAACTGCTGATATTAAATCTATGCTTGATACAAAGCGTGAGGAGTCACTTGAGTTAAAGCGTAAAATCGATGAACTCGAAATTAAGCTTGATACCTTATCATCAGTAAATGAACGACTTGCTGAAAAAGAAAAAGAGGCTAATGAATTAGCAGTTAAGCTTGAACTTGCCCTCAAAGAAAATCAGCAGTATAGCGAAAAAATTTCCGAATATGACGAAAAAAGTGAAAAGCTTCGCCGTGCGGAAAAGCAAATTGGCGCCGCTTATATTGATGCTCGCCGCTATACTGATGACCTTGTTGACAATGCAAAGGCAAAGGCAAAAGACATTGGTGCAATCGCTTCGCAGGATGTTAAAAATCAAGCCAACGAAATTGAACAGCTTTTAAAGGATGTAGATGCAATTTCAAGAAAGTTTAATTCTTCGCTTGAACAGCTTCATAAAGATGTATATGCATTGGGAACAAAACTTAATTCTTCTGCATCTTCACTTCTTAATCTTCATACGGATTTAACAGGTATTGAAGCACATACCTTTGAATATGACAACGATTTTTCTGATGAGAATAATTTCACGGTAATTTCATATTCTGAACATACGGAAGATTTTAATTCTGACGCTAAAGAAGGTTAATTATGGCGCAATATTCTTTGCACACATCAAAAATAACTGAATTTGCAGAAATCTTAAAAGCAGGCGACAGAGTGTTGCTTTCGGGTATTGTTTACACCGCCCGCGATGCCGCACACAAAAGAATTAAAGCCATGATTGATAATAATGAGCAGTTGCCTTTTGACTTAAAAAACTCTGTGATTTATTATGCAGGGCCAACACCCACGCCTGAAGGTCTTTCAATTGGCAGTTGCGGTCCTACAACATCAAGCAGAATGGATAAATTCTCACCCGAATTTCTTGATTTAGGGCTTGTTGCAATGATTGGCAAAGGACCTCGCTCAAATGAAGTTTGTGAAGCGATAAATCGAAACAATGCAGTTTATTTCTGCGCTATTGGTGGTGCAGGTGCTCTCGCTTCAAAATGTATAACAAGTGCTGAAGTCATCGCATTTGATGATTTGGGTTGTGAATCTATCAAAAAACTTGAAATTGAGAATTTTCCGCTTATTGTTGCTATTGATTCAAATGGCGGTAATTTATTTAAATAGGAGAAAATTAAAATGCATTCACAAATCTGTGAGTTAAGAGATAGAATTATTAAAAATGAATTCAACAGAATGAATGATATGCAGTTAAAAGCGGTCTTATCAGTTGACGGACCGCTTTTAATTCTTGCAGGTGCGGGTAGCGGTAAAACAACTGTGCTCGTAAACCGTATCGCAAATCTTATGAAATACGGTAGAGCATACGGCTCAAATGAAATTGATTGCCGTACATATGACAATACTGTTGAATTACTTGAAAAGTACTATAAAGGCGACACATTTGTTTATCAGCAGATTAAATATATTTTGTCTGTTGATGCACCTAAGCCTTGGGAGATACTTGCGTTCACATTCACAAATAAAGCGGCTAATGAGTTAAAGGACAGACTCGTTCTTCGTATTGGTGAAGAAGCAAATGACATCTGGGCGGGTACATTCCATTCAATATGTGTGCGTATTTTACGCAGAAATGCCGAGCTTTTAGGCTTTTCAAAGCATTTCACTATCTATGACACCGATGATAGTAAACGCGTTATGAAGGATTGTCAGCGACTTCTTAATATCGACGATAAATTTTTGCCTCATAAATCTATTCTTGCAGAAATCAGCCGTGCTAAAGATATGCTTGTTTCACCTGAAGAATTTTTGAATTTAGGTAGTGGTAATTACAGAGAAAAGCAAATCGGCGAGTGTTATCAAAAATATCAGCGACTTCTTAAAAATGCTGATGCAATGGATTTTGACGATATCATTTTCTATACTGTTAAATTATTGAAAGAAAATGACGATGTCCGCGAATACTATCAGAATAAGTTTAAATATGTTCTTGTTGATGAGTATCAGGATACAAACCACGCACAGTTTATGCTTACAAAGCTCTTATCAGAGGGCTATAACAACATTTGTGTAGTTGGTGATGATGACCAGAGTATTTATAAATTTCGCGGTGCTACTATTGAGAATATTTTAAGCTTTGAAAAGAATTTTAAAAATGCACAGGTTATTCGACTTGAACAGAATTACCGTTCAACACAGAATATTCTTGACGGCGCGAATGCTGTTATTTCAAATAACGAAAACCGCAAGGGTAAAAATCTTTGGACATCCAACGGTGAGGGTGAAAAAATAACACTCAACACTCTTGACGATGAGTATGCTGAGGGTAAGTTTATTGCTGACGAAATAATGAAGCAAATGGGTTCAACAGGTAAATTCAGCGATTTTGCAGTTCTTTATCGTATGAACTCAATGTCAAACTCTGTTGAACGCGCATTGGTACGAAGCGGTATTCCGTACAGAATTATTGGCGGTCATAAATTCTATGACCGTATGGAAATTAAAGACGCTTTGGCATATTTATCAGTTATTGCTAATCACAAAGATAGTAACCGTCTTGAAAGAATTATCAATGTTCCTAAAAGAGGAATTGGTGCAACTACAATTGCAACCGCAAAGGAAATTGCAGATGCTTTGGGTATAAGCCTTTTTGATGTTTTTAAAACTGCTGATGAATATGAAAAGCTTAAGCGCAGTTCACAAAAGCTTATTGAATTTACTCAAATGATTGAAGGATTTTCAGAGCTTCTTACACGCGAGTCACCATCATCAGTGTTCATTTCTTTGCTTGATGAAACGGGATATAGAGCAATGACTGCAGGCGATAAGGAAAAGGGCGAAGAACGATTGCAGAACTTAGACGAGCTCAACTCTAACCTGATCAGATTTAAAGAAGAAAATACCGAGGCTGAGCTTTCCGACTTCCTTGAAGAAGTTGCGTTACTGACTGATATTGACAATTATAATGCAGATTCAGATACTGTTGTTCTTATGACACTTCATGCATCAAAGGGACTTGAATTTCCCGTTGTGTTCATTCCCGGACTTGAAGAGGGTGTATTTCCCGGTATGCAGTCAATTTATGACCCAACCGAAATTGAAGAAGAACGCCGTCTTGCTTATGTTGGTATTACCCGCGCAAAGCAAAAGCTTTATCTTCTTAACACCCGTTCAAGAATGATTTTCGGCTCAACAAAATATAACCGTCCTTCAAGATTTTTAGAAGAATTGCCGAAAGAATGTTGTCAATCACTTGTTAAACCAAAAACTCCTGTGCAGAATAGAATGTCAAGTTCACAAAATCAATCTGCAAAGCCTGTTACAAAGGGTTTTGGTGTTGGATTTGGCTCTGCACCCAAGAAATCTACTGAAACCTTTATGGTGGGCGAAGAGGTTATTCACCGCGTGTTCGGTAAGGGTATGATTGTGTCCCTTAAACCAATGGGCAATGATACTTTAATGGAAATCGCCTTTGAAAAGGTAGGAACTAAAAAGATTATGGCAAATATGGGTGCCGTTAAAAGGGCATAAAATCAGAGGTCGCGATTGCGACCTCTTTTTATCTTAAATTGAATAATTCGCCTAAAAAGCGAAATATATTCAAGCATAAAGATATTGTAAAATATTAAAATTGAAGTTATTATACAATTATGATAGCACTGTCAAATAATATTAAAGGTGATTTTATGACAATTTATTTTGGTGAAAATCTTAAAAAACTTCGTAAAGAAAGAGGAATGACACAAGAAGCTCTTGCGGAATTTTTTGGCGTTTCATTTCAAACAGTAAGCAAATGGGAACGAGGAGAGACATATCCCGATATAACAATGCTACCTATATTTGCCTCTTTCTTTAATGTGTCTATTGATGATTTGCTTGGTGTTGATAAAGTGGAAAAAGAGCAAAAAATTAATGAATATCTTGAGCTATATGACACTATGAAACTAAAGGATATATCTTTGATATATGAAAAATTCAAAATAGCTGTTAAAGAGTTTCCAAACGATTTTCGTATTTTAATTCGTTATATGGAACTTTTGCAGGAGGTCGAAGACTTTGTAGAAGGTAGGTATAAAACAACAACCAAAGAAATCACATCAATTTATGAAAAAATTCAAAAATATTGTACAGATGACCATATAAGAATCCGTTCAAAGGTGATTATGATTTCTCATTTGCTGATGAAATATCAATGTATCCCAAATGAAGAGGGAAAATATTATGTGAATAAAGAATATCTAAATCAAGCAAAAGAAATTATAAATACTCTACCTTCAATTAAAGATTCAAAAGAATTGATGTTGATGAATTCAGCATTTGATACTGAAGGCTATAATATAACCCACAGAAAAGCTCTTGAAGAATTACTATTTTTATTACAAGATACAGCATTTGGATATTGTTATAATTATGAACCACAAAAAAGACTTGAGATAATTACACATATTCAAGGGCTTATAAACCTTATTTTTTCTGACGGAAATTATGGTAAAAATTGTATTAACAGACTATATAATTATGGTCATATAGGTCATTTGTATCAGCAAATCGGTGATGATGAAAATGGTTTGAAATATCTTAAAATTGCCGCACAATATGCAAAAGAGCTCGATGCAAACCCCGATGTTTCAGAAAAAGCAATGAGATATTATAATGGTGGTCCGCCCTACCGTGAAAATAACTTATCTAAATTTATGAAAATCGTAATGACAGAGCATTACCCGTTAACTGAAGAATTTAAATCAAAATCCGAATTCAAGGAAATAATATCCATATTAGATAACTAATTTAAAAGCACCTCACTATGTGGGGTGCTTCGTTGAATTTATATCTCTGAAAACGGATTATAAATATTCTGTTGACTAACATCAATTAATTCTCTTTGCTGATTATATCGGTAAAAGCTTAAAATTAAACCAATTGCAATATAAATACAAAGGTTTGAAGAACCGCCCGCGCTGAAGAAGGGGAGTGTAATACCAATAACGGGTAAAAGCATTAAGCACATACCAACATTGATAATAACTTGTCCGCCAATCATAGCCGCAACACCATAGCACATTATTTTTGTGTTGCCAATTTTATCGTGTTTGCCCGTTCTTGCAATTCTTATAACTATTGCTGTTAATAAGAATAATGCAATGAAACAACCTACAAGACCTAATTCTTCGCCCACGACGGTGAAAATCATATCATTTTCGGCTTCGGGAATTGCATCTGGTGTTTGTGTAAGAGTGCCTTGGAATAAGCCTTGACCCGTTATTCCGCCACTACCCAAAGCGGTCATTCCGCGTTGCTGCTGATAAATGACATCGGGATAAAGCTCAGGGTAAACCAATGCTAAAAATCTTTCTTTTTGAATATTATCAAGTAAGAATACCCACGCAAGCGGTAGTGCGGCAATAACTAAAAGTCCGCCCGCCAAGAAATATCCCCAATGAAGCCCCGCAACAAAAAGCATAGCAACTGCAATAATCATAAACACAAGTGCCGAGCCCATATCACCCGATTTGATAACAAGTGCAACGGGAATAAGCGCGTGAATACCAAGCTGAATAATTGAAAGCGGATGATTTATGTTGCTTTTAAGCCTTTCAAGGTGAACACCAAAGGTGATAATAAAGCCGATTTTAACAAGCTCCGAAGGCTGAAAATAAATACCTGTACTACCGATTTTAAGCCAGGTTTTTGCATCGGGTCTCTCAATAGGACCAACACCGAAAATAAGTGTAATAACCATAATTCCTATGCAGAATAATGCTATAAGCGGTGCCATTCTTATTATGAATTCATAGTCAATTAATGAAATTATGAGTGCCATAATAATACCTGCAGTAACTGCCAACACCATAACCGAAAAGTCACGAGAGAATTTTTCGCCCTCGCCAACACTCCAAAGAGTAGCACTTAAAACACTTATACAGCCGAATGCAGATGCCAAAGCACAAAGCAACAGAAGTATTTTATCGGTTTCTTTTATGAAATTTTTTACAGTTCTAAAAACTTTTTTCATTTCATATTTTCCTTAATTTTAAAATTAATTTTTTCTCTTGTATTGAGCAACCACTCATTAGAATGTGGGTACTCAGTGAAGGTTAATGAATGCTTGCCATTTTCTTCAATAATACCAAGGCAAGTTTTTTTGTCGGTGAGCCTTTTAAGAGTATTAAGTGCCGCCATATCCTGCAAAGCATCATAAAATACTTTGAGTCTTAATGAGTGATGGGCTGTTCCGTCTTCGGCAGGGTAAACAATATAACTGTCACCCGAGGGGAATTCTTTGCCCGCGTCACTTACTTTATATGGGTCTATAACCGCTTTTGAAAGTCGTGTATAATAGAAATTATAACCCCAATGTAAAAAGCCTACAACATCAAATTTGAACATTTGATAACCAATAACTCTTGTACGAATTGAGTCATTACAGAAAAATCTGTTTGCAACTTGTTTTTTGTTTTGAGCACTGCAGTAATAAGTCCATAATTCGTCTGTTTTGCCGATGAATTTGTCAATATGGTCATTTGAGGGGATGGGCGTTGTAACAATACCTAATTTATAGAACCAAACATCAGACAATGCGTCAACAATTTTATAACCCTTATAGAGCTTATGTATCAACTTTGAAGCCTTTGAATATGGGCGAAGCATTGAAAAATTCGGCTCGTCGCTAACATGAATTAAAACCCTGTCTTTAAGGTTTCTTTTTTCAAGATATTTTTTGAATTCTACTGAAAAATCAGTTAAGAATTTTTTGTATTCTTTTGATGTGGCTTTAGTTTCCCAACCAAATATCTTTTTGTATTCGCCGTCAACCGTTGCCATAATTTTAGGTGAGTGGTGTGCACCCCATTGAGTAAAGAAATGAGCCATTTCAAAATACTTAATTCCGCATCTTTCCGCCATTTCAATCCATTGCGTGAGTTTGTCAAAGCTAAATGAATACACACCATTATTCAGTGTAACATCAACCAACTGAACAGTCGGCCTTTCTTTGCCTTTTTCTGTATCAAGCGGGGGAGTGAAAATTGGTGTGAGCACACAGTTCATTCCATATTCGTTGGCAGTTTTTAAAAAGTTTTCAGTAACTCGCCAATACTCGTCTGAAAATGCTTCAAATTTATAATGCGACATTAAGCAGTCAGTATGAAACCAACAAGTATAAATGAAGTCATTAAAACTGAGACTGCAATCAATAATTTCAACATTTATTGAAGTTTCTGCAAGTAAAACATCATTTTCATTGATTAAAACTTTAATTTCATTGTTACCGATATTTTCTTTGTCTGCATTAACCTCAACCCAGAATACATTTATACCTTTTACAATATTAATTTCGTTATCAATTGGCAACAATAAATCGGGGTAATATCCGTCTTTGCTGTATCTAAAATAATTATCAGAGTCCTTAAACATAGGAAAATCCGATTTAATATGCTCAACTGTGTATTTGCGAATATCTTTAATATTGCTGTTTATTGTAAGTGTACCAACAAAATCTTTTTCACTTTCAATTACAACCTGAAAGGATTTCTTTTCATTATTAAGCATGGAAAACTGTGACAAAGCAATTTCAGGTACTTTGTCCTCGTGATAAAGCTTTTCAAGTGATGAAATTATTTTAATTGTTACAGAATTACTCAATTCATACCACTCCAATATAATTTATATAAATTTTAGCCCATTTTTACTGATTTGTAAAGTATATTGAGCTTAATTTAGTGTTATTTTATCCTTGCGGAATGAAGTATATAGTGGTAAAATATATAGTCGAAAATAAAAGTGCAGGTGAAAATCTTGAAAAAAAGAGAAGATGTAAGAAATATAGCTATTATTGCTCATGTTGACCACGGTAAAACAACATTGGTTGACGAGCTTTTAAAGCAGAGCGGAATTTTCAGAAGTAACGAGGTTGTTCAAGACAGAGTTATGGACTCAAACGACCTTGAAAGAGAACGCGGAATTACAATTCTTTCAAAAAATACTTCTGTTCATTATAATGATATCAAAATCAATATTGTTGACACCCCGGGTCACGCCGACTTCGGCGGTGAGGTTGAACGAATTCTCACAATGGTTGACGGTGTTTTGCTTCTTGTTGACGCATTTGAGGGTTGTATGCCTCAAACACGATTTGTTCTTAAAAAAGCATTGGGACTCAATAAAAAGGTTGTAGTAGTTGTAAATAAAATTGACCGTCCCGGTGCCAGACCGGCCGAAGTAATCGACGAGGTGCTTGACTTGTTCATTGAGCTTGGTGCAAGTGATGAGCAGATTGAATTCCCTGTAATTTATGCATCAGCTCGTGATGGCTATTCGTCAGTTGACCCCGATGTACGCGAGGGTGATATGAGACCTCTATTTGACGCTATTATCGAAAATATTGAAGCGCCAGCAGGAGATATTGATGCACCGCTTCAAGTTCTTTTTTCAAGTCTTGATTATGATGATTACATCGGTAGAATCGGTGTCGGCAGAGTAGAGCGAGGCAGAATTAATCGCAATGATTTAGTAACACTTTGTAAAACTGACGGAAGCCAAGAAAATGTGCGTATTTCGCGTCTTTATCAGTTTGAAGGACTTAGACGAGTTGAGGTTGAAAGTGCCGCAATCGGTGATATTATCTGTATTTCGGGAATTACCGACCTTAATATCGGCGAAACTATTTGTTCGCCCGATTGTGTTGAGCCTCTTCCATTTATAAAAATTGATGAGCCAACTCTTTCAATGAATTTCATTGTTAATGACAGCCCGTTTGCAGGTAGAGAGGGTAAATTTGTAACTTCGCGTAATCTTCGTGACCGTCTTTTCAAAGAGGTAGAAATAAATGTAAGTATGCGTGTTGAAGAAACTGAGTCGACCGATACATTCAAGGTTTCGGGCCGTGGTGAATTACATCTTTCAATTCTTATTGAAACAATGCGTCGTCAAGGCTATGAATTCCAAGTTTCACGCCCCAAGGTAATTACAAAAATTGAAAATTGCGTTCTTTTAGAGCCAATGGAACTACTCATTGTTGAAGTTCCCGAGGAATATGTGGGCGCTGTTATGATGAAAATTGGTGCTCGTCGCGGTGAACTTGAGAATATGGGTACTCGTGAAGGTGGTTCAACTCACCTTGAATTTAAAATCCCCGCAAGAGGTCTTATTGGTTACCGCTCAGAGTTTATGACCGACACAAACGGTAATGGCATTATGAACAATCTTTTCGCTGGATATGAAGAATATAAAGGCGAAATAGAAACTCGTGAAAGGGGCTCAATTGTAGCTCACGAAACAGGCGAAAGCACCGCTTATGGTCTTTTCAATACTCAGGACAGAGGTCGTTTGTTCATTGGTCCCGGTGTTCCTGTTTATGAGGGTATGATTGTTGGTGAATGTGCAAAGAGCGAAGATGTTGTTTGCAATGTATGTAAAACGAAGCACCTTACAAATACTCGTGCTTCAGGCTCAGACGATGCTTTACGACTTGTTCCACATACAACTTTAAGCCTTGAGCAGTCAATGGAATTCATTAAAGACGACGAGCTTATGGAAGTTACACCAATAAATATAAGACTTCGCAAAACAATTCTTTCAAAAGAATTAAGAATGAAGCAACAGTTCAGAAAGAAATAATTATTCTAAAACATTTTAAGGAGGTGACATCGTGAAAGGAATGAAAATCGGCATCGACTTTGGTTCTTCTTCTCTCAAAATTTTTGCAGAGGGTAAGGGTGTAGTCGTTGATGAGCCGTCAATTGTAGCAGTTGAGACTGAAACGGGCAAGCCAATAGCTTTCGGCAAAGCTGCAGATGCAGTTTATGGCAGATGTGTTGACGATATTAAGGTTGTCAAAGTAATTCGTAACGGTGTCATTTCTGATTTTGTTATGGCAGAGCGAATGTTGCGTTATTATTTGCAACGCGTTTGCGGTAACAGAATATACAAACCCAATGTTATAATTTCACTTTCAACCGACATTTCGAGCCTTGAGAAGAAAACATTTCTTGATGTTGTTACTTTGGCGGGTGCGGGCAGAGTTTGTATGGTTGAGGGGATTCTTGCTTCTGGATTTGGTGCGAATGTGGCAACCGATAAAATAGGTGGCAGAATGGTGCTTGACATTGGTCACCAACTTACAGAATTCGCTGTGGTTTCAATGGGCAGTATTGCCGCAAGCGGTGTAATTCGCCGTGGAAGTGACGAAATAGATAAAGCAATCATAAAACATCTTAAAAAAGACCGCGATATCAACATTGGTCCTCACACCGCACGCGAAATTAAAAACAAAATTACTTCTGCCGAACCTAGAAACTGCGAAACCGCATTGATGGTTTCGGGTAAAAGTAACCTTGATGAAATGCCCATTTCATTTGAAATTACATCAACTGAGATTTATCCGTTTGTTGACGAGCAGATTTCTGCACTTGTTTGCGACATTCACGCTGAAATGCAGAATATCCCGCCCGAATTACTTGCCGATGCCGCAGACCACGGAATATTACTTTGCGGTGGCGGTGGGTTAATCTTTGACATTGCCGACAGAATTGAAAAAGAAACAAGTATTCGCTGTGAAGTAATGGAAGAGCCAAGGCTTACAAAAATCAAAGGTTTAGGAACTTTGATGGTGAATGATAGGCTTCTTGAAAATAACGGGTACCGCTTTATTTTTAAAGATGAAATAAGAGAAAGAATTAAAAAGTTTGATAAGATATGAAAAAACAGTACCAGTTTTGGTACTGTTTTTTTCTTTGTTAAAAACCTATCTCTTCCGCGGTTTCTTTTAAGAAATTACATGAATCAATAAATGCAGTTCTTTCATTTTCTTTTAAATCAAGGACTATTACATCCTCCACACCGTTTCTGCCGATTATAGCGGGTAGCCCTGCATAAACACCGCTAATTCCATACTGACCATTAAGCATTACAGACACAGTTAATGCACTTTTCTCATCGCCGAAAATTGCCCTCACAATCCGCACAAGTGCCATACCTATGCCATAATATGTTGCAGATTTTGCTCTGATAATTTCTTGTGCGGCGCCCGTCACATTTTTGCCGATTTGGTATAATTCTTCAAATTTATATTTACCGTTAGAAGAATCAATAATATCATAAATTCTTTTAGTAGTGACATAAGCTTGTGACCACGGAACAATCTCGCTGTCACCGTGTTCACCAATTACATATGCGTGCACATTTCGTGGGTCAATTGAGAAATAATCGCCAAGTAAATATCGCAGTCTTGCAGTATCAAGTGTTGTGCCGCTACCGATAACTCTTGAGGGGTCAAAGCCGGATAATTCAAGTGTTATTTTAGTCATAATATCAACAGGATTTGTTGCAACAAGGAAAATACCGTCAAATCCGCTTTTAACAATTGGGTCGATAATTGATTTAAATACTTCAAGATTTCGTTTAAGAAGAGCAATTCTGCCTTCGCCATCTTTCTGTGCCACACCTGCGGCAATAACAACAATATCTGCATCGTGGCAATCGCTGTATTCACCGTCAAAAATCAGCATATTTCTTTTAGCAAAGGGTAGACCATGGTTTAAGTCCATAGCCTCTCCATGTGCTTTTACCTTGTTAACATCAATAAGCACAAGCTGGTCACATTCGCCGCTGTTAAGAAGTGCATAAGCAAAGCTCATACCAACAAAACCGGTGCCAACGAGTGCAACCTTTTTTAAGTCACCGTTTTTCATTTTCATCATCCTTTATTTTATGATAATTTTATATTTTTTAAGCCAATAGTTTATTTGAATAAAATATGCTATTGTTTGTGGAGTTGTCATTAACTGTCCATACCACGGCTCGTGTCGTTCTGTATTTAGTAGTTTTTCCAACTCTGACTTTTTTATAAATGATAACATAGGTGACGATGAATTTTCAATAATTTCTCTTAACATATTTGAAACTATTTTTAAATATTCAGGGTTGTGGGTTTTAGGATATGGGCTCTTTTTACGCCACAATACATCATCGGGCAAAATACCTGCTACGGCTTGCCTTAAAAGACCTTTTTCATATGACTTATAGTCTTTATATTCCCACGGTACAGAATATAGATATTCGGCAATTCTGTAGTCGCAGAAGGGTACTCTAACTTCAAGGGCGTTATACATACTCATTCTGTCTTTACGGTCAAGCAGAGTTTGCATAAACCAATCAAGATTTAACTTCATCATCTCTTTCATTCGGGATTCAAGAGGGGATATACCACTAATTTTTGAAGTATTGATTAGTGTATCCTTATATCTTGAATATACATAATCTTCAGCTTTTGGTATGCGAATATCGTCTTTTATAAATGATTTCCTGTATGCTGTTGACTGCGCCCACGGGAAACCGTTTATTGCTCTAATTTCTTTATCCCTGTACCAAGGATATCCGCCGAAAATCTCGTCAGCACATTCTCCCGACAATGCAACTGTACAATGCTTTTTAATCTCTTTACAGAAGAGCAAAAGAGAAGAATCCACATCTGCCATTCCGGGCAAATCGCGAGCATCAACGGCCTCTAAAAGCGCATTTGCAAGGTCTTTATTCTTTAAAGTAATTAAATGGTGCTCGCAGTTAAGATAGTCACACATTTTTTTGATATATTCTGTGTCGCTGTTTGGTTGGAATTTGCTCTTTTTAAAATATTTCTCATTATCTTCATAGGTAACGGAAAAAGTCTTTAACTGCTGACCTTTTTCTTTGAAATATGAATTAGCAATTGAAGAAATAATACTTGAATCGAGCCCACCCGAAAGGAAAGTGCCAACAGGTACATCGGAAACTAATTGGCGAGTAATTGCGTCTTTAACGAGAAACCGTACTTTTTCAACTGTTTGGTCAAAATTATCTTTATGCTCGCGGTCCTTGAGTGTCCAGTATTTTCTAATTCTTATTCCGCTTTTTGAGTAATAACCGCAACAAGCGGGTTTAACTTCGCTTATTCCTTTGAAAACAGCACAACCGGGGGTTCTGCCGGGTCCTATAAACATAATCTCGGCAATCGAGTTTTCGTTTATAATCGGCTCAACATATTTGTGTTCAAGTAACGCTTTGATTTCAGAACCGAATATAAAAGAATTGTTTATCACCGTGTAAAATAAGGGTTTAACACCAATTCTGTCGCGGGCAAAAAATAGTCTTTGTTCTGCCTCGTCCCAAACTGCAAAAGCGAAAATGCCATTGAATTTTTCAACACATTTTTCTTTCCATTCAACATAGGCTTTCAGAACAACTTCTGTGTCGGAGTGTCCTACGAATTTATGTCCTGATAATTTTAATTCATCGCGAACCTCGTCTGTATTATACAATTCTCCGTTATATACAAGTGTATATTCGTTTTCACCGTATTTTGTTGTCATTGGCTGAATTCCGTTTTCAATGTCAATAACACAAAGACGCGAATGAACAAGTGCTGCGTTGTCTTTGATGTAAATACCGTTCTGGTCAGGCCCGCGTGGCGCTAACACCTTTTGCATTCTTAAAAATGAGTCTTTATTTTTAATCACAGAGTTTGAAAATGACACTTCTCCTGCAATTCCGCACATAAAATCACCTCAAAAAAGTTGCTTCATAATAGAATATGAAAATCCTAATAAAAAATACTCAATAAATCTTTTAATTTGAATTTTATTGTGTTAATATATGGTTTGAGGTGAATTTTTTGTCACGGTTAATTAATCTATTCGGTTCGTTTTTCCCAAAGCTTCAAAAGGATTTCAAAATTTATGACGGCGAAATTTTTTCTGAAATTTATGAGGGAGATTTTTATAAAGATATTCCATATAGAAAATACATAAATTTTGATTTGCGACTTCCTTTGCACGATGCAAAATATATCCGCGATTTTGGTGCAAAGGCCGACGATAAAGCAATAAATAATGCAAAAATGATTAACACCGCAATTGATGCTTGTCATAAAAACGGTGGCGGAATTGTAGTTGTTGACGGTGGTAACTACACAAGCGGAACAATTTACCTTAAAAGTAATGTTGTGCTTTACATTGCTGACGGCTCGTCAATTATTGCATCACATAATACAGCAGATTTTACAGAAAACGCGTTAATATATGCTAACAACTGTGAGAATATCGGTATTGTAGGTCCTGGTAAAATCTGCGGTGAGGGTAACTTCTTTTCACTTGCTCCACATTTACCACCAAAAACTGAACCATTCAATAAAACTTTAGATGTTTGGGACTTGCGTCAAGAATACAGAAAAAGAATTCGCTTTCCGCATAAGAGCAAATATGGATATTTAATGCTTTTGAAGAACTGCAATCACATTAAGCTTTATAATCTTATTCTCGAAAATTCAGCAATGTGGACTGTAAATGTCAACTCATCAAATGATATTAACATTTCTAATGTGGTTATAAATAATAACCGCCATATTGCTAACTGTGACGGCATTGATATTTGCGGTTCATCAAATGTGATTGTAAAGAATTGCTTTGTGTCTACTGCCGATGACGGAATAGTGTTAAAAAACAGCTACGGTATTGCAACATCGGGCGATGACGGACTAAAAATCAAGAACAATCTTGATGTTGCTTGTAAACGCGGTATGAGTAATATATATATTCACGATTGTGAAGTGCTTTCTTGCACAAATGCATTTAAAATCGGCACTGAAACATCATTGGATATTAGTGATGTTACGGTTGAAAACTGCAAATTTTATTTAACTGACATTTATCCTGCGGGCGTTAGCGGAATATCAATTGAATCCTGTGATGGTGCAAAGGTAAATAATATAAATATTTCCAATATTGAAATAGATTCTATGGCTTGCCCTTTGTTTATAAGGATTAATAACCGCAATGGCGATAACAAGCCCGACCTTAATGGCAGGGGTGACATAGGTAATATTTCAATAAAGAATATTAAGGCAGAAAATGTTGAAATCCCCGTGATGATTATGGGAATTCCAAATCAAAAGATTAAAGATGTGACACTTTCAAACTTTGAAATCTGGTATGCTGACGGTAGGGATTATTTTGATTTTCGCTTTAAAATTCCCGAACAAGAAAAAGAATATCCCGAATGTAATCGTTTTAGGAATATCAATGCTTACGGAATTTTTGTGCGCCACGCCGAAAACATTTCATTGGAGAATTTTAAAGTTAAACCAAGAGAAAAAACTTATCGTAAATTTAAAAAGATAATTGATTGCAATAGTTTTAGTATAAAATAAGGAGTTCGTTATGGATATTCGCGAAAAAATGCATAGTGGAGATTTGTATTTGTCAATGGATGAAGATTTATTCAATGAACAGCTTACTTTTCTTGACAAGCTTTATGATTTCAATATGACAAGACCAACCGAGTTGGAAAAACGAACAGAAATGCTTAAAAATATGTTTGCCGAAATAGGTGAGGATTGCTATATTGAGCCACCGCTTCATTCTAATTGGGCGGGAAAGCATGTGCATTTTGGTAAGGGCGTTTATGCGAATTTCAACTTGACACTTGTTGATGATACTCATATTTATGTTGGTGATTACACAATGTTCGGTCCCAATGTTGTGCTTGCTACTGCAGGTCATCCTATTTTACCTGAGCTTCGCCCACTTGCTTATCAGTATAATATGCCTATACATATCGGTAAAAACTGTTGGCTCGGTGCAGGCGTTATAGTATTGCCCGGTGTTACAATTGGCGATAATACAGTTATCGGTGCAGGTAGCGTGGTAACAAAGGATATGCCTGCAAATGTCGTAGCGGTCGGTAACCCTTGTAAAGTTTTACGCGAAATTAATGAGCATGATAGAGAGTATTATTTTAAGAATAGAAAGATTGAACTTTAATCAATAAATAATACCCACAGAAAGCTTATTCTGTGGGTATTGCTACTATTTTAATATTATGTCAATAATTTCGAGTTCATTATCGTTTACTTTAAACTTTACCTGCATATCGCCAAATCTCATACCGTAAATTCTTTCGGGGTCATCCTGATATGAGGGGCGGGGGTCCTGCCTTAATGTTTCAAATAAACCATCTGCAATATCAAAAGGAATTTTATTTAAAATTTCATCACTGCATTTGATTTCAAGAGTTCCTCTTATGTCATCGAGCGCAAAACCGTTTGAAGCATCTTCTCTTATGTCTGTATATGGTAGATATGGCTTTATGTCAATAATTGGTGTACCGTCCATTAAGTCTGCACCAACAACATATAATATTTTGCCCTCTTTGTAATTAAAATCTGTTTTAATAAGCTTTACGCAAGAAAGTCCTAATCTGTTAGGTCTGAATGGAGAGCGGGTAGCAAATACACCCACGCGCTTATTTCCCCCTAATTTTGGAGGTCTTACGGTTGGAGTAATACTTTTTGCATCAACCTCTGAAAAATACCACACTAACCATAAATGCGTAAATTCTTCAATTTCTCTGAAAAAATCAGGGTCATTATAATCTTCTTCAAATATGATTTTTGAAACCATACTTTCTGATAATCCGCTTTGTCGCGGAATGCCGAATTTTTCTTTGTAATCATTGTAAATATAGCCGATTGGTTCAATTGTTATTCTTCCCATGTTTTTCCACCTCAGAAGCATTATAACACATTGTAAAAATTTTTTCCACTATTGTTGTATTTTTTGAAAAATATGGTAGAATAATAATATAAATTTTAAAGGAGTGATTTTCAATGGAACTTAAAGGTTCAAGAACTGAAGCTAATCTCATGACTGCTTTTGCAGGTGAGTCACAGGCAAGAAACAAGTACACATATTATGCATCAAAAGCAAAGAAAGACGGCTATGTTCAGATAGCACAGATTTTTGAAGAAACAGCTAACAACGAAAAAGAGCACGCAAAAATCTGGTTTAAGCTTTTACACGACGGTGGAATTCCCACAACTGTTGAAAATCTTAAGGATGCTGCTGCTGGCGAGAATTACGAGTGGACAGAAATGTACGCAGAATTTGCAAAGGTAGCTAAAGAAGAAGGCTTCGACCACATTGCAGCACTTTTCGATATGGTTGCAAAAATCGAGAAAGACCACGAAGAAAGATACAAGAAGCTTCTTGCTAATATTGAAGGCGGTCTTGTCTTCTCACGCGACGGCGATATGATGTGGATTTGCTCAAATTGCGGTCATGTTCACATTGGTAAAGCTGCTCCCGAGCTTTGCCCCGTATGTGCACACCCAAAGGCATATTTCATGATGAAGGCTGAAAACTATTAATTTAAACAAAAGTGGAGTTCAAAAAACTCCACTTTTTTACATATATTGTGTTTTGATTTTATTGACATACAACATATAAATATGTTATTATCTTATGGAGTAAGAATTCGTTTTTGTAATAGGTGATATAATGAAACAGTTAATTAAAAATGCTACCGTTTTTTATGACTTGCAATTCGTTAAAAAAGACATTTTAATTGACGACGGAATTATTGCCGAAATTTCTGACTCATTAGCGCCTGAATGTGCTGATGTTATCTATAATTTTAATAATTATTATGTATTTCCCGGTTTTACAGATGTGCATGTGCATCTGCGTGAGCCGGGTTTTTCTTATAAAGAGACAATAAAGAGTGGCACTTGTGCTTCTGCACGCGGTGGCTACACTTCGGTTTGTTCAATGCCTAATTTAAAGCCTGTGCCCGACTCGGTTGAGCATTTACAAGAACAACTTGATATAATAAACAGAGATGCCGTAATCAATGTTTATCCCTATGCATCAATCACAGTAAACGAAATGGGCGACGAGCTTTCTCAAATGTCTGAAATGGCAGATATGTGTATTGCATATTCTGATGACGGCAGGGGAGTTCAAAGTGACGAAATGATGCTTAAGGCAATGAGAATTGCAAAAGAGCATGACAAAATGATTGTCGCTCATTGTGAAGTAAATGATTTACTTGAGGGCGGTTATATTCACAAAGGCAAATATGCATTAGAACATAATCATAAAGGAATTTGTTCTGAAAGTGAATGGAAGCAGATTGAACGCGATATTGCGCTTGTAAAACAGACGGGCTGTGCTTACCATGTTTGCCATATTTCGACTAAAGAAAGTGTAGAGTTAATCCGTCAGGCTAAAAAAGACGGTGTGGACATCACCTGTGAAACCGGGCCTCATTATCTTGTGCTTTCTGATAAAGATTTACAAGAAGACGGTAGATTTAAAATGAATCCGCCTCTCCGCGATGAAAGTGATAAAGAAGCTCTAATCCAAGGTATACTTGACGGCACAATTGATATGATTGCCACCGACCACGCACCACATAGCGCTGAAGAAAAATCAAAAGGTCTTGAAAAGAGCAATATGGGAGTTGTGGGTATTGAAACCGCATTCCCCGTAATGTACACTAATTTTGTAAAGAAAGATATTATCTCGCTTGAAAAGCTTATGGAATTACTTTCAATCAACGCCAACAAGAGATTTAATATCGGAAGTGAAATTAAGGTCGGCAATAAAGCTGATTTGACAATTTTTGATTTGGATGAAAAATACACCGTAAATCCCGATGATTTTCTTTCAATGGGCAAAAGCACACCATTTGAAAATATGGAAGTTTATGGAAAATGTAAAATGACAATATGCAACGGCAATGTTGTTTGGGAGGATAAGTAATGTATCAGGGGTTTTATGAAATTAAGTCAAATGTAAAACTGACTGAAAGTATTTATGAAATGGTTCTTGAGGGTGACACTTCATCAATTACCGCACCCGGTCAGTTTATTAATATTAAGCTTGACGGCTTTTATCTTCGCCGCCCTATTTCAATATGTGATTACAGCGAAAACACAGTCACAATAATCTATAAGGTTGTTGGCGAGGGTACAGAAGTGATGAGCAAAATGAACTTAGGTGAAAAGCTTGATGTTCTTTGCGGATTGGGTAACGGCTTTGATACTTCAAAGTCATTGGACAAGCCCGTCCTTATCGGTGGTGGTGTTGGTGTACCGCCAATGTATAATCTTTGTAAAAAGCTTTTAGCAGAGGGCAAAAAGGTAAGTGTAATTCTCGGCTTTAATAAAAAAGAAGAAATCTTCTATGAAGATGAGTTTAAAAAGCTTGGTGCAGATGTTAAGGTTACAACCGTTGACGGCTCATATGGTATAAAAGGATTTGTAACTGACGCACTTAAAGATACTGAATATTCATATTTTTATACTTGCGGACCAATGCCAATGTTCAAAGCAATTGAAAATACCGCCACAACAAGCGGTCAGTATAGTTTTGAAGAGAGAATGGGTTGTGGATTTGGTGCTTGTATGGGTTGCTCATGCAAAACTAAATACGGCAACAAGAGAATTTGCAAGGATGGTCCTGTGATGACAAGGGAGGAGATAATATGGTAAACACAAAAGTAAATCTTCTCGGAATTGAAATTGATAATCCTATAATTCCTGCAAGCGGTACTTACGGCTTTGGTTATGAATTTGCAGACCTTTATGATATAAACATTCTCGGTACATTCTCATTTAAGGGTACAACTAAAGATGCTCGTTTTGGTAATCCAACACCCCGAATTGCCGAATGTACTGCGGGTATGATTAATTCTGTAGGACTTCAAAATCCCGGTGTTGATAAGGTAATCAGCGAAGAACTTCCTAAACTTGCAAAGGTATTCAATAAGCCTGTTATGGCAAATGTTAGCGGATTTTCAATTGAGGATTACGCTTATACCTGTGAAAAAATTGATGCTTGTGAGCAGGTCGGTTGGATTGAAGTTAATGTTTCCTGCCCAAATGTTCACAATGGCGGTATGAGCTTCGGTACATCAACTGACGCAGTTCAGAAGGTAGTTTCTGCAGTTAAAAAGGTTACTACAAAGCCAATTATAATCAAGCTTTCACCAAATGTAACTGATATTGTTTCAATTGCAAAGGCTTGTGAAGATGCAGGTGCAGACGGAATAAGCTTAATCAACACATTACTCGGTATGAGAATTGATATTAAGCGCCGTCAGCCCGTAATTGCAAACAAAATGGGCGGTTTTTCAGGCTCTGCGATATTCCCCGTTGCCGTGAGAATGGTTTATCAGGTTTTTGACGCGGTTAAAATCCCGATTATCGGTATGGGTGGTGTTTCAAACGCCAAAGATGTAATCGAATTAATGATGGCAGGTGCTACTGCAGTTCAGGTGGGTGCGGCAAATCTTGTTGACCCATTTGCCTGCAAAACCATCATTGAAGAATTACCTAATGAATTAGAAAAACTTAATATTAAAGATATAAATGAAATTATAGGAGGAGCACACTAATGGGTAAGGATGTAATTATTGCTTGTGACTTTTCAAGTAAGGCAGATGTAATGGCATTTCTTGATAAGTTCACAGATGTAAAACCCTTTGTAAAAATCGGTATGGAGCTTTATTATGCTGAGGGTCCGTCAATTGTAAAAGAAATCAAAGCAAGAGGACATAAGATTTTCCTCGATTTGAAGCTTCACGATATTCCTAACACAGTAAAAAAATCAATGGCTGTTCTTTCAAACCTTGATGTTGATATGACTAATCTTCATGCAGGTGGAGCAATCCCAATGATGCAAGGTGCATTAGAAGGACTTACACGCGCAGACGGCACAAGACCAATACTTATTGCAGTAACTCAGCTTACTTCAACAAGTCAAGAGGTAATGGAAAGAGATTTGCTTATCAAAGAGCCTATTGATGAGGTTGTTATGCACTACGCTCATAACGCAAAGCTTGCAGGACTTGACGGTGTTGTTTGCTCACCGCTTGAGGCTGATAAGGTACACAACAAATGTGGCAAGGATTTTGTAACAGTTACACCTGGTATTCGTTTTGCTGACGGTGATATCGGTGACCAGGTTCGCGTTATGACACCTGAAAAGGCAAAAGAGGCTGGTTCTGATTATATTGTAGTCGGCAGACCTATCACTGCTGCCGCTGACCCTGTTGCCGCATATAAGAGATGCGTTGCTGAATTCGTAGATTAAGGAGATATACCAATGGAAGCTTACAAAAGAGAATTTATACAATTTTTAGAGAGCGCAGGTGTTCTCAAATTTGGTGATTTCACTGCTAAAAGTGGTAGAAAAATCCCATACTTTGTTAACGCCGGTATGATTAAAACAGGTGACCAGATTACAAAAATGGGTGAATTCTACGCAAAGGCTTATTTTGATAAGCTTGGCAACAAAGAAGCTGTTCTTTACGGACCTGCATATAAAGGCATTTCTTTATCAATTTCTGCAGCAGTTGCCCTTTCAAAGAATGGTCTCAATGTTCCTTTCTTCTTTAATCGTAAAGAGGTAAAAGACCACGGTGAAGGCGGTACTTTTGTTGGGTATATTCCAGAAGTTGGTGAAGAAATCGTTATTATTGAAGATGTAATCACTGCAGGTACTGCTATCCGCGAGTCAATGGATATTCTTAAATCTCTTGAAGGTACAAAGGTTATTGCAACTTTCATTATGGTTGACCGCAAAGAAAAAGGTCAGTCAGAAAAGGGTGCTATGCAAGAGATTGAAGAACAGTTTGGCTTTCCTGTATATTCAGTAGTTGATGTATATGATATTATTGAATATCTTGAAGAAGATGAGAAAAATCGTGAAAATGTTGAGAGAATCAAAAAGTATCTCGAAGTAAACGGTGCTAAGTAATAAGGAAGAAATATTATGAGAAGTCTTATTGATATTCAAGAGCTTTCGGTTGATGAAATTAATGAACTCATTATCGTAGCTAACGACATTATTGATAATCCCATAAAATACTGTGAAAAGTGTAAAGGCAAAATTCTTGCAACTCTTTTCTTTGAGCCATCAACACGCACAAGACTTAGCTTTGAGTCTGCAATGTTCAGCTTAGGCGGAAATGTGCTCGGCTTTTCAGAGGCACAAAGCTCATCTTCTGCAAAAGGTGAGAGTGTGGCTGATACAATCAAAACAGTAGGATTTTATGCTGATATCATTGCGATGCGTCACCCAAAAGAGGGTGCACCAATGGTAGCTGCTATGAATACAGATATTCCCGTTATTAATGCGGGTGACGGCGGTCATAATCATCCCACACAAACTCTTACTGATTTGCTTACAATCCAGCGTGAAAAGGGTAGATTTGATAATTTGACAATCGGTTTCTGCGGTGACCTTAAATTCGGTAGAACAGTTCATTCTCTTATCGGTGCAATGTCAAGATATGAAAATGTTAAATTTGTACTTATTTCTCCTGAAGAGTTGAAAGTGCCTGAATATATCAAGCAAACCGTTCTTGAAGCTAAAAATCTTGAGTATGTTGAAACAACCTCATTTGAAGATGCAATGCCGGATTTAGATATTCTTTATATGACAAGAGTTCAGCGCGAAAGATTTTTCAATGAGCAAGACTATATCCGTCTTAAAGACAGTTATATTCTCACTCCTCAAAAGCTCAACAATGCTAAAGAGGATTTGTCGATTATGCATCCACTGCCAAGAGTAAATGAAATTTCTGTTGCTGTTGATAAAGACCCTCGCGCTTGTTATTTTAAGCAGGTTCAGAATGGAAAATTCATAAGAATGGCACTTATTATGAAGTTGTTGGAGGTCAAAGAAGTATGATTATCGGACAAATTAAAAACGGAATCGTAATTGACCACATTACTGCAGGTCGCGGAATGGAGCTTTATAATTTCTTAGGGCTTGATAAGCTTAATTGTCAGGTTGCACTCATTAAAAACGCAGAAAGCGTTAAAATGGGCAGAAAAGACATTATAAAAATCGACCAAGTTATTGAACTTGACCTTGATGCTCTCGGTTATCTTGACCCCGGTGTTACTGTTAACATAATTGCTGACGGTAAGCTTGCAAAAAGACAAAACATTGAAATTCCCGAGAGAATTGAAAATGTAATTAAATGCAAAAATCCTCGTTGTATTACAACGATTGAACAGGAATTACCCCATATTTTCACTTTGCAGGATAAAGAGAGCCGAGTTTATCGGTGTCTTTATTGCGAAAGCAAGGCAAAATAAAAAATAACCAAAAAGTTGTCGAAAAACTGTCGAAATTTCGGCACTCACAACGCAATGTTTAATTGACTTTTTGTGCTTGATAATATTATAATATTATCTGTAATTTTATTTAAAATTTTATTACCGTGTGACTGACGGATGAAAGTGGAGTACCACAGAGGAGCACGGCATAAAATAATTAGCCGACCGTCTGGGCAGTTCTACTTGATTTTCAGGATAGGACTGTCCTTTTATAATTTTTCAGGAGGTATTTATGAAAAAAGTTGGAATTATTATGGGTAGTGACAGTGATTTGCCCGTTATCAGAAAAGCAACTGCTGTTCTTGATGATTTAGGAATTCCTTATACTGTCAACATTTACTCTGCACATCGCACACCTGAGCAGGCAAGAGATTTTTCACTTAATGCTCGTAAAAACGGGTACGGTGCAATCATTGCTGCAGCGGGTATGGCGGCACATCTTGCAGGTGCAGTTGCCGCAAATACAACATTGCCCGTTATCGGTATTCCTTGTGCTTCACAGTATCTTGACGGTATGGATGCGCTTCTTTCAACAGTTCAAATGCCTTCAGGAATTCCCGTTGCGACTGTTGCAATTAACGGCGGTGCAAACGCGGCATTACTTGCGGCACAGATAATTGCTGTTGAAGATAAAGAACTAGCAGACAAGCTCGATGCAATGCGTGTATCCGCAGCAGAAACAGTTCTTAAAAAGAATGACGAAGTAATGTCAAAGCTTTAATTCAGTTTACATTTTTATTTATATAAAGGAGTAAAAAACTATGGAAAAGATTTACACAGGTAAAACAAAGGATGTATTTAAACTCGAAAATGGTAACTGCCTTCTTAAGTTCAAGGACGACTGTACGGGTAAAGACGGCGTTTTTGACCCAGGCGAAAATTCAGTAGGTCTTACAATTGACGGTGTCGGTGATGTTAACCTTCGTATGTCAATTTACTTCTTTGAAAAGGTTAATGCAGCAGGTATTAAAACTCACTATGTAAGTGCAAATCTTCAGGATACAACTATGGAAGTTCTTCCTGCAAAGGTATTTGGTAAGGGTCTTGAAGTAATTTGCCGTCATAAAGCAGTTGGTAGCTTTATCCGCCGTTACGGTGATTATATTGAAGAGGGTGCTGACCTTCCTGCATATGTTGAGACAACATTCAAAGATGATGCAAAGGGTGACCCCCTTGTAAATAAAGATGCTCTTGTAGCACTTGGTATTATGACAGAAAAGCAGTATGACGATATCAAAGAAATGACACAGAAGATTACACAGATTGTTGCTGATGACCTTAAAGAAAAAGGCCTTGTTCTTTATGATATCAAGTTTGAGTTCGGCTATGACCCCGAAGGCAATGTAATGCTTATCGATGAAATTGCATCCGGTAATATGCGTGTTTATAAAGATGGCAAATACATTGACCCAATGACACTTTCAGAACTTTTCTTCGCATAAGGAGTAACTAAATGGGTGGTTTTTTCGGTGCTGTCAGCAAGAATGACACAGTATTAGATGTGTTTTTTGGAACTGACTATCACTCTCATCTCGGTACTCGTCGTGGCGGTATGGCCGCATATGATAAGAGTATCGGTTTACAACGAAAAATTCATAAAATAGAAAATTCTCCTTTCAGAACAAAGTTTGAAAACATTTCAAATCAAATGAAAGGTAACTCTGCAATCGGCTGCATCAGTGATTCTGATGCACAACCGTTGCTTGTCCGTTCAAAGCTTGGTCTTTATGCAATTTGTATCATTGGTCTTATCAATAATAAGGAAAAGCTCGTTGAAGAATATCTTTTCTCTAATGGTGGCCACTTCGGTGCAATGACTAATGAGGGTATTAACTCAACTGAGCTTGTTGCGGCAATGATTAACCAAAAGGATAATTTTGCAGACGGTATTGCATTTGCACAAAGCCTTATTGACGGTACAGCATCAATCCTTATTCTAAAAGATGATGGCAATTTAATCGCAGCACGCGATAAGCTGGGCAGAATCCCTGTTCTTATCGGTCAGCGTGACGATGGTTATTGTGTGTCTTTTGAGGATTTTGCTTATAAAAAGCTTGGTTATGCTGATTATAAAGAGCTTGGACCTGCTGAAGTGGTTGAACTTACCGCTGACGGTGTAAATGTACTTAAAGAAGCAGGCAAGCAAATGAAAATCTGTGCTTTCTTATGGTCATATTACGGATATTCAACATCTTGCTATGAAGGAAGAAATGTTGAAGTTATGCGTTATGAAAACGGCAGAATAATGGCACAGGCTGATAAAGCAAATGGTGTTGCACAAGACATTGATTATGTAAGTGGTGTTCCGGATTCAGGCACTCCTCACGCAATCGGCTATGCTAATGAGAGCGGAATTCAATTTGCGAGACCGTTCATCAAATATACTCCTACATGGGCAAGAAGCTTTACACCATCTAATCAGGGTGAGAGAAACAGAGTTGCTAAAATGAAGCAAATTCCCGTTCACGACTTGATTTATGATAAAAAATTGCTATTTGTTGATGACAGTATTGTTCGTGGAACCCAGCTTCGTGAAACTGTTGAATTTTTATATGAAAACGGCGCAAAAGAGGTTCATATTCGTTCTGCTTGTCCGCCTATAATGTATGGCTGTAAGTATCTTAACTTCTCGCGTGCAACTTCAGATATGGAGTTGATTGCTCGCAGTACGATTATGGAGCTTGAGGGTGAAGAGGGCTTTAACCATATTGAAGAGTATATTGATGCAACTTCACAAAGAGGTATAAATTTACGAAAAGCAATTTGTAATAAGCTTCATTTCACTTCACTTGAATTCCAATCAATTGACGGAATTATAAAGGCTATCGGTCTTCCCGCAGAAAATATTTGTACTTACTGCTGGAACGGTAAAGGTTAATCTAATTCTAAAATATTAATTCTTCAAAAGGAGAACTAAAATGAAAAATTCTATGTCAGAAAGCTACGCAGCAGCGGGCGTTGATATTACAGCGGGTTATAAAGCTGTTGAGCTTATGAAAAAACATGTTGCACGAACTCGTAATGAGGGTTCTGTAGATGATGTAGGTGGCTTCGGCGGATGCTTTGACCTTAGCTGTGTTGCCGGAATGGAACATCCTATTTCTGTTTCCGGTACTGACGGTTGCGGTACTAAAGTTAAATTGGCTATTCTTATGGATAAGCATGACACAATTGGTATTGACGCAGTTGCTATGTGTGTTAATGATATTATTTGTGTTGGTGCAAAGCCTTTATATTTTCTTGACTATATCGCTTGCGGAAAAAATGTTCCTGAAAAGATTGCAGAAATTGTAAGCGGTGTTGCTGAAGGCTGTGTTCAGTCAGGCTGTGCGCTTATCGGCGGTGAGACTGCTGAACATCCCGGTTTAATGCCCGTTGAAGATTATGACCTTGCAGGCTTCGCGGTTGGTGTTGTTGACAAGCCTAAAATGATTGATAACAGCAAGATGGTTGCAGGTGATGTCGTTATTGCTCTTCCATCGACAGGTATACATTCTAACGGATTTAGCTTATGTCGTAAGGTTTTTGATATTGATAACAATAATCCCGAGCTTTATGTAAATCGCGAAGAATTGGGCGGAAAAAGCATTGCAGAATCTTTGCTTGTACCAACAAAGATTTATGTTAAGCCTGTTCTTGCTCTTATTGAAAAAGTTAATGTAAAAGGAATTTCTCACATTACAGGCGGTGGATTTTACGAAAATATTCCTCGTTCTATTCCCGACGGATTGTGTGCAAAGATAGATAAGTCCGCGGTTAAGGTACTTCCTATTTTTGATGTTATTGCTAAGTGGGGAAACATTCCTGAACGCGATATGTATAATACTTATAATATGGGTGTCGGTATGAGTATTGTTGTTCCTGCAAGCGAAGTTGAGCTTTCTCTTTCTGTTCTCAAAGAAAATGGTGTCGATGCCTATGTGATTGGTGAAATCATTGAAGGCGATGAGAAGGTGCTTTTATAATGTGTAAGAAAATAGCGGTTCTTGTATCCGGTGGCGGCACAAATCTTCAGGCACTTATTGATGCACAAAACAGAGGAGAGTTAGGCAACGGAAAAATTACTTGTGTAATCGCTTCTAAGGCTGATGCATATGCCCTTACTCGTGCTGAAAACAACGGAATCAAAACCCGTACGCTTATAAGAAAAGATTATGCTGACATTGCGTCATACAGCTGTGCTATGCGTGATTTGCTTATTGAAGAAAAAGCAGATTTAATTGTATATGCAGGTTTTATGACAATTCTAGATGAAAATGTTTGCGATGCTTTTCAAAATAAGATGATTAATGTGCATCCCGCATTAATTCCGTCTTTCTGCGGAAAAGGCTTTTACGGCTTACATGTGCACGAAGAAGCCTTGGAAAAGGGTGTTAAAGTATCAGGCGCAACTGTTCATTTTGTTACTGCCGAATGTGATGCAGGACCAATTATCCTACAAAAAGCAGTTGATGTTATGAACGATGACACACCCGAAACATTGCAGAAGAGAATTATGGAACAAGCTGAATGGAAGATTCTTCCCAAGGCAGTTCAGCTTTTCTGTGATGATAAAATTATAGTTGAAAACGGTAAAACATACATAAAATAAATATTTGGAGGATTTTTTCAAATGGAAATCAAGTCACTTGAAAATGAACTTAATTCTCTTGCTTATCACGGCAGAGGAATTATCATCGGCAAAAGTGCTGATGGCAAAAAGGCTGTTACAGCATACTTCATTATGGGTAGAAGTGTAAACAGCCGTAACCGCGTATTCGTTGCAGAAGGTGATGCAATGCGTACAAAGGCTTTTGACGAGTCAAAAATGACTGACCCCCATCTTATTATCTATTACCCCGTAAGAATTCTTGGTAACAAGACAATCGTTACAAATGGTGACCAGACAGACACTATTTACGAGCTTATGGACCAGCAGATGACCTTTGAACAGGCTCTTCGTACTCGCGAATTTGAAGATGATGCTCCTAATTACACACCTCGTATTTCAGGTATTATTCACCACGAAAACGGCGAAATGAATTATGCAATGTCAATCCTCAAATCTGCTGAAGGTGACGGTAGCTCTTGCCAGAGATATACTTATGCTTATTCAAATCCTCTTGCAGGCAGAGCAAAGTTCATTCATACATATAAGTGCGATGGAAATCCTCTTCCAAGCTTCGAGGGTGAGCCTAAAACTCTTGAGCTTCCCGATGTGGATATTGATACAATGACTGACATCATTTGGAAAAATCTTAATGAAGATAACAAGGTTTCTCTTTTTGTAAGATACATTGACCTTGAAACAAACGAAGCAGAAACAAGAATAGTAAATAAGAATGTATAAGGAGATTAGAAATGAAAGAATTTGAACTTAAATATGGTTGTAACCCCAATCAGAAGCCCTCAAAAATTTATATGGAGGACGGCGCTGACCTTCCAATCGAAATCCTTAACGGAAGACCCGGTTTCATCAATTTCCTTGATGCATTTAACTCTTGGCAGCTTGTAAAAGAGATTAAAGATATTCTTGGAATGCCCGCTGCAACATCATTTAAGCATGTAAGCCCTACATCAGCAGCAGTTGGTGTTAAGCTTTCTGATTCTCTCAAGAAAGCTTGCTTTGTTGATGATATTGAAGGTCTTGTCGATTCTCCGCTCGCTTGTGCTTATGCTCGTGCTCGCGGTACTGACAGAATGTCTTCATTCGGTGACTGGATTGCGTTAAGTGACGAATGTGATGCTACAACAGCAAAGCTTGTTGCACGCGAGGTTTCCGACGGTATTATCGCTCCCGGCTACGAGCCCGAGGCGCATCCAATCCTCAAAGGCAAGCGAAAGGGTGGCTACAACATAATTGAAATCGACCCGAATTTTGTTCCTGATGAGGTTGAAAATAAGCAGGTTTACGGAATAACATTCCAGCAGGGAAGAAATAACTTTAAAATTGACGAAGAACTTCTCGCTGAAATTGTGACAGAAAATAAGAATTTTCCGGACGATGCA
>JAZNYY010000077.1:0-6323 GCA_045594645.1 Candidatus Fimenecus sp.
AATAACTGTAGCCAAAACTGATAACGCTGATGGAATTGTAAAAACCGCACTTGATGTAACTGCGTCGCGCAACTTTTTCTTATCAATGCCTAATTTCTGACCTTGTTTCCACGCTTTAACAAGGAAGAAAACAGACTGTGCAAGAACGAAAAGAATTACGCCACCTGCAATCAAGTACAAACCTGTACTTTCTTTAAAGTCCATATCTTCATCTCCTAAAATAATATGTGTATATTAAAGCACTTTTCCACGCTAAAATCAATAATAATTTTGCACTTTGCATTTTGGATTTTGCATTTACATTATTTGGAGTATTAACAAGTGCCCCCACCTCTGTTAAAATTATGCGTGCATATATGCTATTTCAATTTGATTTAACGAGGTGAAGATATGAAAAAATTTATGTCATTCATATTAGCATTAATATTGATTTTAGTTGCATTATCAATTCCGACCGTTGCAGCAACAACAAGCAGTAAAGCAGGTACGGTTTCAATCACAAGTGGCAGACTTAATGTGCGAAGCTCTGCTTCTACATCGGGCACGGTTGTTTCATCACTTGCAAAAGGCAGTTATGTAACTCTTATGTCAAAATCGGGCAACTGGTGGAAGGTTGAATACGCTGACGGCAAATATGGTTATTGCCACGCAGATTATATCAAAACCGCAAACGGCACGCCTGCAACCGTGAAAATCTCATCGGGCAGTCTTAATGTGCGAAGCAGTGCGGGCACATCATACTCAAAAATCGCAAGTCTTTACAAGGACGATGTTGTAATTGAGCTTTCAAAATCAGGCAATTGGAGTAAAATTCTATTTAACGGCACAAAAACGGGATATGTGAGCTCACAATATTTATCGACTTCAAGCGCATCAACATATTCAAAGGTCGCTTTGAGTGTACCAAGCTTTAAGCAAACCGACAGCCGTTGGGCAAATGTGAAAATCGGTAGTTCGGGCAAGACGATTGCACAAATCGGTTGTGCCACAACTGCCATTGCAATGATGGAGTCATACCGTACAGGTACTACAATTTACCCCGACGCAATGTCGAAGAAGCTTTCTTATTCTTCATCGGGCAATGTTTACTGGCCATCAAACTATAAGGTAGTAACAAGCAGTTCGGGATATCTGAGCGGTATTTATAATCAATTGAAGAACGGCAAGCCCATACTTTTCGGTGCGAAAAAATCTTCGGGCACACAGCATTGGGTTGTAATTACGGGTTACACAGGTGGCAATTCACTCACCGCATCGGGCTTTACAATTAACGACCCGGGCTCAAAATCGCGGACAACACTTCAGCATCTTCTCAACGAATACCCAACATTCTATAAATATTTTTATTATTAATAAAACTTTTTGAAAAAACTTGCACAAAGTTTTTGATGAAAAAGTTAAAAAACAACTGATTTTCAAGTTAATTCGACGAAAAAAATAAGATTTATTTGTAAAATTTGCACAAAAGTGAACTTTGCACAAAAATAGTTTTTTGCAAACCGTCAACAAATGACTGCAAATAGTTGTTTGTGCAATTTTCACAAATATTTAATAATTTTGTTGTGCAAAAACACTTGACTTTTTCGTTTTGTAGTGGTATCATATAGCCACAACAGAAGAGAAAGCGAAATTAGTTGTCCATAATTTCTGTGCGGTAGGTTTTTTCCAATCCCCAACAAATTTTCCCTTTCCTTTTTCATAAAGTATAACACCAATCCCTATTTTTCCTCCCGCACAGAAGTTATTTATATATAGACTTGATTTTCAAGTCGCCTAAATAAGTTCATAATAATTTTTCTCATAAATAAAAGCTCCGCTGCACAATATGTGTGGCGGTTCTTTTTACGGTGTATGCAATCCCCCGCTCTACACTTGCAATACATTTCACTTAATGTTAAAATACTCACGAAAGGACTGATTTTATGAACTACGATTTCAGTTTTTATATGCCCGTGAATATTATAGGCGGTAAAAATGCAGTTTTGAACAACTCACAGATTATTTCATCTTTGGGCAAAAAATGTTTAATAATTTGCGGAAAAACCTCTGCAAAGAAAAGCGGTGCACTTCAAGATGTTATTTCTGTATTAGAAAAAGAAAATATTGAATACAAAATATTTGATGAGATTACCGAAAATCCGTTAACTGTTGATTGCTGTCGCGGTGGTAAGCTCGCACGCGAATTCGGTGCTGACTTTATTATAGGCATCGGCGGTGGCTCACCTCTTGACGCTTCAAAGGCAGTTTGTGTTTATGCCACAAACCAGCATATAATTGATGACGGAATATATACAGAAAATGTTGAAAATCTTCCTCTGCCACTAATTGTAATAGGCACAACTGCAGGTACGGGCAGTGAGGTTTCGGGTGTTTCGGTGCTCACCCGTAAAGACGGCAGAAAGCAAAGCGTCGGCGGTAAGAATTATTACGCCCGTTATGCTCTTACAGACCCCAAATACACATATTCTGTTCCATTCAGAACAACTGTTTCAACTGCACTTGACGCCTTGGCTCACGCGGTAGAGTCAATGTTTTCACCAAGAGCAGATTTTCTCTCAAAGCAGTTTTCACTGATTTCTGTAAAAATGCTTTATCCGTTACTTGAAAAAATGCAGAAAACAAACGAATTACCAGACGAAAGCGACCGCGATACATTATACTATGCCTCACTTTACGCGGGATTTGCACTCAACAAAGGCGGTACAGGATTCCCGCACGGTATGGGATATGCGCTGACTGAAGATTACGGAGTTCCTCACGGACTTGCTTGTGCGGTATTTCTTCCGCAGTATATCAAAGAGGCTCAAAAAGCAGACCCCGAGCTTTGCAACGAATTATTTGAGGCTATGGGCACAGAATTCAATTCCCTTGAAAGCTTGTTTTCTTATTTCTGCACCTTTGATTTCAAGATTTTCGAAGAAAATATAAAGGAATATGAAAAAAGATGGGAAACTCTTAAAAACTTTAAGAACTCCCCCACCGACTTTAACAACCTTGATGCAGGAAATTTAGTAAGAAAATTGTTTTCATAATGGCGTTTAGATGTTTTTTGTCTAAAAATCCATTTAAACTCGAAAATTCTATACTTTAGTGAAAAAACTGCTCTTTTACTTGTATAAACCTTACAAAAAGAGCAGTTGTTTTTTAACATAAAATGAACGCGCATAAATGCATTTAGATGTTTTTTGTCTAAATGCCCCTTTATTTTAAGCCACTTTTCATATTGTAGTCAATAATTATCTATTTGTGATTTACAACAATAAAAATTTTATTTGACATACAAGAAAATAATGGTATAATTAGTATGAATGATAATCCGCTCCTATGCGGATTTGAGTATTTTTTCCTAATCAGGAGGGTAATTTTAATGGCAGACACAAGATTCGCAATTGCAAATTATCATGACGCTGCAGCTATTAACAGACAGCTCGACGACCTTATCAGCAAACCGATTTATACAATCAAGGCTGAAAAGCTTAAGGAGTACGAAGAAGAGTACTACGGCAAAAAGTGTGTAAAATCAAAGGCTATGGTTGACGAAGCTCGTCAGATTATTCCCGGCGGCGTTCAGCACAACCTTGCTTTCAACTATCCCTTCCCCCTTGCATTCGCAAAGGCTGAGGGCGCATATCTTTATGATGTTGACGGCAACAAATATTTCGACTTCCTTCAGGCAGGCGGACCTACAGTTTTAGGTTCAAACCCCAAGGTAGTTCGCGACCAGGTTATCGACCTTCTTAATACTTGTGGTCCTTCAACAGGTCTTTTCCACGAATTTGAATACAAGCTTGCTAAAAAGATTTCTGGCAGCGTTGAAACAGTTCAGATGTTCCGTATGCAGGGTTCAGGTACTGAAGCTTGTATGACAGCAGTTCGTGTTGCTCGTCTTGCAACAGGCAAGAAGAACATTCTTAAAATGGGTGGCGCATACCACGGTTGGTCAGACCAGCTCGGTTACGGTATCCGTGTTCCCGGTTCAAAGTTCACACAGGCAAGCGGTGTTCCGCTTTACCTCTTCAAGCACACTCAGGAATTCTTCCCCGGTGACCTTGATGACCTTGAAAGAAAGCTTCGCGCTAATGTTCTTCGTGGCGGTACAGCAGCAGTGTTCATTGAGCCTATCGGTCCTGAAAGTGGTACAACTCCCGTAAGCTATGACTTCAACAAGGGCGTTGAAAGACTTTGCCGTAAATATGGCGCACTTCTCATTTTTGATGAGGTTGTTACAGGTTTCCGTATCGGTATGGCAGGTGCTCAGGGTTACTACGGTGTTTCTCCTGACCTTACAATCTTCGGTAAGGTAATCGCCGGCGGATACCCCGGTGCAGGCGGTGTCGGCGGCAAGAAAGAATATATGAAGTACCTCGGTGCAGGTCTTGATGATTCAGGTATGAAGATTAAGAAGGCATTCACAGGCGGTACAATGACAGCTAACCCACTTTCATGCTGTGCAGGCTACTTCACTCTTGAAGAAATCGACAAGACTAATGCTTGCCAGAAGGCTGGCGAAATGGGCGACAGACTTACAACAGGTCTTCAGGAGCTTATTGCTAAGCACGGTCTTCCATTCGTAGCATGGAACGAAGGTTCAGTTTGCCACCTTGAAACAGTTGGTACAATGCACTATGTTGTTGACTGGAAGCGTCCTTGGACCATCCCCGGAGTTCTTTCTGCTACATCAGAGAGAAAGAAAGAGATGCAGTATATGGGTGCTGCTTATATGGCAGAGGGTCTTGTTACTCTTGCAGGCAGCCGTCTCTACACATCAGCTGCTTATACTCCTAAGATGATTGACCAGGCACTTCAGTGCTTCGACAAGGTATTCGAGAATGTTGCAGTTAAACCTGCTACAAAATAATTCTTAATTTATTCGGGTGGATGAATTCATCTTCATCCACCTTTTTAACCTAATAATACCCTATTAAATGAGGTGAAAATTATGGAAATTATGCAAGCAAAAGAGCTTGTCATCAAAGCCGGTCACGAGCTTATTGCATCAGGGCTTATCGCTCGTACTTGGGGTAACATTTCTTGCCGTATCAGTGATACTCAGTTTGTTATTACTCCCAGCGGTCGTGCTTATGAGACTCTCACTCCCGAAGAAATTGTGCTTGTTAACATTGAAGACCTTGAGTATGAGGGTGAAATTAAGCCATCAAGCGAAAAAGGTATTCACGCAGCTTGCTATAAGCTTCGTCCAGAAGTGAATTTCGTTATTCATACACATCAGGTAAATGCTTCAATCGTTTCTGCTCTCGGTAACGACATCAACAATGTTGAGGGTGAAAATGCAGAGGTTATCGGCACAAATATTCCGATTGCTTCATACGGTCTCCCCGGCACAAAGAAGCTTCGTCAGGGCGTTATTGATGCGATTACCCGTTCAGATTCAAAGGCAGCGGTTATGGCTCACCACGGTGCAGTTTGCATGGGCGTTGACTATGACGATGCTTTCAATGTTGCAAAGAGACTTGAAGATGTTTGTGAGCAATATGTTCTTGATAAGTACACATCACTCACAGGCACAGTTGCTGAAAATCTTGCAGAAATCAACGGCTTTGTTCTTGATAAATTCGTTAAGAAGCCTCTTGATGCTCCCGAATTCCCCGCTTGCAAGAGTGAGCGCGACGGCACAGTATTCAACATTTCTTTGATTGACGGCGACGGCAGTATCACAAGAATTGACATTGAGTCAGGCGACATTATCGCAGGTGACGGTTGCAACGAATCAATTGAGCTTCACCGTGCAGTTTACAAAAAGCGTGACGATGTTAACTATATCACTCATACAAAAGACCCCTATGTTGTGGCTTGCTCAAAGATGGGCAAGAAGATGAGACCTCTCATCGATGACTTTGCACAGATTGTAGGCGTTAATGTTAAGAGTGCAAAATATGACCCCAACAACTCACTTTCAACTGCTAAAAAGGTTGTTAAAAAGTTAAAGGGCAGAAACGCAGTTCTTCTTGAGAATAACGGTGCACTTTGCGTTGCTGGTAGCGAATTTGACGCAGGCGCAATTGAATTTATCACCAACAAGGGTGCAAAAATTCAGATTAGCGCAAAGATGTTCGGCAAGGTTGAGCCAATCAACCCCGTTGAAACAAGACTTATGAGACTTGTTTATAAACTCAAGTATTCAAAGCAAGCAGGCAAATAAGTCAAAATACTAAAAAAATTAGGAACTCTCGGTTGAGAGTTCCTTTTTTGTTGTATAATCAGTTTGATAAATCGGGAGTTTGTCGGGATAAATGCAAAGTGCAAAATTATGCTCTGCGACGCAAAATTTATATCTCACCAATATAGAACGCAATACTATGTAG
>JAZNYY010000078.1:0-19182 GCA_045594645.1 Candidatus Fimenecus sp.
TGTCTAACTCATTTATATGGTTATGTAATCTTGTAGGGGCTGGCGTCCTCGACAGCCCTAACCAAATATACAGGTAAATTAACAATGGGTCGTCGAGGACGCCGACCCCTACGAAATGAGTTCGACAAACTCCCAATTTGCAATTACCTTTTGTATTTAAAATTCAACTTAAATAAACAAAAAATATTCAATATTACAGTTTACTTTTTTTACTGTTTGTTGTATAATGACTATAATTGTATAATTATGTGCACTTATATTTTTTAAATGAGGCGATTGATAATGAAAAAGAGTACAAAAAAGTTTTTAGGCTTCGCTATTCCCACAACATTGTTGGCTTTAGGTGCAAGAAAGGCTTACACTGATATCCGTTATGGTGCAAAGGTTGCAAAGGATACAATCAAGTTTTCAGAGGCTGCAGAGGGTAACACAGAGGGTGTTCATCTTACTGCTCACAGAGGACTTTCTTCGGTAGCGCCCGAAAACTCACTTGAGGCATTTAAGCAGGCGGCAAAATACAACTACTATGCTCTTGAATGTGATGTTCATTGCACAACTGACGGTAAGTGGGTTATTATTCATGACCATATGCTTCAGTCAATGGCCAAGGAAAAGGGCGATGTTAAAAAGATGTCCTTTGCTGATACTCTTTCAAAAATCAAATATACAAACGGTGCAAATATCAAGGATTATCCCGACGCAGGCATTATTCTTGTTGAAGAATTCATTGAAATCTGCAAAGAGGCAAATATCAGACCGATGATTGAGGTTAAGGATAAGCGCGTTGAAAAGGTTGCCGATTTGCTTGAGATTATCCGTAAATATGATATTGAAGAAAGTGTAATTCTTATTTCATTCCATAAGGATGTTCTTCGCGAATTCAGAAATCTTTCACCAAATATGGAAACTTGGCTTCTTATGCACGCAATTACTGACGAAAAGCTTCAAGAGTGCATTGAAAACAACAACGGTGTGGCATTTGAGGCATCACGCAATGTTAAGAATCCCGAAATGATTCGGAAAATTCATCACAATAATCTTCTTGCAGCTTGCTGGACAGTTGACACTAAAGAAATGCTCAACGAAATGATGAAGCAGGGTGTTAAATACATCACAACAAACGCAATTCTTCCGGAATAATGTAGGGGCGATTCACGAATCACCCGCAAGACGAGATATGACGGGTCGTCGAAGACGCCGACCCCTACAAAGAGGTTTATCAAATGACAGACTGCAAAAAAATTGCTGAACTTATTTTTACAGATGTGGACAAGTCCACAGAATATTATGAAGAGCTTTATCCCGCAAGAGAGCTTCCCGAGGGTGCAAGAGTAACTCGTTTTGCTCCAAGCCCCACAGGCTACTTGCACTTTGGCGGATTGTACGCGGGCTTTGCTTCAAAGCTTACAGCTCTTAGCACAAACGGTGTGTTTATGCTCCGTATTGAAGATACTGACAAAAAGCGCGAGGTTGAAGATGGCGTTACAGGTATTGTAACAGGTCTTAATGCTTTTGGAGTTTCTGCTGACGAAGGTGTTACAGGCTTTAATACTGAGTATGGTAACTATGGCCCTTATACACAGAGCCACCGCCGTGCAATTTACCGCGCATTTGCTAAAAAGCTTATGGAAGAGGGCAAGGCTTATCCTTGCTTCTGTACTCCCGAGGATTTGGACGAAATCCGCGCAAAACAAGAAAATGAAGACATCAAGGGCTATTACGGTGCATACGCAAAGTGCCGTGACCTTTCAGATGATGAAATCATTGAAAAAATCAATGCCGGCGTGCCTTACACAGTAAGACTTCGTTCAATCGGTGATATTTCAAGAAAAATCAAGTTTTACGATATGATTAAGGGCAAAATTGAAATGAGCGAAAATGTGAATGATGTTGTCATTTTAAAGGCAGACGGAATTCCCACATATCACTTCGCCCATGCAGTTGATGACCACTTAATGCACACAACTCATGTTGTACGCGGTGATGAGTGGATTGCGTCAGTACCGCTTCACATTGAGCTTTTCAGAGCTTGTGGCTTTAAGCCCGTGAAATATGCTCACATTGCTCCCATTATGAAAGAAGAAAATGGCGGCAAGCGTAAGCTTTCAAAGAGAAAAGACCCCGAGGCTAATGTTTCATACTATATTGAAAAGGGTTATCCCGAGGCTTCGGTTAAAGAATATATGCTCACAATTCTTAATTCTAATTTTGAGGAATGGCGCAGAGCAAATAAAAATGAGGATATTGCAAAATTCCCGTTCAACCTCAAAAAGATGAGTGTTTCGGGCGCACTTTTTGATATGGTTAAGTTTAACGATGTATCAAAAAATGTGATTTCTGTTATGACTGCCAAGCAGGTTTATAAGCTTGTTACGGATTGGGCGATGGATTACAACGAGGTTCTTTATGCACTTTTTGTTGAGAATCCCGAAAAGGCAAAGGCGATTTTAAATATTGACCGCGAAAATCCAAAGCCGAGAAAAGATATCGCTTGCTGGGAAGAAGTTGAAAATTATGTTTCATTCTTCTATAACGAGCTTTATGATGCTGACAGCACTCTTCCCGAGCATATAAATAAGGAAGACGCAATAGAAATTCTCACAAAATACAAAGAGGTTTATTCAGCAAACGACAGCAAAGAGGATTGGTTTAACAAAATCAAAGAGCTTTGTTCTGCTTGCGGATTTACCCCAAATGTTAAAGAATACAAACAGAACCCTGACGCATTCAAAGGTCATGTGGGTGATGTTTCAACAGTTATCCGTGTTGCGATTACTTCACGCACTAACACTCCCGATTTGTATTACATTATGCAAATTCTCGGCAGTGATGAGGTTATGAGAAGAATTGACGATACGATAAATTCATACAAAGCATAGAGGAACGAAAATGGAAGAAGTAACAAAGATTTCAAATTTTATTCATGATTTTATTGATGAAGATTTGGAAAACGGTGTGTATAATAAGGTGCAGACCCGTTTTCCGCCTGAGCCTAACGGCTATCTTCACATAGGTCACGCAAAGGCAATCTGCATTAACTTTGCAACAAGCAAAAAATACGGTGGCGAATGTAATCTTCGTCTTGACGATACAAATCCTCAAAAAGAAGATACAGAATATGTTGACGCTATCAAAGAGGATATCGAGTGGCTTGGCTTTAAATGGAACAAATGCCTTTTTGCATCAAGCTATTTTGATTTCATCTATGAATGTGCAGTAAAGCTTATCGAAAAAGGCTTGGCATATGTTGATGACCTTTCAGCCGACGAAATCAGAGAATATCGCGGTACGCTTACTGAAGCAGGTAAAAACAGCCCTTACCGTGAGAGAACTATCGAAGAAAACCTTGATTTGTTCAAGAGAATGACCGACGGTGAATTCGAAAACGGCGCAAGAGTTCTCCGTGCAAAGATTGATATGGCAGCGGCTAATATCAATATGCGCGACCCCGTTATTTACAGAATTGCTCATGTGCCCCATCATCAGACAGGCGATAAATGGTGTGTTTATCCTATGTATGACTTTGCACACCCCTTGTCAGATGCTAAAGAGGGTGTTACACATTCTCTTTGCTCACTTGAGTTTGAAAATCACAGACCTTTATATGACTGGTTCTTAAAGGCTCTTGATATTCCAACTCCACCCCGTCAGATTGAATTTGCCCGTCTTAACCTCAACTACTGCCTTACAAGTAAGAGAAAGTGCTTGGCACTTGTTAATGAGGGTATTGTTGACGGTTGGAATGACCCCCGAATGGCAACACTCAGCGGTATGAGAAGACGCGGTTATCCCGCAGCGGCAATTCGTAACTTCTGCGAGAAAATCGGCGTATCAAAGGCTTATTCAGTAGTTGATTACGGTCTTTTGGAGTCTTGTGTTCGTGATGAGCTCAATGCTAATGCACCAAGAGCCATGGCGGTGCTTCGTCCATTAAAGGTTGTTATTGATAATTACCCCGAGGATAAAACAGAAACTCTTGATGTTGAAATTCATCCCGAGCACCCCGAAATGGGCACAAGAAAGGTAACCTTCGGCAAGACAATTTATGTTGAGCAGGAAGACTTTATGGTTGAGCCCGTTAAAAAGTATTTCAGACTTTTCCCCGGCAACGAGGTTCGTCTTAAGAGTGCATATTTCGTTAAGTGTGTGGGATATGATACTGACGAAAACGGTAATGTGACCTGTGTTCATTGTACCTATGACCCCGAAAGCCGTGGCGGTAATTCACCCGACGGCAGAAAGGTTAAGGGCACACTTCATTGGGTGAGCGAGGCTGACTCTTTCAAAGCAGAAGTTCGTCTTTATGACAGACTTTTCAATAAAGAAAACCCCTCTGACGAGAGTGCAGGCGCGTTCACAGAAAATCTTAACCCCGATTCTCTCGTAGTTCTCAAGGATTGCTTAATCGAGGGTGGACTCTGTGAAAATCTCAAAGCAGGCGACACATTCCAGTTTATGCGACAGGGTTATTTCTGCGTAGATATTACCTCAACAGAAGAAAATGTTGTATTCAATAGAACTGTACAGCTCAATTCTTCTTGGGGCAAATAATAAGTTTGAGTAAAATTGCCCACAGCACCGCTCACTGCAAACGGCACTGTGAACAATTTTCTTTCAAACTTTACATAATAGGTGATTATAATGAGTAAAAACAAAATTAAAAGAAAAACTACAGGCTTTGACATTCTTTACAGAGTGGTAACGGCAATAATGGCAGTGGCAATGTTTCCCCTGACATACTTTGCAAAAATGATTTTTATTGTTGTTATGCACCAAGATTTATCGTCTATTATCTCTTCGATTACCGGTGAAGAAGACCCTGGCGGAACTTATTTTGAGTGGGGTATAGCTGATATTTTTGACCCGTCAAGTTCGTTGTCATTATTTATAAATGAAGACAGCGAAAAAAGTCTTGACCTTAATATGATTTGGGAAAATCAATATCTTCGCGCAGTTCTCTTTGCCGTAATTTTCTTTGCGATTGCACTTATAATTGCACTTGTAATTCTTGGATTTGCAATTTTCTCAAACAAAATCAAGGTGATTGCAGGTCTTTCCGGTGGCGGAATTCTCGCAATGGCTGCTTCTTGGATTTCCTTTACATGTTTTTTCGCAACCCCCATCACAAGCGGTGAGATTGAATTGGGCCAAGCATTGAATATTTCCGGACTGTTTGCAAACTTAGCCCTGGGTTTTGTAGAATTTACAACAATTAAACTTGAAGGCGCTTTCTTTTGGGTGCTTTTCTTGATGGTTGCAATTCTTATCTGGTCAGTTTCAGTTTATATTGTTAATGTAAGTGACGAAAAAGAAAAAGCACAAAAAGCGATGGAAAAAGCAAGAAATAAATAAGATTATAAAACAAAAATCCCGCTCTATGAGCGGGATTTTTTGATGTTATTTAGTTGTTTTCTAAATTCTTTTGTGATTGCATTTTGAGGTAGGCGTTGATAAAGCCGTCAATGTCGCCGTCCATAACTGCGTTGATGTTACCGTTTTCAAAAGATGTTCTGTGGTCCTTTGCAAGTGTATAGGGCATAAACACATATGAACGGATTTGGCTACCCCACGCGATTTCCTTGTGGTCGCCCTTGATGTCCTCGATTTTTGCAAGGTGCTCACGCTCTTTAATCTCAATAAGCTTTGATTTGAGCATTGTCATTGCAACCTCGCGGTTCTGGTGCTGGCTTCGTTCAACCTGACAAGATACCACAATGCCCGTTGGTTTATGTGTAAGACGAACTGCCGATGAGGTTTTATTAACCTTTTGTCCGCCTGCACCGCTTGCACGGTAAACCGCCATTTCAATATCGTCGGGATTAATCTCAACATTTGTATCCTCGTCGATTTCGGGCATAACCTCAAGGGATGCGAATGAGGTGTGTCGTCTGCCCGATGAGTCAAAGGGTGAAATTCGCACAAGACGGTGAATTCCTGCCTCGCTCTTCATAAAGCCATAGGCATTTTCGCCCTCAATGAGAATACAAGCAGATTTAAGTCCTGCCTCGTCACCGTCAAGATAGTCAAGGGTTGAAACCTTATAGCCGTGGCGCTCGCCCCAGCGGTTGTACATTCTGAAAAGCATTTCTGCCCAGTCCTGAGCCTCTGTTCCGCCTGCACCTGCGTGGAATGTAAGAATGGCATTTTTTGAGTCGTATTCACCGGTGAGAAGTGTTGAAAGGGTCATAGAATCAAGGTCTTTTTCAAATTTTTCTACGCCGTGAGTACACTCATCAACAAGACTTTCGTCCTCTTCCTCGTCAGCAAGCTCAATCATAACAAGAGCATCTTCAAAATCGCCCTTAAGCTTTTCATAAGCAGAAACCTTGTTTTTAAGCACACTTGTTCTCTGCAAAACCTTTTGCGAATTCTGAATATCGTCCCAGAAGCCTTCTTCTGCCTGCTGTTCTTCAAGACTTGCAATTTCATTTTTCATTTTTTCAAGACCCAAGGCGTCTGCCAAGTTTGAAAGCTCGTCCTCGTGGCTTAAAAGCTTTAATTTTAATTCTTCATACTGAAGCATAATTTTTACCTCGCTTAATGTTTTGTAAATTATAGCAGCAATTATCTGTCACTTGTCCGTTAAATAAGACATAAAATGAATTAAGATTACCATCGTTTAAAAATACGGGTAGGTTATACCTTTTAAACAGCCCGTATTTTTGATGGATTTGATATATTGCTACTGTTCAGCCTCAGTATCTGCCGAGGTCTGCTCTTCTGTTGAAGAGGGGGCTTCGGTTGTTGTGTCGATTGCCTCAATATCGTCGTTCACATCTGCAGATGTGGGCTCCGTAGGCTCGGTTGTTATTGCCTCGGGAGTAGTTGTGTTCTGAATAGCTGAAATATAAAGATTATCATTCTGCTCACGAAGGGTAATCTTTATGTATTTATCGGGTGTCGGGGCAATCATATCACCGTTTTCGCCCTGTTCCCATGCGTCACCTGCAAGGCAGGCAACCGTCAACACAACGGTGTCAGACGAGGTGGTTTTATCAACTACCTGTGGGGTGTAAATGGGTGAGATACCCGTAAGGGGAACAGTGTAGCACTCAGTTTTTGTGTCATATACGAATTCAAGTCCATAGCCCTCAATCGTCTGATGAATAGGGGCAACCTCTGTGCCGAAAAGCTCAACGAATCCTTCTTCAACAGCAGATTTCGGAACAACAAGTCCGTTTTCGTTGCTCTCAAAGCTATCGGGAGCAACATCGCTTTTAAGAAGTGACCAAATAGAGATTTCCATAAGCTGATTCATATCAGCCTTTGTAATATCGTCAAAGGTGTCGGGGTCAATAAGCACAACGGGAGTAAGAATAGTATTGTATTCTTCATAGTGCTTGCTGTTGTCAATAGCGGTGCCGATGCCCTTAACCGCAGAAATCACAATTGTTACAAGACCGATTGCAGCGAGAATGATTATAAGACTTCCTACGGGGAATGCGGCTTTATGAGTGCCTTTATGCTTTCTCTTTTTTTCTTCTGCCATTTATCTCACCTGACCATTTCCGTAAATTTTGTATTTAAAGGAATTCAACTGCTCAAGCCCCAAAGGTCCTCTTGCGTGGAGCTTTTGAGTTGAAATTCCGATTTCAGCGCCAAAGCCGAATTCGCCACCGTCGGTAAATCGGGTGCTTGCATTGTGATAAACTGCCGAGGAATCAACTGCGTTCATAAACTTTTCGGCATTTTCAGCGTTTTCGGTAACAATGCACTCGCTGTGACCTGATGAATATTTTCTTATATGCTCAATTGCCTCGTTGAGAGATGAAACAATTTTAACGGACATTTTATAGTCGAGATATTCGCGATAATAATCTTCTTCTGTTGCCACTTCAATATCGGGGCAGATTTCGCGGGCGATTTCGTCACCGTAAAGAATAACATTCTTCTCATCAAGACGAGCCTTGATTGCAATTAGCGCATACTCTGCAATATCCTTGTGAATAAGCAGGCTTTCAGCGGTGTTGCAAACAGAAATTCGCTGAGTTTTTGCGTTGAATATGATGTCGCACGCCATATCAATGTCTGCTTCGCCGTCAACATAAATGTGACAGTTGCCGACACCTGTTTCAATAACGGGAACGGTTGAATTTTCAACAACCGCGTTTATAAGGGAAGCGCTACCGCGGGGAATAAGCACATCTACATATTTATTCATTCGCATAAGTGCAGTAGAACTCTCTCGTGAAGTATCTCGCACAAGCTCAATGATATCGGGGCTAAAGCCCTCTTTTTCAACTGCCCCGCGCATAATATCCATAATAACGGAGTTTGAATTGAAAGCCTCTTTGCCACCGCGAAGAATTGCGGTGTTGCCCGCCTTTATGGCAAGAGCCGCCGCGTCACTTGTAACATTGGGGCGAGCCTCGTAAATAATGCCGATTACACCTAAAGGCACGCTGACACGCTGAATTTTCATTCCGTTGGGACGCTCAGTTTCCCAAAGCACTCTGCCAACGGGGTCGGGGAGTGAAATAACACCCTCAACGCCCTGCGCCATACCCTCAACTCTGTCAGAATTCAGCATAAGACGGTCAATAAGCGAGCTTGCCATACCGTTTTTTCTGCCGTTTTCAATATCAAGAGCGTTTGCTTCAAGAATTTTGCCGCAATTCTCACGCAAGGCATTTGCTATTGCTTGTAATATTCTGTTTTTATCTTCTGTTGATGCAATTGCAAGAGCTGCCGCAGCATTCTTTGCTTTTTTGCCGATTTCTGTAAGCATAATTATTTCCCCTTAAAGAAAGTTCCAACCTGCTTGCCGTCAAGGGCTTTATAAATATCTGTAGGATTTTCACCGTTCATAACTATTGTGTCAATTCCCGCGCCCATTGCGATTTCTGCCGCGTGAAGCTTTGTCACCATTCCGCCTGTACCGAGAGTTGAGCCTCTGCCCCCTGCAATAGAATATAAATCCTCATCAATTACAGTTACTACGGGGATAAGCTTTGCGTCTTCGTTTTCGTTGGGGTTGGCGTCATAAAGCCCGTCAATATCCGTGAGAATTATGAGCGCATCTGCATTTATAAGCTTTGCAACGATTGCAGAAAGGGAGTCATTATCACCATAAACAATTTCTTCAACTGCCACGCTGTCATTTTCGTTGATTACAGGGATTGCGCCAAAATCAAAAAGCTTGTTGAAGGTATTAATAAGGTTTTGTCTTCTCTCATCATTTTCAACATCGCTTTTTGTGATGAGCAATTGACCGACCGTGTGACCGTATTCGCCGAAAAGCTTGTCATACATAAACATAAGCTCGCATTGACCGATTGTTGCCGCCGCCTGCTTGCCTGCCGTATCGGCGGGCTTTTCTTTAAGACCTAATTTGCCAACGCCAACGCCGATTGCGCCGCTTGTAACAAGAGCAACCTCAATGCCTGAATTCACAATGTCAGAAAGCACGCTGACTAATTTGTGCATTCTTCTTATATTCGTTTTACCTGTGCTGTATGTAAGTGTAGAGGTGCCAACCTTTACAACAATACGCTTAACATCCTTTAAAATTGCCATAATAATGCCTCGATATAAATATAATCAGTATATTTTAGCATATATTTTTTATTTTAACAACAGTTTTTGGCATATTTTCCGCAATACTGCGTGGCTATGAAAATGCAAAATGCAAAGCGCAAAGTGCAAAATGTGGGGTTTGTAACGCGATATTATAAATTAACCTCACAAAAATTGAGAAAAATATATGAAAAATCGTGAAAATATTTAAAAAAACGAGAAAATGGCATTGTGCACAACAAAATTGTTAAAAATTTGTCAAAAAAGTCACGAAAACACACTTGAAGTTCATATGAACCTGTGATATAATCAAGCTACAATCAAATGAGGAACACAAAGGAGGTGTGAAAATGTTAGATTTGATTCCGGGCACGGTTCTCAAATTTAACAGCTCTGCAGCGGAGGATTGCTATTCTGTAATCTCGCCGTTGCTGACAGTTACAAGAGGGCTCACGTTGGCGCAAGTCAGAGCGCTGACGGGGCTCGAAGCATCAACAATTCAAAATTGGGTAAAACGCGGCTGGGTGAAAAATCCCGAAGGTAAGCGTTACGGCGAGGAGCAGGTAGTTCGCATTATACTAATTAATATGATGCGCGGTTCAATGCAGCTTGAGCAAATCGCATACCTCTTGGCCTATATAAACGGGTCGGTGGAGGACCGTTCAGACGACATTTTGCCCGACAGAGAGTTGTTTAACATTCTCTGCGGCATAATATATATATGCGAGCAGAAAGGCGTTTCTGAAACTGCATATCTTGACAAGGTGATTGATGCACAGGTTGAAAGCTCGGGCATTAACGACCATGTTTCACAGAAACGCTTGCGAACTGCGTTAAGAGCTATGGTGCTGGCTTTCCTTTCTACTCAGATGAGGGAAGAAGCGCAGAAAGCATTTTTACAGTTGGTGTAAAGGAGGGTTAAAAATGACAAATTTGTATGTATCAATTTCACCGAATGAGGTTGCAAAGCTTCTCAACGATACCATTATCAACAATTCTGTTACCGGTGAATTGATTGATGAATATGTAACAGCTACAGACAACGATAAATTGGTGATTGTTCAGGTTTATGAAAAACACTATTATCGTGCAGGTAACCGTCTTACCCTTACTGTTATGATTGATAACCTTTCAGGAAGAACTCATATTCACGCAATCGGTGGCGGTGGCGGTCAGGGGCTTTTCAGCTTTGACGGTGGTGCTTCCGAAAGCTTTGAGGACTGTATTTACGATGCGATTTATAAGTATATTATAAAATAGGAGGCTACATATGGAATATCTTATGCAAAATCCGTGGGTTGCGTGGCTCGTGGTGGCAGTTTTCTTTCTCGTAGTTGAAATGCTCACAACAACGCTTGTGTCAATCTGGTTTGTCCCCGCGGCGATTATAACCTGTCTTCTGACCTTTGTCATAGACAGCGTGGTGTGGCAGATTGCGATTTTTGTGGTGCTAAGTGCTGTCTTTATGGTGGTTGCCCGCAAGATTTACAAAAAGCACATCAAAAAGCCCGTTGACGATGTTGACCAGAATGAAAAGTTGCTCGGCAAGGCGGCGCTTGTAACAGAAGACACAAACGCAATCTCAGGCAGAATTCTCGTTGGCGATGTCTATTGGCGTGCGGTCAGCGAAAACGGTAATACTATTCCCAAAGGGGAAACAGTGGTTATAAAGAGTGTGAATGGCACAACTCTTGTAATAAATAAATTATAAAAAAGGAGAAAAATTATGGAATTCTTGATTATCCCTATCATTCTTATCGCGATTGCAATCGCAATCATCATCGCAAATGTACGCGTAGTACCTCAGGCAAATGCCTATGTTATTGAGCGTCTCGGCGCATATCATTCAACTTGGGACACAGGTCTACATGTGAAAATCCCGATTATCGACCGAGTTGCAAAGCGCGTAAGCCTTAAGGAAGCAGTTGTTGACTTCCCACCCCAGCCCGTTATCACAAAGGATAATGTTACAATGTCAATCGACACAGTTGTGTTCTATCGCATTATCGACCCCAAGCTTTACACATACGGCGTTGAAAGACCTATGATGGCTATTGAAAACCTCACAGCAACTACACTTCGCAACATCATCGGTGACCTTGAGCTTGACGCAACTCTTACTTCAAGAGATACTATCAACTCAAAGATTACTGAAGTTCTTGATGAAGCAACAGACGCATGGGGCATCAAAATCAACCGTGTTGAATTAAAGAACATTATGCCTCCTCGCGAAATTCAGGATTCAATGGAGAAGCAGATGAAGGCTGAACGCGAACGCCGTGAAAAGATTTTGCAGGCAGAGGGTGAAAAGAAAGCCGCAATCCTTGTTGCCGAAGGTGAAAAGGAATCTGCAATTCTTCGTGCAGACGCTATTAAGGAGTCGAAAATCCGTGAAGCAGAGGGTGAAGCTGCTGCAATCCTTAAGATTCAAGAAGCAACTGCCGCAGGTATCGAAATGATTAACAAGGTTAATCCAAGTCAGGAATTCATCAGCATTAAGGCTCTTGAATCCTTTGAAAAGGCTGCCGACGGTAAGGCTACAAAGATTATTATTCCATCAGAAATTCAGGGACTTGCGGGTCTTGCAACATCTTTGACAGAATTAGCAAAGAAGGACTAAAAAACATAAAACAATAAACAGGGCGAGAGTTTTACTCTCGCTCTTGTTTTTATGTGCATTTGACCCTGACAAAATTGAATTTATCTGATTCGTTTATATGGTTATGTAATCTTGTAGGGGCGATTCACGAATCGCCTGAAAAAGTCTTATTACACACTTTGAAACGGGGCACAAGGTCATCGTCCCATACTTTTTTTATAAAAAATATGACAAATTTTTCAAAATAGTTAAAAAAAGACTAAAATATAAAATTTTAGTTAAAAAATTGCTGAACAAGGTGTTTATTAAACACTTTAAAGCACTGGTGTTCATAAAATGGTCATAATTTATAGCATATTGCTAAAATAATAGTGGAAGTTGTCGATAAACTGATAATTTTACACAATAAAAAGTGTTGACAAATGGTATAAGTCGGTATAAAATTATACTGTTAAATTAGAATATTATATCTATACCTATCTATATTTTTAACTCAATATAGCAAAAATCACTTAGGAGGCACTTGTTTTGGCAAACTTCATCATAAAAACAGGCAATGACTATACAGAATCATATTATAATAAAGATACAGGCTTTGAGGCAGGCTATTATACCGTAAAAGAAATGAAAGCTCTTTATCCAGACGGCGGTATCCGCGTGGCAGGTCAGCTTAAATACGGCAAAGACCAGACCGGCGTATTGACTGTTGAGGGAATTGAAGAGCCCGTGTTCAAAGCAACATCCGGCGCAAGATATAAGACAATCGGTTACATAGAGCTTGAAACAGGCTCGTTTATCGCAGTTAAGAAAGATAATTTGGGAATGATTATTCTTTGGCTTCTTCTCGGATTACTTGCTTTGATTGGTCTTGTTGCAGGAATGACATATGTCATAAAAGCAAACAGTGAGCCCGACACTACAACAACTCAGCCGCCACTTATTCTTGATTCAAACGCAGAAGAGGGCGAGGGTAAGCTCGACTTACCTGAAAAGATTGACACATCAACAAAGAATGTTACAATCGTCGGAATTCCCGAAATCAATTTTAAAGCAAATCAGAAAGAGCAGAATGTAATTCTTACAAACCACGCAAAGAATGAAGGCGTCTGCTTTATGGAATTCACAATCTATCTTGATAAGAACAGCAACAAGAAGGTTGACGATGCAGACGAAATGATTTATAAATCGGGTCTTGTTCAGCCCGGCTACTCAATTTCAAAGTTCTCAATTAACAGAACTTTAGATGTTGGTGAATACGATGCAGTTGTTATGCAGCAGCCTTATTCATTTGACCAGCAAAGAACAAAGCTTAACAATATGGTGGTTGCAACAAAAATTATTGTAACTGAACCTGAAGCAGAATAATATACCTATTATATATAGACAGCCTTGAAAGAAAGGAAGATTGAGAATGAAAAAGAAGAATATCTCAAAGAAAGTCCTCGCGGTCATCTTGAGCTTCATAATGATTGCAACATCAGTTCCGTTCGGTATTATCGGTACGGCGGCGGGCACTTATGACCCTGCACCGAAATTTAGTGATGAAGCAATCAAAGAGGGTGCAAGAGCGTGGCTTGATGATGACGGAAATGTTCACGTAGCATACCCTGCGGCAGATGCAGAACCTACATATAAAGGTGAGGCTTTGTCAATTGCGTTCTATATTCTTGAACTTGTCGATATGGGTGCAAACAATGTTGCTCATAAAAATGTTGTGCTCGACACAATCAAGGTTACAGGTACATCAGGCACTTTTGCGGCGGCAGATATTGGTGAAATTGACCTTGAAAACAGCCGCTACAGTGTAACAGTTACAGCGGTTGATACTGAAAATTGGTTCTCACAGCCTCTTTATACAACGGTTACAGATGTTCCCGTTGCAGAGATTGATGCAAGCCGATTTGCAAATTTCTCAACAAGTGCAACCGCAGTTCGTGAGATTATGACATTTGACCAAAGTGATGATGATACAAGTGTTGTAAGCGGTAATGCTCTTCTTTATATGGGTGTTTCTGCAGAAGCCGGTACGGAAGACCTTACCGATAACGTTGGTGACACATCGGCGCTCCGTTTTATAATGAACGACCAGCCAAGTGGCACTCAGACTTTTGATACAAGTATGTCGCGTCAGACATGGGACTTCTCAAATGCTACAGAAGTTTGGTTCTGGATGGATTTGTCAAGAGTTGAGCTTGAAGGCGTTTCATTCAGACTTCGTGCAAACGAAAAGGTTTGGTATGACTGGGGTAAAGACCAAAGCATGACAGTCACTCAGAAGGACTACATGGGTGATATCATTTATTCAACAAAAGGATACACGGGAACTGACGGTTATGTTTGGGTTCAGCGTGAAGACGGTGGATGGAACAAGGTGAGCCTTACAAATGGTACAGTTGACCTTGGTAATTTTAAGGGTTATGTTCGTGTTCCAATTCAGTTTATCTGTTCGGAAAACGCTTCTTATGCACAGCTTAAAAATACAGGCTTTAACAACGGTTCAACTGACTTTGCAACGGGCTGGAATAGTGCGACATTAACAAATGGTGACAATCATGCTAATGGTATTCCGATAACAAAAACACTTGTTGATGTAGCCGGTACAAATATTAAAGATGCTCGTCTTATGCAACACCGTATCGTTGCTACAAAAACCGGTATTGGTGGTTTGGGCAATTCAAACTATTGGCATTTTACAAACGGTGCATGGGTTCGTAATGAAACGGAAGCCATCACCCGTGGTGAAGATGCAATGATTGCAGCAGGTCTTAGTGAGGCTGAAGCTGTAAGTGATACAGATGAGGGTTACAAGGCAATTGACGACTTGTATTCAGCAGGTTTCGCTTTTGAAGGAGCAAGTGCGGATAGCCTTCAAAATAGCTTTTTCGTTGATAATATCTTCTTCTACGATGAAAACGGTGGCCCTTGGGATGAAAATGCTGTTTCGGGCATGGCATCTTCAACCGGTAACTCAATGGCAACTTATTACGACGAAGAATTAGCGATTGCAAAGATTATCTTTGACGAAATTGACAAATATATCAAAGACCCTGACTGGGCAGACTATCGCGAACTTGAATACATTCTTGAACTTATTGCTGAATACAATGCTTTGTATACTTCACAGGGCAAGGATGCAACATTCCTTGGACTTACAAGAAAGCCTGATACAACAGGCTTGGCAGGAATGGCGACAAAGCTTCACCGAGAAGATACTTGGGAAAAAGCGTGGCTCGCGTTTGAGGCTTGTGCGACGGAAGGAACAATTGATACAACACAGGCAGATATAAAAGACTGGTTCATTTCAAACGGCGATAAAGATGACCTTGTTCCAAGCGTTGTTAAAACGCTTGAAAAACTTCCTCATCCTGATAACATTACAGCAGTAAGTGAAGCGTTAAGGAAAGAAATTGTTAAACTTTGGCAGGCTTATTCACTTCTTAACTTAGGCCAGCTTGAAATGTTGGGTAAAGTTGAAGAAGAAACCCTTCTTAAATATTTCACCCTTGTTGAAAATCTTGATGAGCTTGACGGTGGCGAGTTTATCGTTGGCCAAGAGCTTGCTGATAACCCGTTTATTGTCTTTAATGATTTTGAACAAAATTATGAGCTTGGTGATGAGGGCTATCAATTAGAAGACAATAAAGATGCTTATACTACAGGCTTTACAAGTGCAAACGGTATTTCGGCAGGTACGCATAACCCCGGTAGTGGCGTTTACACTATGGAAAACAGTTGGCGACATTTAAAAAATCTTGTTACATATACAACTGACGGTGGCGAAAACATTATTGATAAGGATTTATATGGATATTCGCCCACTGACGGAGAGTATAAGCAAGAGGTAATGGATAACAAACTCCATTATAATGCTTCTTGGGCAACCATTACAAATAATGGTTATATGAATTCTCAGGGTGCTACGGTTTATTCTGATAGTTCGTTTTATATTGAAGATGCAGGTAATGAACACGAGGGCGTTTACCATTCCGTTACGGTTACAAGACAAGGTAAGAACGCCTCGTCTTGGGCTGAAATGCAGGCAAATAAAACTGCTCTTGATGGATTGGGACAGTTTACTCACGCAAATCAAACTGGTGCAGGTGATTTGATATCTCTTATTTTCTATGTTGATTTCTCAGCACTTTCTAATTTCTATTTCAGTGTAAATGTTTACACGAAGAAAGATGGTGTTGATGCAAAAGCCGGCATTGAAATGGGTACGGACTTGTTATCTTCTGAGCAGACCAAGGCTGATGACTGGAACTATTGGATTCTTGATGATGAGACAGGTGGATGGATAGAGAATAATACAACCAACCCGTATGTTTTCACATCGACACCTCTTACCGCAGACCCATACAACAACTTGTCAAGTCTTGACAATTATAAGGGTTACATAAGAATTCCTTTGTATCACTTTAAGTTTAAAACATCATCAATTGGTGATATTTTAAACAAAGAAAATATGTTGGATTACAGTGCAGAACGTCTTGAAAATATTTTTGCAATTCAGTTTTGTATTGCAGGTGGCGACAGCAGTTCATTAGATGAAAAGTCATTCACAATTGATAATGTTGGTTTCACTTATGGATCAGGTGCTTATAATATAACTGAAGAAGATGATAGCTACGCAGAGGTTTTTGGAGCAAAATCACTTCCTGCTTCTGAATTTGAAGCAGCAGTTGATGCAATCGACCCCTATGATGAGACTACAATTGACACCACAACTGCAGCTGCAAGAGCAATTTATAACACGCTTCCCACATATCAGCAGAATGTAGTTATAGATGCTTATAAAACTCTTTTGGTTTATGAAGGATATGCAGCTGACCACAGTACAATTCCCCAGCCCGATGTTACTTCGGATTCTTTGGCAGAGTGGATTACAAATAATCTTACAACAGACGCAACTGGAGCCTCGGTAACAGGCGATAAGGATTTGATGTACCCTGGTTATGTAATCGTAGATGGTCAGGTTGTACCAAATTACGGACTTTACGGATTAACAGCAGAGCTTGCTGCACAAATTGAAGAGTTCTATAATGAATCTTACATACATTATACTGTGGCAGAAAAAGATGTTGTTAAGGGATTAGGTTTCTTAAATGCTTACAACGCGGCAATGAGATGTTCAAAGAGTTTGGAGGATATTAAGCAAGACTCCTTCACTTTCTTGCCCGAGATTACGGCATTGTATACAATGAAGTATGATTATGATGATGACGGTGTACTTGATGATAAGGATGACAGCGTTGCAAATTCCGATGATTACAAGGTTGGCAACTTCGTTTACATCGGTGAAAAAAATGCTGACGGAGAATATGAGGGTGTTAAAGAGGTTTCAACCTTTAAAACAGACAAATACGACCCGTTGCAGTATTACTCAAAGACTTCAATTGATGATGGTACGATTTATCCTCAGCTTACGAACACCTCTCGTGGTTTCACATATTTCTTGAACAACACAAGAGAATTTGTAGTTGATGGAGAAACAATTGAAGGCGGTATTATCACCTTCCGTGATAAGATGCAGAATATTTACGATATGGCTAATGACCATATTACAAATAAAACGCTCTTTACTGACGCTGAATTGCAGAGTATAAGGGATATTATTAACGAGTATAACGCACTTCTTCCTGCATATTACAATGTTGAAGAGCTTTATGAGCTTGAGCAGGCTATTATAAGACTCTTCCCTGCATATCAGACGAGTATGGGTGAGCAGACGCTTATGCTCAGTGCAGAAAATCTTTCTAAATCAACTGTATATACTATTGAATATTCAGAATATCTCGATATTACAGACCCATATACAGATACATTCTATGTTAAGGTTGTTTCACAGAATGGTTATATGACCAATGACTATGGTGACATCGTAAGTTACAATGTTACTTTGAAGTCAAATGATTCCAACTCGTACACGGTTGATTCAAGCGAGCTTGCAGGCTTGACCGAAGCTAATTGGGCGGCAACATATCCCGTTACCAATAACTCCTCAACGCCCGGCGGAACACAGGAAAAATTCACTTTGACCGCAGGAGTTCCTATTGCTCAGACAAGACTTCGCGGTATGGTAACAGATGTTCTTACTATTCAGCTTTGTCACCCCGACGGCACGGTTCTTGAAGAACAAACGGTTCAAGTGTTCTATTCAATGGGCGATGCTTACACAGTAACAATTCCTGCTGAATTCCCTGTTTCTTGGTCGGATTCAGACCCACAGGATGTTTCATATACCGCAAATACTGAAATGAATGCAGCTTCAAGCATTAAGGTTAAAGTTACAAATGACGGAACAGGCGAGTTGACCAATACGGTTACAGAAGATGTTCTGACATATACAGCAGAAAACTTTGGTGTTGAAACAACTTTCAGTGGTATGGTTACTGACGGAAAACAAGACCCCGCACCGGCTGTTACGGTCAGTGGCTGGGACGATGTTCCGGTTGGTGAATACAGAACAACATTGACATATACCGTCGAATATGACGACGGTACAACATAAGGGAGGAGATGATGTTTATTATGAAAAAAGCTTTATCCGCAGGTCTCGCGTTGTTGATGCTCTTGCTTTGCGTAGTCCCAACCTTCGCGTTGGAGCAATCAATGGAAATATCCACTAAAGCAGAGGTTGACTATGTACTTTCTTTCCCCGCGGATGTGGAAATCCCTTGGATGACAGATACCATGGGAATCGGTGAGGTCAAGGCAGTTAAAATGCTGATTGAACCTGCCAAAACAGTTAAGGTTTCGGTTGCCTCCGAAAATGACTACAAGCTTGTAAATGCAGATGATTCGCAAAGAACCATTGCATACGGTCTTGAAGGCCACGAAGACATCGCCTTCTTGCCCGGCGATTACGGCAGAGCATTTCCTCTTGCTGTAAGCGTTACAGAAGCACAGTGGTTACAGGCGGCATCAGGCAGACATAGTGATATTCTTACTTTCACTATTGAATACACCGACGCTGTTTAAATAGTAATTTATAACTTAATTATAAAGGAGAAAACAGTTATGAAAAAAATTCTTTCAATCGCACTTGCACTCGTAATGATGATGGC
>JAZNYY010000079.1:0-16959 GCA_045594645.1 Candidatus Fimenecus sp.
GGAATCTGCACGAAGTCAACTCCGCGAAGATATGAGCTCGCCACAAAGCCTGTCAAATCCCCTGTTACGCCACCGCCGAGGGCGACGAAAAGGTCAGTCCTTGTTATACTGTTTTCGGCACAGAATTCCAAAATTTCCCCAAAGCTTTCAAGCGATTTTGATTCTTCACCGTGGAGAAATATGAATTCGCAAACAGAATATCCGTTATCGGTTAAGCTCTTTTTAACTCTTTCACCGTAAATCGAGAAAACCGTATCATCAGAAACGATTACCGCACGGCAAGGCTTTTTAATCGACTTCAGCATTTCGCCAACATTATCCAAAAATCCCGAACCGATATGCACATTATATTCTTTTGAAGCGGTCACCTTAACGATTTCCATTTTCTTCACCCGTCTATCTGTTCTTTTAAAATTCTGCCGTCACGCAAAAGCTCTGTTAGCTTTTCGCGGTCATTATTTACCATCGCTTCTCTATATTGTACCAAATTATTTACTATCGCGTCAATTTCATTTATAAGATTATCGCGGTTTTCAAGGAATAATTCTGACCACATATGCTCATTAAGATATGCAACACGGGTTAAATCCTTATAGCTGCCCGCCGAAAAGCCCTTATGCACCATAGCGTTTGGACTTTTAACATAGGCATTTGAAACCACATGTGCAAGCTGTGAGGTAAAGGCGATAATTTTGTCGTGCTCATCGGGAGTGGACATCTGAATATTTGTAAAGCCGATTGAGAGAAACAACTCTTTGATAACATCTACACATTCTTCGGGAGTGTCTTCATAAGGAGTAAGAATCATTGAAGAATTGTTGAAGATTTTAGCCGTTGAATGCTCAAAGCCCGAAAGATGCAAGCCTGCCATTGGGTGCGCACCGATAAACACAAAGTCGTTTTGCTTTGCGATGTCATAAAGCTCATCACAGACATAGCGTTTAACACCGCTTATATCCATAACTATTGCACCTTTTTTAAAAAGGCGGGCATTTTCGATTATATAATCAATTGAAGCCTGTGGATAAAGTGACACAATCACCAAATCACAAAGGGGCAAATCCTCTTTTGTGAGTTCTTTTTCAATTGCACCCACAAAAAGTGCTTTTTGCACAGCTTCAGGGCTTCTGTTTGTGCCCCATACGGTATGCTCTGTGCCAAAGCTGATTGCCTTTGCAAGTGAGCCACCCATAAGACCAAGCCCGATAATTCCGACTTTCATTTAATCGCCTACTTTACTGCATCTAAAACTTTGTTTACTGATGAAACAACATCTGCAAACTGTGGAGGAGTAAGTGCCTGTGGACCGTCACAAAGTGCTTTTGACGGGTCATTGTGCACTTCAATCATAAGACCGTCTGCACCGCAGGCAGCAGCAGCCAATGACATTGGCTTAACAAAGCGAGCAATACCCGATGCGTGTGAGGGGTCAATAACTACGGGCAAGTGTGATTTTTCTTTAAGCATTGGAACTGCTGATAAATCAAGTGTATTTCTTGTTGCAGTTTCAAATGTACGGATACCGCGTTCGCAAAGAATAACCTTTTCGTTACCGCCCGCCATAATGTATTCAGCACTCATAAGAAGCTCTTGGAATGTGCTTGAAAGACCGCGCTTTAAGAAAATGGGCTTATCAAGATGTCCCAATTCTTTGAGAAGCTCAAAGTTCTGCATATTACGAGCGCCAACCTGAATAATATCAACATTCTCAAAAAGAGGAATATGAGATGCGTCCATAATTTCTGTTACAATTGGCATACCTGTTTCTTTTTTAGCCTCAAGCATAAGCTCAAGACCCTCGCCACGCATACCTTGGAATGCGTAAGGTGAAGTACGGGGCTTGAATGCGCCACCGCGAAGGAAATTAGCGCCTGCTGATTTTACATCCTTTGCGATGCTTAAAATCTGCTCTCTGCTTTCAATTGAGCAAGGACCTGCGAAGAACTGGAAATTGCCCCCGCCTATTTTATACCCTTCTACATCAATTACTGTGTCATCGGGGTGGAATTTTCTGTTTGCGCATTTGTAAGGCTCTGAAATTCGTCTTACATCCTCAACAATGTCAAGGCTCTGAATAAGGTCAATATCAACACGGCTTGTGTCACCGATAAGACCTAAAATTGTCTGGTAATGACCAACAACCTCGTTGATTACAAGATTCTGGTCATGCAACCATTTTGTTAAATTTTCGACTTTTGCAGGGTCAACCTGATTTTTAAGAATTACTACCATATTTCTTACTCCTTTTGGTATGAATTTCGCAATAAAAAATTCCTACAGTAGTTTCACTGTAGGAATAAAATGCAAATTATTTCAGCATTCTTTATTTTTCCGCAGTGAAACAAGCCTTTGACTTTGTAAAGTAAAAGCTAAAGTAAAAGTATTCAGCTGCGAAATTAAGAGTTTTCATAATATTTACCTCTGTTTGCTGATTGTAGAGTATTTTAGCACTATAAAGCAATGATGTCAATATTTTAACTAAAAAATTTTTACACACTTTGTAGGGGCGATTCACGAATCGCCCGAAATAGAGATATATCAAACCTCAACGGGCAGTTCGTGAACTGCCCCTACACAATTTTCGGTTCTGTTTTAGATATACAATGAAAACGGCGAGATTTTCTCGCCGTTCATTTTGCACTTTGCGCTTTGCATTTTGCATTATAACATATATAATCCTGACTTTTTCATTGCCTTATTGAGTGTTCTCTGTGCAAAACGGCTTGCCTTTTCTGCGCCGTTCTTTGCGCACTCGTTAAGATATGCTTTGTCATTTACAAGACGGTTAAACTCTGCCTTGAACGGACGAAGCTCTTCAACAACTGCCTCTGCAACTGCCATCTTGAAGTCGCCGTAGCCCTTGCCGTCAAAATCCTTTTCAATCTGTTCATATGAAAGACCTGTACAGCAAGAGTAGATACCCATAAGGTTATTTATACCCTCTTTGCCCTCGGCATATCTAACCTTTGCCTCGCTATCAGTTACCGCGCTCTTGATTTTCTTGACAATTACATTGTCATCATCAAGCATTGAAATATAGCTCTTGGGGTTGGGGTCGGATTTGCTCATTTTAGCAAATGGGTCCTGAAGTGACATTACACGAGCACCAACCTTGCCGATAAAGGGTTCGGGCATTGTGAATGTTTTACCATAAACTGTATTGAAACGGTCTGCAATATCGCGGGCAATTTCAAGATGCTGTTTCTGGTCAGCGCCAATGGGCACATAATCTGCCTGATACAAAAGAATATCTGCCGCCATAAGAATCGGGTATGTGAAAAGTCCCACATTAACATTTTCGGGGTGTTTTTCGCTTTTATCCTTAAACTGTGTCATACGAGCCGCCTCGCCGAACTGTGTGCAACAATTTAAAAGCCAAGCAAGCTGTGCGTGCTGTGGCACATGGCTTTGAATAAACACAATGCTCTCTTCGGGGTCAAGACCGAGCGCCAACAAAATCGCATATAATTCCATTGTGTTTTTACGAAGTGTTGCGGGCTCGGGACGAACTGTAAGAGAATGTAAATCTGCAACTGCATAAAGACAGTTGTAATCGTCCTTCATATTTTTCCAATTTTTAAGCGCACCGAGGTAATTGCCCAAGGTTGGAGTGCCTGTGGGCTGAATTGCACTTAAAACTATCTTTTTCTTTTCAACGGTGTTTTCCATTGCTATCACCTATTACAAAATTTATATACAATATATTTAACTATTTTTCTGCTGATTTGTCAACATCCTCGGCAATAAATTTCACAACGCTGTCTTCAGTATTTGCGCCTATTACAATATCTGCGATTTCTTTTACTTGGGGTACAGCGTTCGCCACCGCCACCGCTGTGTCAGCACCGTTAAGCATTACTAAATCATTGAGATTATCACCAAATGCGGTGATTTTTTCAGCACCCACAACCTCTTTAACCTCTTTTGCACCATTTGCCTTTGAAGCGGTGTGAGAATAAATTTCAATAAGCCAATCGTCAGAGTAGCTGTCCTTATAATACGCAAAATCTATTTCGGGGATTTCTTTTAACTTTTCTACAACATCGTCAAGGAATTCGGACAACGCGTAGTAATTCACATAAACAGGGTGCTGGCCTTTCTCGATAACGGTCAAATCGTCGGTTTGAGTAAATCTGCCGTCAAGCATATCCACTCGATTATCATAGAATTCTTTCATACCATCATTGTCGAATTCGGTATATTTGATTGAAAGCTTATAGTCATCACCATACAAAAACATAAACGGGTGCAAATTCTTTTCATAAAAGCAATCAAGAATTTTTTGCAGTGCCGAATGGTCAATTTCGTGGTATTTTACCGCCTTACCTGTTTCGGTATCATAGACAAAAACACCATTCATAAGCACAATGGGTGCAGCAAAATGAACTCCCGCCAGAAGTGGCATTGCGCTGACCATACTGCGCGCCGTTGCCACCGCAAAGGGAATTCCCTTTTCATAAAACTCATTCAGTTTTTCTTTTGTGTATTCACTCATTTTACCGTCATTCTGTAAAAGAGTGCCGTCCATATCGCTGATGTAAAGAGTTTTCATATTGACCTCAAAAAACATTTCGTAGGGGTCGGCGTCCTCGACGACCCTAAAGCAATTTAATCACTTTCAGGGCTGTCGGGGACGCCAGCCCCTACAATTTTATTATTTCAACAAAGATACCACCAAGTCGCCCATTTCAGCTGTGGTCACCTTTTTAAATCCGTCTTCATAAATATCGGGGGTACGGGCAATTTTGAGTGCCTCATTTACTGCGTCTTCAATTGATTTTGCAGCGTCAGCCTCATCAAATGAATACTGAAGCATCATTGCAGCAGAAAGAATTGTTGCAAGGGGATTTGCTTTCTGCTGACCTGCAATATCGGGTGCAGAGCCGTGAATTGGCTCATAAAGTCCCATTTTGCCCGTTGCAAGTGATGCAGATGCAAGCATACCGATTGAGCCTGAAATCATAGATGCCTCGTCAGAAAGAATGTCGCCAAAGATGTTTGAAGTAACAATAACATCAAACTGGCCTGGGTTTCTTACCAACTGCATTGCGCAGTTGTCAACATACATATGTGAAAGCTCAACCTCGGGGTATTCCGCTGACATTTTAATAACTGTTTCTCTCCAAAGACGAGAGCTTTCAAGAACATTTGCCTTGTCAACGCTTGTGAGCTTTTTATTTCTCTTCATTGCCATTTCGTAAGCAGTTCTTGCAATTCTCTCGATTTCAGGAACTGAATACATTTCTGTATCGTATGCCGCGGGGTTGCCGTCAACCTCTTTGCGACCTCTTTCACCGAAATAAATACCGCCCGTAAGCTCGCGAACAATCATAATATCAAGTCCGTCACCGATAATACTGTCTTTGATAGGTGACGCAGACTTCAAAGGCTCAAAAATCTTTGCGGGGCGAAGATTTGCATAAAGTCCCAATGCACCGCGAATTCCCAAAAGTCCTTTTTCGGGACGCTGATTACCGGGGAGTGTGTCCCATTTAGGTCCGCCAACTGCACCGAGGAATACACAATCAGCCTTTTTGCAAGCGTCAACAGTTGCTTGTGGAAGTGGCTCGCCTGTTTCGTCAATAGCCACACCGCCGATTAACTGATAATCATAACTGAATTTAAAGCCGTACTTTTCACCTGCCGCGTCAAGCACCTTTAACGCCTCATCAACTATTTCGGGGCCGATTCCGTCACCCTTTAATACTACAATATTATATTCTTTCATAATAATTAGTCCTTTCTAGTAAACGCTGAGAATTGTGACTTCAATTTAATCAGTGGTTACTCTTACTACATTTGGCAAGCAACGGTTAACTGCGCAAAGAATACCCTTGATAGATGCATAGTTGATATTGTGTGAAATGCCAATACCGAAAACATCCTTGCCCTGCGGGTCTGTAATGTGAATATAGCTGACCGCCTTTGAGTCTGAGCCCACTGATACAGCGTGTTCAGAGTAGTCGATGAAGTGATAATCGCCAAGGCCGATTGTATTCATAGCCTGACAGAATGCACCAATAGGACCTGCCGAGATACCCTCAATCTTCTGTGGCTCGTTGCCGTTATACTGAATAGTACCAACAAAATGTACTCTTGACTGTTCCTCGCCGTGTTCTCTTTCTTCGTAGAACTTGTAGCTAAGCAATTTGTAAGGTCCTGTAACATTGAGGTATTCCTGCTTGAAAAGTGCGAATACTTCTTCCTTTTGAAGCTCCTTGCCCTTTTCGTCGCAAACCTTTTGCACAATCTTTGAGAATTCGGGGTGCATTGCCTTTGGCATATTGTAGCCATACTCTGCCATAATATAAGCAACACCGCCCTTGCCGGACTGACTGTTGATACGGATAATTGGCTCGTATTCTCTGCCCACATCGGCAGGGTCAATGGGTAAGTATGGAACTTCCCAGAATTCTGTTCCGCTTGTTCGCATATATTCCTTGCCCTTGTTGATAGCGTCTTGATGAGAGCCTGAGAATGCTGTGAAAACAAGCTGACCGCCGTATGGCTTTCTTGGGTCAACGGGCATTTTTGTTGTGCGTTCAAACATTTCTTTGATTTCATTCATTTTTGAGAAATCAAGCTGTGGGTCAATACCCTGTGTGTACATATTAAGAGCCAATGTGACAATATCAACATTACCTGTACGCTCGCCGTTACCGAAAAGAGTGCCTTCAATTCGGTCTGCACCTGCTAAAAGACCAAGCTCAGCCGCCGCAACTGCAGTACCACGGTCATTGTGGGGGTGCAAGCTGATAATTGCGTTTTCACGATTTTTAAGGTTTCTGCAGAAATATTCAATCTGGTCAGCGTAGCCGTTGGGAGTACTTCCCTCAACAGTTGCGGGAAGATTAAGAATAATCTTGTTATTTTCGTCTATATCGAGTGCTTCCATAACCTTTTCACAGATGAGCACCGCGTTATCCATTTCTGTGCCCGAAAAGCTTTCGGGTGAATATTCATAACGAATATTAACATCTTTCTGTGATTTGAGCTCGTCGGTAAGCTCTTTGATGAGCTTTGCTCCCTGAACGGCAATATCAATAACACCGTCCATATCCTTTTTGAAAACAACTTTTCTCTGTAATGTTGAAGTTGAGTTATAGAAATGAATAATTACATTTTTAGCACCGTCAATAGCCTCAAATGTCTTTCGGATAAGATGCTCACGGCTTTGAACAAGCACCTGAATTGTAACATCATCGGGAATTAAATTTTTCTCAATAAGCGTTCTTAAAATCTCATATTCTGTTTCAGATGCTGACGGAAAACCAACCTCAATTTCTTTAAAGCCGATATTTATAAGCGTTTTGAAATACTCAATTTTCTCCTGCAAGTTCATAGGGTCAATAAGAGCCTGATTACCGTCACGCAAGTCAACAGAGCACCAAACGGGCGGTGCAGTAATGGTCTTTGTGGGCCATTGTCTGTCGGAAATATTGATTGGTGTAAACGGAATATACTTTTCGCAACCATTTCTCATAAAATCTCCTCCAATTATAAAAAAATCGCCCCACTATCAAAGTTAGTTGATAGGGACGATGGAAAAATCTACCGTGGTACCACCCTAATTCATCGGCGAATGCCGACCTCTATGACTTCTGACAAAGTCTGACTTTGTAACGGGGTCAACCGTCATAAGCTATGATTTCACTTATGCAACTCCGAAATGAGCTATACACATAAACACTGTGTTGCCTTGCACCCAACGGCAACTCTCTGAAAGCGAGTGAATTATGTCTTATTTTCTTCACTGTTTTTGATAGGGGCTATTGAATTGATTGTAATACATTTTATAGTATTTTTTTGACTTTGTCAATATGTAAAATATATATATCCATTATGCGCCCCTTGTCAAAGGGGAGAGGGCCACGAAGTGGCGAGGGGATTCATTCCCGTTTGCTTTATGAATCCCTCCACCGCCTATGGCGGTCCCCCTCCCTTTAACAAGGGAGGCTATCTTATTTTTCCTGTCCAAGATAAGCCTGTGCAAGCACCTTGAGTTGCTCAACCGTCTCAAACTTTGCGCCCGACTCAACAATTGCTGTTCTTACTGAAACAGGAAGGCTGTCAAGATATGCCTTCATTTCCATATTCATATTTTCCATAAAAAATCACCTCGGTAATATTTTACCAAGGTGAAATTAAAATATTCATTATAAAACCTTTGACAAGAAATCCTTAAGTCTTGGGTTTTGAGGATTTGTGAAGAATTCTTCGGGAGTGTTCTCTTCAATAATCTTGCCCTCGTCCATAAAGATTACTCGTGTAGCAACTTCTCTTGCAAAGCCCATTTCGTGAGTAACAACAACCATTGTCATACCCTCGCGAGCAAGATTTTTCATAACATCAAGAACTTCGCCAACCATTTCGGGGTCAAGGGCTGATGTGGGCTCGTCAAAGAGCATAACCTCGGGCTCCATACAAAGAGCACGCACAATTGCAACACGCTGTTTTTGTCCGCCCGAAAGCTGTGAGGGATAAGCGTCTGCTCTGTCTTTGAGTCCTACGCGGTCAAGCAATTCGAGAGCCTGCTTTTCTGCATCATTTTTATCCTTTTTAAGAAGTGTGACGGGTGCCTTTGTCATATTTTTAAGCACATTCATATTGGGGAAAAGGTTAAAGTGCTGGAACACCATACCCATTCTCTGACGGTGAGTGTTGATATTTGTCTTTTTATCTGTAATATCAACACCGTCAAAATAGATTTTACCCGATGTGGGAATTTCAAGAAGATTGAGCGAGCGCAAGAGTGTTGACTTGCCTGAACCCGAAGGACCAACAATAACAACAACCTCGCCCTTTTTGATTTCACAGTCAATGCCGTCAAGAGCCTTAACCGCACCGCCGGTATAATGCTTTTTGAGGTTTTCCACTTTAATAAGAACATTATCTGTCACTCTTACGCAACCTCCTCTCGAGTTTTCCTACAAGCCACGATAAAATCATAACCATTACGAGATAGATTATCGCAACTGAAATGAGCGGAATGAAATATTCAAAGGTTCTGCCCGCAATTGTGTTACCTGCTTTTGTAAGGTCAATAACGCCAACATAACCTGCAACTGAAGTTTCTTTGAGAAGTGCAATAAACTCGTTGCAAAGTGTTGGAAGAACTGCCTTGAACATCTGCGGAATAACAATAAAGCGCATTGTCTGGAAATAGTTGAAACCAAGGCTTCTGCCCGCCTCAAACTGACCGTGGTCAACAGACATAATACCCGCACGAAAAATCTCGGCAACATAAGCACCCGAGTTTATACCGAAAGCGAAAATCGCAACGGGAACGCCATCATCAGCTGCCGCAAAAATTACGAAATATGAAATCATAAGCTGAACAACAACGGGGGTTCCGCGAGTAACTGTCAAATAGAATTTGCATATTGCATTGAAAAATGCGAGTATGTAATATCCAAACCCGCCACGAAGCTTCATCGACTCTCTGTTCTTATCAAAAGATGTGCGGATAGCCGCAACAATAATACCGAGAACAATACCGATTGCCAAAGCGCCAAAGGTGATTGTAAATGTGTTTTTAAGACCGTCAAGAATAAACTTGTAGCGGTCGCCATCAATCATAACCTCTTTAAAGCGTGCAAAAAAAGCAATCAAAGCACCAATAATATGGTCAAGCATAAATTCTCTCCTTTCATAAACCGCAAAAATTCAGGGTGGAACAATTCCACCCTGAATTGAAACTGTGCGAAAAATTAATTATTCTTCAGGAAGATAGTAGGGGTCAAGGTCTTCAATAGCCTGGATTTTGCTATCCTCTGAAACGATAACAGCCTGAACACCTGTTGCATATGATGATGAGAAATCAACGCTTTCAAGTCTTTCATCAGTAACTGTCATACCAGCCATACCCATTGAGTATTTACCAGACTGAACACCGGGGATAATTGAATCGAATGCAACATTTTCAATAACAAGGTCATAGCCAAGCTTGTCAGCGATAATCTTTGCTACTTCAACATCGATACCATAGTACATATCACCGTCAATGTATTCATAGGGAGGGAATTCTGCGTTTGTTGCCATTACAAGATTGGGCTTATCTGTATCAACCGCTGTTACAGGAACACCAACAAGAGCTTCGTCTGTACCGCTGATGTACTTGTCAATGATAGCCTTAACTGAACCGTCAGCGATAAGTGCTTTGAGAGCGCCGTCAACTGCGTCTTTGAGCTCTGTGTTGCCCTTCTGGAAGCAGATAGCATATTCCTCTTCAGCGTATGCTGTTTCAAGAATCTTAAGACCTGTATTTGCTGCTACATAAGCCTTTGCGGGCTCGTTATCAATGATAACGCAGTCAACCTTACCATTTTTAAGAGCTTCAACTGCTACTGCACCGTTGTCATAAGCAACAGCTGCATCTTCACCGAAGTCCCAAGATGTATAAAGGTGACCTGTTGTGTTTGTCTGAACGCCTACTTTAAGTGTGTCTTCCTTATTACCACCGCAAGCTGCGAAGCAACCAACGATAAGTACAAGAGCAAGAACTACTGAAAGAACTTTAACCATTTTTTTCATTTTAAATCTACTCCTTTTTAAGTTGATTTTGAAATTTACGAGGTGATTATACATCATTATTCAAAAAAGTCAATAGTTTATGCAGAAAAATTTAAAAAATTCATTAAAAAACAGCGGATTTATGTATTTTTATACATTAATCCACTGTATATACATATTATTTTTTCTTTTTGAATATGACTAATTTACTGAAAATGTAGTTTGTTACTACCACAAAGCCCATACAGAAGGTTTTTACAAACAACTCGCCAACGGGGATTTCAGAGTTTATAAAATCAGGTGCCCAGACAAAGCGACTGAAATTCAAGCAATCAATAAATATGAATGAAATTATAAGCTCAATCAAAAAAGACATTACTCTGCCCGATAAGAACATAAAGAATTCTTTAACCGCCGACTTGCCCTTTGTTTTGCTTTCAAATACAAAAATTCTGTTTGCAAAATAAGAGAAGGTTACTGCAAATACACCCGCAACAGTCAATGAAATATAATAGTTAACATCAACTGCACGAAGTGCAAAATGCACAACATAATTCACAACGGTGGTCAATACACCGCAAACTACATATTTAATTAATTCACGATATTTTTCGAAAAGCTTTTTCATGACAATATCCTTTTACATATTATTGTTATTCTATCACAGTTTTTATAAAATAGCAAATAAAAAATCCCACTCAAAGAATGGGATTTGGAGCTGCTAACCGGATTCGAACCGGTGACCTCGTCCTTACCAAGGACGTGCTCTACCGCCTGAGCCATAGCAGCATATTCAAAACGCAAGAGTTATTATACAAGGGATTTAAATGTTTGTCAAGGAGAAATATTTGCAAGACTCGGCGGGATAAAAATGGCTTCTCCTTGAGGAGAAGCTCCGCCGCAGGCGGTGATGAGGTGTAGGTTGCGTAAGCAACCGTTAATTTGATTTATATTTAGTTTTCCACCTCATCCGTCACTTCGTGACACCTTCCCCTCAAGGGGAAGGCTATATTTACTTCGTTCTTAACCCTTTGGGATAATGATTTTTCGCTCTGCCGTTTGAAACTTTGACTCCACCAACGGGGCAACCGTCAACAAGCACTACTGCCCAACCATTGGGGCAATCGGTCGCGAATTCTTCACCGTGCAGATATTTTTTGATTTCATCACTATCCGCGGTGAGTTCGATTCTTCTCTTGAAATCCTTTCCCATTGCCATAAAGAACTGATGATGGGGCACTACATAATTCTTTCGGATTTCGCCGATTGTCACTCCGCAAGCGAACGCCACACCCCTTGACACAGGAAAATCGGGTGTGAAATATACAGGATTTCCATTATAAATCTGCACATAATCTTTATTATATGACACAAGTGTATCATCAAGAAAATCCGTAAGAGTTCTGTCGAGCTTTTCTTCACCAAAAGGAACGAAGAAATGCTCTGAATCAATAGACGAATCAGCATAATGAAGCACAGCCACAAACTGCCCCTCGCCCTTTGTTTTATGAGGATAGCAACGGCGGGTATAATGAATATTCTCGCATTTGCAACCGTCAAAATTTATTCCGTCGGCGGTATTTTCGCTTACTCTTTCCGTTACGGGAACAAGCTCAAAATCGGGATGACGCTCTAAAAATGCGTCAACGGTCATCTCATTCTCTTCGAGTGAAAAAGTGCAAGTGGAATAAACAATATATCCGCCCACTTTTACCATTTTAGCCGCACAATCAAGAATTTCTGCCTGCCTTTCAGCACACATTTTCACATTTTCGAGCGACCACTCATCAATTGCGATTTCTTCTTTTCTGAACATTCCCTCGCCCGAGCATGGCGCGTCAACCATAATCATATTAAAATAATTTTCAGGGAAGCTTTTTACGATTTTCTGCGGGCTCATACAGGTTGTTACCACATTTTTAAAGCCCATTCGCTCAATATTACCCGTAAGGATTTTACAACGCGACGGCACAATCTCATTTGACACGAGCACACCCTTTTCGCCCAATTTATTTTTAATCTGACTACTCTTGCCACCGGGTGCGGCACACAAATCAAGCACCTTCCACTCGGGGCGAATGTCAATGCTTTCCACGGGCGCCATTGCGGCGGGCTCTTGAACATAAATCATACCCGCGTGGTGATAAGGGTGATTGCCGATACCGTCATAATCGAAATAAAATCCGTTTTCGACATATGGAATTTTTTCGATTGAGAATATATTTAGTTTTTCAAAATCTTCAAGAGAAATTTTATCGGTATTCACGCGAAAGGCTCTTACGGGCTTTTCGTCATAAGATTTTATAAAATCCTCGTATTCTTCACCGAGCAATTTTTTCATTCTCTCTTGAAATTCAAGGGGTAATTGTTTCATTTTATTCACTCAAATTCATTTCAGAATACAACATACACATTGCTACAGAGGTTATCGCTGCGGTTTCGGTGCGGAGAATTCTTTTGCCCAAAGAAATCACTTTTCCGCCGATTTCAAAGGCCTCTTCAATCTCTTTTTCTTCAAATCCGCCCTCGGCACCGATTAAAATACCCACGGTCATTCCGCTTTTAATTTCTGCAAGTGCTGATTTTGTATCTTCCATTCCGTTTTTACTCTCATATGGCACAAGCAATAAATCAAGCTCTTTTGCCATTTCCAAAGCTTGTTTATATGTAAGGACATCTGCAATTTCGGGGATTGAGTTTCTTTTGCTCTGCTTTGCGGCACTTTCGGCAATCGCCTGCCAACGCATAACCTTACTTTTCTTTTTCTTATCGTCAAGCTTTACAACACAACGGCTCATTTCAACGGGAATTATTTTCTCGACACCCAATTCAACGGTTTTCTGAATAATCAGCTCCATTTTATCGCCCTTGGGCAAGCCTTGAAAAAGATAAATCTTAATAGGCAAATTGGTATCATTATAGTTTTCTTCAATGATTTTTGCGACTACAACATCATTTTCAAAGCCGTCTATTTCACAAAGATTACTTACACCGTTTTCGCTCACAAGAAAGGTGTCACCCACATTCATTCGCAAAACATTTTTGATGTGATTGAAATCTGTGCCCGAAATAAAATAGCAATCGCCATTTCTGTTTTCTTTATTTACAAAAAAATTGTACATAATATTATCCTTATTGATATAACAAAATGCCTTCCCCTTGAGGGGAAGGTGCCGAGGAACGAGGCGAATGAGGTGGAAAAGCAGTTTAATATATTATTCTCTGCTATTATCTTAATCCACACCTCATCCACCGCAAGCCCCTCCGTCAACGCTACGCGTTGCCACCTCCCCATCAAGTGGGGAGGCTATGTCCCCCTTCCCCTCAAGGGGAAGGCAATTCCGCACTTTACTTACATATTTAAAAAGTCTGAACCGCGAGGCACAATAAAATTGATTGCACCCTCTAAAAGCTTAAATTCACGCTCGGTTACATAAGCACATTCGCCGTCAACATTAACCGCCGCGGGAGCTTGGCTTTCAATTTTAACCTTTTTGGCGTGTCTGAATTTCGTAATATCCCAATCAAGATGCTCGCCCTTTTTATATCCGGGGATAAGCGGTAACAATTTAAGTCTGCCACGGTCACTGCGCACCATTACAACATCTAAAAGTCCGTCATTGGGCATTGCATTGGGCGCTGCCATATATCCGCCACCGTACCAGCGGGAATTACCGATATAGCAGAAAAGATAATCGTCCTCGAAAACCTCTTCGTCATCAATTATGATTTTGAACCCGTTCTTGTATTTACCCATAAGGCAATAAAGCGCCGCCACCGTATAAGCCATTTCGCCGTTTACACCGGGGAGCTTTTTGAAATCACCCTGCTTTGCGCAGATTTCAGAGTCAAGACCCATTGCACATTCATTGATTGCAACTGTGCCATCGGTTTCGATAAGGTCAAGCTTCATCGGTATTCCGTTCACATGGTCATCAAGGTTTGTATTCTTGCCGAAAAGACGGCAGAAATCGTTACCCGAGCCCAAGGGAATATTAGCAACCTGACAATTTGGGTATTTATAGCAACCGTTGACAACCTCATAAAGAGTGCCGTCACCACCGCAGGAATAAAAGCGGATTTCTTCACCTGTTGAGGCAAGCTCTTCAACATGCTTCATACCGTCACGGCTTGCTCTTGTAATATAGATTTCAGCATCCATATTATGCTCTTTAACATAATTTTCAATTGTAGAGATATATGCCTTTGCGATTTTTCCTTTACCCGCAACGGGATTCACAATAAAAACATGTTTCATAAAATCACCTTATTTATAATACATATATAGCTGACATTTAATCATACCGTTGTATAATTTTCTGCGCTTGTCGGCTTTTCTGCCGAAGCACTTTTCAAAGCTTTCGTCAGGACTGATTATATAATAAGCCCAACCGCGCTCGGCTTTAAAGATATTGCCCATAGTTCTGTAAATATCCTCTGCCGCCTTAATGTCGAGCATTCTCTCGCCATAAGGTGGGTTGCAGATTACCGTGCCTTTTTCAGATTTAGGCTTGAAATCCTTTAAATCCTTTTTAAAAAGGTCAATCTTCATGCCCACGCCTGCGCGTCTTGCATTTTCGCGGGCAATTTCAAGTGCGTGGAAGTCAATATCCGAGCCGTAAGCCATAAAATCGGCATCCTTGATTACCAAATCCTGCGCTCTTGCGCGTTCTTGTTGCCAAACAGCACTATCAATATTCTCAAAGCGTTCTGAAATAAATGCTCTGCGAAGACCGGGGGCAATATTCATAGCCTTCATTGCACCCTCAATAAGAATTGTGCCCGAGCCACAGCAAACATCGTAAAGCGTGTGATAATGGCGAAGTCGGGCTAAATCTGCCATTGCCGCCGCCAAGGTTTCTCTGATTGGTGCGGAGTTTGCAACCGGGCGGTAGCCTCTTTTATGAAGTCCCACACCCGAGCTGTCAATAAACACCGTCACAATGTCTTTCATAATTGAAAACTGAATTTGGTGAATTGCCCCCGACTCTTCAAACCACGAAATTCCGTATTTGCTTTTAAGTCTTTCAACCATCGCCTTTTTGATGATTGCCTGACAGTCGCTCACCGAATGAAGCTGTGAATTCAGCGAATAGCCTTTTACGGGGAATGCGTCGAATTTGCCAATCCACTGCTCCCAAGGAATATTTTTAACACCTTGGAATAACTGTTCAAAAGTGATTGCCTTGAATTCACCCATTCTTATGAGTATTCTCTCGCTGTATCGTGAGCAGATATTCGCACGGGCGAGAATGTTTTCGTCACCCTCAAAATCAACTCTACCGTTTTTCGCCTCAACATTTAGCGCATCCATTTCGCGCAGTTCTTGAGCCACAAGCCCCTCAAGTCCCAAAAGACAAGGAGCAGTAAATTTTATGTTCATTCTGTATCTCCGTTCAAAATAATCGAAACTTACCTATTTTAAAAATAGTATAGTATTTTTTTAAGTAAATGTCAAATGAAATAAATAGCCTTTCTACACCGAGCTTCGTTAATTTAAATGAAATATCAATTCAAAAGAGTCTGACAAATTGGGGTTTGTCGAAATGCAAAATGTAAAATGCAAAGTGCAAAATTAAGGGTCTGCGACGCAATTATAATCGGCTCCCTCTGACGAGGTCGCGAGCAACCGATGGATGGCGAATTACGGATGTCTGAGCCGGCAGGCGAGTAATGAGGTGGCAATTTTTTTATTTTGACGGAGGGAGAGAAAAAGCCAATCTCTTCCCCCAGTCATTTTCGCAAGCGAAAACGACAGCCCCCTCGTCAGAGGGGTCTTTTTCCATATCAAATCAATAATACCGATACAATGCCACAACCTTACCCAAGATTACAACCTCATTGGTTATAATAGGTTCATAGGCATCGTTTTCAGGCTGAAGACGGAAATGACCGTTTTCTTTATAAAAACGCTTAACTGTTGCTTCGTCTTCAATCATAGCAACAACAATTTCACCGTTTGTGGCATAAGGCGTTTTCTCACAGACAACAATATCGCCGTCAAGAATTCCCGCCCAGAGCATACTTTCACCGCGGACCTTCAAGGCGAAAAGTGGCTTATCGCGTGAAACCCTGCCGTTATAGGCAATATAGCCCTCAATCTGCTCAACCGCTAAAATGGGCATACCTGCGGTAACAGTACCCAAAAGGGGAACACTTGTTACATTTTCTGCCTGACCGAGCACACGGATTGACCTTTTAAGTAATGGGTCACGCTCTATATAGCCTGCCTCTTCAAGTGCGTCGAGGTTTGCCTGAACAGAAGAAGTAGACTTTAAGCCCACCGCAGAGCCGATTTCACGAACTGACGGGGGAACACCGCATTGTGAACGCTCGCAAAGAAATTCATAAATTTTTTGTTGTGTATCGTTAATAGGTCGCATAAAATCACCCTTAATTAAACTTTTAACGCAAAAATGCATACTTTTTTCTATATTCTAACACATA
>JAZNYY010000080.1:0-6901 GCA_045594645.1 Candidatus Fimenecus sp.
CTCGACGACCCTAAATAAGAAATATATAAAACAACAAAGGGTCGTCGAGGACGTCGACCCCTACAAAATAACAATGGCGAGGTCAAAAACCCCGCCCTACTGTTTAATATTAATTTCGCATTACGAATTTTAGAAAAGACCATCAATCTTTCCGTCAGCATCCACATCAATCTTGTATGCTGCGGGGACCTTAGGAAGTCCGGGCATTGTCATAATGTCACCTGTGAGAGCAACAATGAAGCCTGCACCTGCACTGAGCTTAACTTCACGAACTGTCATTGTGAAGTTTTCGGGCTTACCAAGCTTTGTTGGGTCGTCAGAGAGTGAATACTGAGTTTTTGCAACGCAAACGGGGAGCTTATCCTGACCGAGAGCCTCAATATCTTTAATTGCCTTTTCTGCCGCTGCTGTGAAGATTACGCCGTCTGCACGGTAAATCTCTTTAGCGATTGTGTTAAGCTTTTCTTTGATTGAAAGCTTTTCGTCATAGATAGGAGCAAAGTCTGCCTTACCCTCGTCGATAACTGCACATACTTTTTCTGCAAGGTCAGTTCCGCCCTCGCCACCTTTAGCAAATACCTCTACAAGAGATACGGGAACCTGCATTTCTTCGCAGAATTCTTTAATATAAGCAACTTCAGCATCTGTATCTGTGTGGAACTTGTTGATTGCAACAACTACCGGCACATTATACTTCTTCATATTTTCAATATGAGTTTTAAGGTTTACGATACCAGCTTTGAGTGCCTCAACATTTTCATTCTGAAGGTCTGCACGAGCAACACCACCGTTGTATTTAAGAGCACGAATTGTTGCAACAACTACGATACAATCGGGCTTAAGACCTGCATAACGGCACTTGATATCAAGGAACTTCTCAGCACCGAGGTCAGCACCGAAACCTGCTTCTGTTATACAGTAATCAGCGAGCTTAAGAGCAAGCTTTGTAGCAGTAACAGAGTTACAACCGTGAGCGATATTTGCGAAAGGTCCACCGTGCATAATAGCAGGTGTATTTTCAAGTGTCTGAACGAGGTTGGGCTTGATTGCATCTTTTAAAAGTGCTGCCATTGAGCCAACTGCATTGAGGTCACGAGCATAAACGGGCTGATTATCAAGAGTATAAGCAACGAGGACGTTGCCAAGTCTTGTTTTAAGGTCTTCAATATCGGTTGCAAGGCAAAGAATAGCCATAATTTCACTTGCAACAGTAATCATAAATCCGTCTTCACGAGGAACACCGTTAACCTTACCGCCAAGACCAACGATTACATTACGAAGTGCGCGGTCATTCATATCAAGACAACGCTTGAAGAGAATTCTTCTCTGGTCAATGCGAAGTTCGTTACCCTGCTGAAGATGGTTGTCGATAATAGCGCAAAGAAGGTTGTTTGCTGCTGTGATAGCGTGCATATCACCTGTAAAGTGAAGGTTGATGTCTTCCATAGGGATAACCTGTGAATATCCGCCACCTGCGGCACCACCCTTAACACCGAAAACGGGACCCATTGAGGGCTCGCGAAGTGCAATACAAGCATTTTTGCCGATTTTGTTCATTGCCTGACCAAGACCAACTGTGATTGTTGTTTTGCCCTCACCTGCGGGTGTGGGGTTGATAGCAGTAACGAGAATAAGCTTGCCGTTTTCTCTGTCAGCATATTTCTTGTTGAGTGAGAGTGGAAGCTTTGCCTTGTATTTGCCGTAGAGCTCAAGGTCATCAGCGTCAATGTTGAGTTTTTTTGCGATTTCTGTAATGGGTAAGCAAGTTGTCTGTTGTGCGATTTGGATGTCTGAAAGCATAATAAAGTCCTCCAATATAAATTATATTCCTAATCCCCTCCCTCTTAGAGGGAGGTGGCAATGCGTTAGCATTGACGGAGGGAGTTTGTGTAGTTTTACTCCCTCAGTCGCTTCGCGACAGCTCCCTCACAGAGGGAGCGGAATAAGTTTTTAATCTCTTTTAATTTTTGTTAAGTAGCAGAAAAGATTTCCGCCAAGAACATTACCGAATGTAATCACGATAAGGGGTAAAATCCATTTACTTATGGGTAATGCAAGCATAAAGTAGAACATATCTGCAACGCTGTGCTCAAAGCCTGCAAGAATGAACACGCTTACGCAGAACACAACAACGATTGTTGAAGAAAAATTCTTCTCTTGACCGTGGTTAATAAAAGTATCGACTGCTATGTACATCATTATTCCACAGAAAATACCGAGAATGAAAAGGCTTAAAAGGTTATCGTCAACCTTTGTTTGAGCCACACTTGTACAGCGGTCAATAATTTTGTCGTAAACTCTTGTGAAACGGATAAGAACTGATGAAATTCCTGTTCCCACAAAATTGCCGAGCCACACAAGTGCTACGAAACCCCAATATGCAGGCTTATTTTTGCACATATAGGGTGCTTTGCCGGTGAAAAGGTTCAGCTTGAAAACGAGAACTGTTAAAAGTCCTACGGCGAAAAGTATTGAGCCTGCTACTGCATTTTCAACTGACAAAAATACAACGCAACCGATACTGATTGCCATACCCGCAAGCACGGCGTAGCTGAACTCCTTTAAGTGTTTTACCATTTGTTACTCCTCCTTCTTTTTTGAATTGTCCAAAAAAGAAAAACTGGACAATTCGATTTTGAAAACAAAATTGAATTGCCCAGACGGTCGGCTTTTATTTAGTTTACATTCCCCCGTGGTGTTCCACGAAATCCGTCAGTTATGTAAACTTTATTTTGTAAGTTAATTATAACCTATCGTGTCAAATTTTGTCAAGTAAATATTACTTGAGGTTTGGCACTCCATTTTCGTCAAAAGTCACAAATTTTACGCGTGCGTGACGACAAGGGTCATAGAGTGGCTCGTCGCAATATGTACCGCAATTTTTCTCAAAATGCGAATGAGGTCTTGCGTGATAAACTATAAGCAAATCGCCGTTTTCATCCACCACAAAGCTGTTATGCCCCGGACCTGCTTCGTCGATTAAATCTTCTGTCTGTAATGCAGGTTCTGGGGATTTTGTCCAATTGTTTATATCCATTAAATCTGCATTTCTGTCAGCATAAACCTTGCCCATACAATACTCTGCGCCCGTGCCTGAGGCAGAAAAGAATACATATATTTTATCGTCAGTTTTAAGCACGGCCGGACCTTCGTTAACACGGTGACGGATAAGCTCCCAGTCATATTCGGGTTTAGTGAGCAAAATCGGTTTTGAAATCAACTTCCAAGGCTCTGCGGGGTTAATCTCTGCCATAAAGAGCGAAGAATCCCCCAATTTTTCTGCCCAGATAAGATAATGCTTGCCGTTATTTTCAAAATATGTCATATCAAGCGAAAATTCGGTGAAAGAACGGTCATCGCCCTCGCTCGCCTGCATTTTGCCCATTTCGACCCACTTATCATTTATAGGGTCTGCGCCCTCGCACATCAGCACAAAGGGGCGGATATTCCAGATTGCCTCTTTCTCGCCCGCCGCAAAGAAAATGTACCACTTTCCGCCGATAAAATGAATTTCAGGCGCCCAGATATGCTTTGACATTACGCCCTCGTTATGAGCGGACCAGATTATGTGCTCTTCGGCAGTTGCAAGACCTATTACTGTGTCACTTTTACGAAGTATAATTCTGTCATAACCCGCATCAACATTTAAATATGCAGGGTATGATGAGGTAAAATAATAAAACCCGTCGGGCCCTTTTGTAACATAAGGGTCAGCGCGTTCAGGGATGAATGGGTTGGGATAAGAATTCATTGCAGTCACCTCAAGGAGATTTTAACATAAATACAATTAAAGTTCAATAATGAAAAAAAGTTACCACAAATGTAGTAACTGCTATGTCAAAAGAGTTGCACAAATTTGGGTTTGTATAACTCATTAAATGGTGTATGTTGCCGCCCTCTGACGAGGGAGGTGGATTTTGCGAAGCAAAAGACGGAGGGGAGAGATAGGCTTAACTGCTCACTAAATCTCTCCCTCAGTCTCGCTAACGCTCGCCAGCTCCCTCGTCAGAGGGAGCCGATTATAATTGCGTCGCAGACCCGACATTTTGCACTTTGCACTTTGCGTTTTGCATTCATCCCTACAAACTCCCAATTTATTGGACTATTTTCTTAACGCTCAGATTATAGATTCACAATGCGAATGAGGTATTCGCATTGTGCTCTTCGCTAAAAACGATATACTATATCGTTTTCTTAACGCTCAGACCCTCGCGGGTTCGAATCCCATCACATTTTCAAACAAAAAAATAGCCACCGCAAAAGCGATGGCTACTTTTTTATGGCTGGGGAATAGGGATTCGAACCCCAACAAACAGAGTCAGAGTCTGTCGTGCTACCGTTACACTATTCCCCAACGAGCAAAAGCAATTATATATCAACAATTCCCAATTGTCAAGAGTTTTTTGAGAAATTTTTCAAGTTATTTTCCATTTTAATTACGAATTTATAAACTCTGCATTACGCATTTTAATGATAGATTTATTTTTTCGCAAGACAATGTGGCAGAGGCGAAGCTGTATCAGGTATACCGCGAACTGATAGCCACGCAGTATTGCGGAAAAAGAAACTATCTTTATCCGTTCATTTCAAGAAGTGTCATCTCAATTCCATCTGCGATTGCTTCGGCATATTCGTCGAGCTTTTCGTCGAAGTCTTTGTTATCGGCATCACTTGAAATAAACCCGATTTCTGCAAGGCATGAGGTCATCTTAGTATTACGGTTGACATAATAATTGAGATGTGCACCCTCGCGATAGCCCGAATGGATTCCGCGATTTTCTGAAATACCCGCAATAACAAGATTATCAAGAATATTCTGTGCAAGCAGATTATCATCGGTGGGGTTTGAAGAATGTACCCAAACTTCCATTCCCACCGCATTTGGCGAAGTGCTACTGTTTCTATGTAAAGAAACAAAAAGCGATGCTCTCGCCTTGTTTGCGATTTTACATCGGTCTTCAAGGGAGACATCGCTATCGTCATCTCGTGTCATAACAACAGTATAGCCACGCTCCTCAAGAATATCCTGTACTAAAAGTGACAATCTTAAATTATCGTCTTTTTCCATTCGCTTGCCGTTTACTGCACCCGAGCTTGTGCCCCCGTGACCGGGGTCAATGCAAACCACCTTTTCATCGGGCACAAAATTGAGCTGACTTAAATAATAAATCGTCTCGTCACCGCCCACTAAAATAAGGGCAAGTACAGAGCAAAGGCTCAATGAAAACAATGCGATTATGGGAAATAGAAAATTCTTTCGTTTGGTTTCTCTGTTGTTAAATCTTTTCATTTATCAAAGGTTTTTAAATTTTTCTTTAATTTCTGCAGCTCTACCGCAAGTCATTCTGCCCTCGGGGCAAGCACCTACGAAACAGCTTGGCCCATAGAATTTAAATACTGAGGGTGCTACCTTGCGAAGCTGTTTGAGTGCCTCAACGGCATATTCCTGAATTTCCCACTGTGCGCGGGTGCAGGAACGAAGTCTTAAAAACAGTAAAAGCTGTCTTGCGTTCATAGTTGTTACAATATCTAATGTATTACCGCTGAGCTGATAATATACCAAAAGTTCTTCTGCCACACCAAGATTTTTAAGTCTTTCATATTCTTTTGCGGTTTCTTTGAAAGCATTTTTATACTTTTCAAGAAGCTCGGGCTTATCTTTTAGCACGGGCGGAATGATGAAACTTAATCGGTCTGTTTTTGTAAGCTCGGGGATTTCAATTGACTGAATTCTGTGGCGGGCAAAGTGAGTGATGCAAGAAAGTGAAACATTGTTAAAGCGGAAAGTATAGTTTGCACATTCCAAAGCTCTTGGGCGCTTGCACTTAACAACTGCTTCAACAATTTTCTCAATTGTATTTTCGTCTGCAAGGATTTTTTCGATTTGATTTGTCCCACAGTTTTTATTTGAAATAAGGGCATTTCGTGCAATACATTTTGCCGCGTCGGGTGTATATGCCAACAACTCAACGGGTGTAGCGGTGTGCTCGGGCTCTACCTCAATAAATGAAAGGTCGGGCACATCATTCACCACTTTGTCGGGATTAAAGCTTGACATAATTCCGGGGGCTTTTTCTTTAGCCTGCTCGTAAAGCTCAAGACCTAACTTTTTGATTTCGGGATATTTTGCACCTCTGCCACAAATCATTGCAGAAAGCATATTGAGGAATTCTCTGCCGTTAACCGAGCAGAAGAAATTACTGTAAAGGCAATATGGCAACACAAAGCGTGCATCTTCACGAAGAACGCCATTCTCGCAAAGCTCGTCATAGAGTGCGAACATTTTTGACATATGCTCTTTATATGATTCTTCGATTTCTGCGTCATTGAATTCGGGCACATAGAAGCCTGCATCACTAAAGTTTACATATCGTCTTGACTTAACGGTATAAGATGCAAGTCTGAATTCGATAATAAACTGCTCAACAACGGCAGTAACATTCTGAAATGCAATCTGAAAATATGTATGCTCAACTGTACTTGTGTGACCTGACGCTGTAACCTTACCGATAAGGTTTGCGTTTTTATCTCTGTCCTGTGATTTATCCCAAATTGAGAGTGCTGTACCCTCCTGAGTTGAAATTCGACCACTTGCGGCGGTCACCTTCTCGTCAGTATCGGTCATACCAATGATGAGTGCTGTACTTTTGTTGTAATCATATGCCATAAATATCCCTCTTTTTCACAAAATACTTTTAATCTTTAGTATTGTACCATAAAAAAATCTGCTATGCAATATACAAAGTCATATGTATCAGATAAATTGGGAGTTTGTCGAACTCATTTCGTAGGGGTCGGCGTCCTCGACGACCCATTGTTAATTTACCTGTATATTTGGTTAGGGCTGTCGAGGACGCCAGCCCCTACAAGATTACATAACCATATAAATGAGTTAGACAAA
>JAZNYY010000081.1:0-3970 GCA_045594645.1 Candidatus Fimenecus sp.
ATTTAGGGTCGTCGAGGACGCCGACCCCTACGCTTTATTTTGAATACACGCACCCGCAATAGTCCTGCCTATATAAATTATATTCTTTACTTAATTCTATTGACCGTTTATAGCCCTCTTTTTTCTTGAAATCTGACGGCAGGAATTTCACTCTGTATTCTTCGGATAATTCTTCGCCGATTTCATTGATTTTCTGTGCATTTTTAAGCGGGCTTATAGTAAGGGTTGTAGTGAAATAATCAAAATCGTTTTTCTTAGCCTCAAGTGCAGTTTTTTCAAGTCTTAAACGATAGCATTTAAAGCATCTTTCGCCACCCTCACGGCAATTTTCCATTCCCTTTGCCATCTCATAAAATTTTTCACTTTCAAAGTCGCAATCGAGCATTTTCACGGGATATTTTGTATCCATTTCGCTGATTAATCTTTTCTGCTCTGCCTTGCGTTTTTCATACTCAGCCTCGGGATAAATATTAGGGTTATAATAAAGCACGGTAATGTTAAAATACTGCGACAGATATTCAATGCAATGGCTACTGCAGGGCGCACAGCAAGAATGCAAAAGCAAATTCGGTGCATTTTGCAGATTTTCGATAATTTTATCAAGTTGTTTTTGGTAATTAATTTTTTGCATAGTTTCACCAATTAAAACGGCGGAGGGAATCCCTCCACCGCGTTCCGCGGTCCCCCTCCCTTTGACAAGGGAGGCTTATCCGCCCTACATATTTCAATCTTCTTTTCTGCCGAAGAAACGGCGTTCTTCTGTTTCTTCTTCCTTTTTTTCTACGGGAAGAATTTCAACCTTAACCTTACCGATTCGGCGCTCTTCAACATTTAAAACTGTGAATTTCACATTTTCAAATATCACTTCATTCATTTCGCCGTCCTGTGGCAAGAAACCGAGAACGCTTATAATATAACCACCGATTGTGTCATAATCACCCTCGGGAAAGGTTTTACCTATATGCTCTTCAACCTCTTCAATATCGGTAATGCCGTCAACCTCAAAAACTGTGTCATTGATGATTGAGATTTCTTCGTCCTCTTGGTCATATTCGTCCTGAATATTACCAACAATTGATTCAAGCAAATCTTCAAGAGTAACGAGACCTGCTGTTCCGCCGTATTCGTCAATAACAACCGCCATCTGAACGCGTTTTTCGGTCATTTCTGTGAACAATTCACCGCAACGCTTTGTTTCGGGAACATAATACGCAGGTCGCATCATATCCTTGACTGTTTTTGTCTTTGGAAGATTTGTTCCAACATATTTAAGGAAGTCCTTAATATAAACAATACCGATAATATCGTCAGGGTCTTCTTCATAAACAGGAATTCTTGAAAACCCGTTTTCGATTGAGAGTTTAACTGCTTCACTCAACGGCTCGTCGTCATCAATGCAAATCATATCAGTACGATGAGTCATAATATCGGCAACATCAATATCGTCAAACTCAAAAATATTGTTAATCATTTCAATCTGAGTGTCCTCAATAACACCTTTTTCACCGCCGACATCAACCATCATTCTGATTTCTTCTTCGGTGACAACCTCTTCGTCAGCGTGGGGGTCAATACCGATAAGACGCAAAACGCCGTTAGTTGAAAGCGCGAGGAATTTAACAAGAGGATTAGTTACCTTTGCAACAAAAACGAGAATTGGTGCTGCCATAAAAGCCATTTTTTCGGGCTTACTCATAGCAATTTTCTTGGGTACTAATTCGCCGAGCACCAATGAGAAATATGACATAACAAGAGTAATCACAACAGTTGAAAAGCCGTTGATAACACCCAACGGAATTACATCAACAATCGATGTTTTTGCGATTGCACCCGCCAACATTCCCGCAAAGGATTGTGCCGCAGTAGCTGAAGTCAAGAAGCCCGCCAAGGTTACGCCAATCTGAATTGTTGACAAGAATGAGCTTGTGTTTTCAGTAAGTTTCTTAATCTGCTTGGCCTTTTTGTTGCCCTCTGCCGCCATTTTGTCGATTTTATTGTCATTGAGTGTGACAATTGCCATCTCTGACATTGAGAAAAACGCATTAACAAAAATCAATGCAAATAGGATTACTATCTGAACAATAATACTCCCGGGGTCCGTGTCCATTTGACAAACCTACCTTATAAAAATATAGAGATATATAAAATATCAGTGTGTATTATATAACAATGTGAGCATTTAGTCAAGTATAGGGAAATTATGTTAAATTATTATTTGCGAAATGTTAATGATTATGTAAAATTTATTTTCCTTGACACAGTTTCATTTTATTTGTAATTCCGAATTTCGCATTTCGAATTACAAATTTCCTAATATTCCAAAATACACAAAAACTGGTTAAAATTTTATCAAAGTTCGTCATTTTTTAAGCTTAAATCTCTTTACAATTTACGACAAAAGTGTTATTATTTTAGATGTATGGACACATACATTTATCTCATAATTAATTCCATTAAGGAGGAAATACAAAATGGCAGAAAACAAGACTCCCATAGTTAGAAAAAAGTTAACTATGGACGGTAATACTGCTGCTGCTCATGTATCTTATGCTTTTACAGAAGTAGCCGGTATTTACCCAATCACTCCATCTTCACCTATGGCTGACTATGTTGACCAGTGGTCTGCTCAGGGTAGAAAGAACATTTTCGGCACACAGGTTCGTGTTGCTGAAATGCAGTCAGAAGCAGGTGCAGCAGGTACAGTTCACGGTTCTCTTGCAGCAGGTGCTCTCACAACAACTTATACAGCTTCTCAGGGTCTTCTTCTTATGATTCCTAATATGTATAAGATTGCTGGTGAGCTTCTTCCTTCAGTTTTCCATGTATCAGCTCGTTGCGTAGCTTCACACGCTCTTAACATCTTCGGTGACCATTCAGACGTTTACGCTTGCCGTCAGACAGGTTTTGCAATGCTCGCTGAAACAAATACACAGGAAGTTATGGACCTCGGTGCTGTTGCTCACTTGGCAACAATCGAAAGCCGTGTTCCATTCCTCAACTTCTTTGACGGCTTCAGAACATCTCACGAAATTCAGAAGATTGATATCTGGGATTACGAAGACCTTAAAGAAATGACAAATATGGATGCAGTTAAAGCATTCAGAAAACATGCTCTTAACCCAGAACGTCCTGCTACTCGTGGTTCACACGAAAACGGCGACATCTTCTTCCAGCACAGAGAAGCTTGTAACTCATATTACGATGCTACTCCCGCTATTGTTGAGAAGTATATGGATAAGGTTAACGCAAAGCTTGGCACAAACTACAAGCTCTTCAACTACTATGGTGCACCCGATGCAGAACGCGTAATCGTTGCTATGGGTTCAATCTGTGATGTTGCTGAAGAAGTTATTGATTACCTTACAGCTAAGGGCGAAAAGGTTGGTCTTGTTAAGGTTCGTCTTTACAGACCATTCTCAGCTAAAGCATTCGTTGAAGCAATTCCCGAAACAGCTAAGAAAATTGCTGTTCTTGACAGAACAAAGGAACCCGGTTCAATCGGTGAACCTCTCTTCCTTGATGTTATCGCTGCTCTTAACGAAATGGGCAGAACTGCAAAGGTTTGCGGCGGTCGTTACGGTCTTGGTTCAAAAGACACACCTCCTTCAAGCATCTTCGCAGTTTATGAGCATCTTAATAACGAAACTCCCGCTCGTCAGTTTACACTTGGTATTCACGACGATGTTACTCACCTTTCACTTGAAGAGAAGCCCTCTCCCAACACAGCTGCAGAAGGCACAATCGAATGCAAATTCTGGGGTCTTGGCGGTGACGGTACTGTTGGTGCGAACAAGAACTCCATCAAGATCATCGGTGACCACACAGACAAGAAGGTTCAGGCTTACTTCGCATACGACTCCAAGAAGAGCGGCGGTGTAACGATTTCCCACCTTCGTTTCGGCGACAAGCCCATAAAGAGCCCTTACTACGTTTCTATGGCTGACTTCGTTGCTTGAAGTCGGAGGCCAAG
>JAZNYY010000082.1:0-13244 GCA_045594645.1 Candidatus Fimenecus sp.
ACAACTCCTTGGCTCACAGAACGACATGGCTACGATCCGACTTAGAACACCGTCAACATCACAGTAATTGGGGTTGTTTTCGTCAACTTCAATTCTCTCTAATGCCCAGCAAGAATAGAAAGATTTACCATCGATTTCAAGGACATCGGGACCAATATTGATTACCTTGATAGTACCGTCACAGTTAAATGCGTACTCTCTGATTGCAGTAATCTTTTTTGCTTCGTCCTTATTAACTACAAAGTTTGTTGCAGGGTCATTGTTTTCATTATCGTATGTGAGTGATGAAACATAGTTAATATCAAGCTCAGTAATATAACCTGTATTGCTGAACTTATCGAACTGATAGCCTGACTCAGTCTGTGAATATTCAAATGTTTCACTCTGAACAGTACGAACAGAGAAATACATTGAAAGAGAAACTGCAATTATAATAACAACTGCAAAAATGAACTTTTTAAGCCCGTAATGCTTATAGGGCTTGTTAATATGAGGTGGCGCTAAGCCCTCTACCTGATAAGTCCATATTTCGTCTTCAGGTATGTCGAGATGAATATCAGCCTGCAAGGCAGTGCCTTTTACTTTCTTTTCTTTCTTACTCATATAACTCACCCCCATTAACCTAAATAACTGCCTGAAACAGATTTGCCTTCTTCTTTTGCCTTCTTTTCTGTAACTTCAGCACGGCGCTTAAGAACTTCCATAACCATATTTTGCTTCTTGTTGTCGTAATCCCAGAAAAGATACGGAATGGTCATTAAAGCGAAGCCGATAACATCAACAATAATCGGGATAACAATAATATTTCTTCTTGAATCGTCAACAAAAAGAACTTCCCAGTTACTGTTAAAGCCGAATTTAAGCAAGAAGAGAGGAATGATAAGTCCTACGAAAGAGGTAATCGGGCCTGTGAACCAGCCGAAGATACCTGTGAAGCTTTCAAGACGCTCGCCTGAGAGATACATCTGATAGTCAGCGATACGAACACCCATATCGTGACCTGCTGTTGTTGGAACAGTCTTTGTCATTTCCATAAAGAAGAGAACAACAACGCAGATTGTACCGCAAAGATTGAGGTTATCACCGCAGAACCACATAGCAGCCGCAATGGTTGCATAACCGATTGCACGGCTCAACTGATAGAAAATCATAATCTGCTTGTATGAGAAGCGCTTCAAGAAATATGGTGATAACAAATCGGGTGGAGTACCCGCAAATGAAATGAGGGCAACCAACAATGAATATGGAAGACCGCTCAAACGGAATGTGTAGAAATAAAGAATTGTAACGAACGGAAGCATACCGTTACCAAGTGAGTCGATAAGACCTACTATGGTATTGATAAGCAAATATTTGTTTTTGAGAACACCGAACATACCGTCCCAGAATTTAATCTGCACCTTTGCTTCAATAGGTGGCTGAGGAATTCTTTCTTTAATTCTGCCGGCAAGGAACATTGTAAAGCCTGCGGCAATAATAAATGTTATCGGAATAACAAATCTGTAAAGATTGAGATCTGCCCACTCATAACGGAGAGCACCAACAATAGCGGGAAGAATAATTGCAAGAATTGAGTTGAAAATGTGAGAAATCTTTACGGGATAGCTGCGAACAAGAATTCTTTCCTGTAAATTGGGGCTGATTCGCTTTGAACACTCTTCAAGAACATTACCGAAGCCGAATACATTGTATGTAGCAAACATAAGGTTTGCAACCCATACTCTTGTTGCAACATCAGCGATATTGTAAACAGGAAGCCAGCCGATAAGAATAACCATTACGCACTTCGGCACAACATCACAATAGAGCGAATATTTATATCTGCCGAACTTTGGAATAAGCTTTTTACGCCAGAAGATATTACGGGCGCCTACCCAACCTGAATACAGGAAATGCGTACCAAAGGTTTTAAAGCACGCCGTGGCATTCATACCCTCTAATCCGTTAAGAAGCGTAATAAACGAGCTTGTTGGGTCGAAAAGCTTTGAGTAATCGAAAATAATCGTCGATATACCAAAAAGCATCATAAGACCATAGCCTAGATAAACCTTTTTTTCTTGTTTTTTAGGCAAGAAGCCCAAGTTATCACACACATACCACCAAATCAGTGCTGTAATATAGCCCAAAGGCATATTAAGAATACCGATGACAGAGAATGTGAGATAGGGCAATTTGTAGTGGTGCATAATGAGGAAACAGCTTGACCAGAAGCCGATATACTCAAGCACCTTTGAGCCTGTGTAGTTTGCGCCGACACCGATAACTACATCCTTATATTCTTTATAAGGAACATATTTACCTTCTGCCGGAGTGTTCCAATGAGTTTTGATTTCAGTACCTAAGTCTTTTACTTTATCAAGTACACTCATTTTTTCACTCTCCCTTTCCAATAATATATTCAAATAATTTTACCATAAATAATAAAAATTGACAATGTGATTTTGGCCTTTTATTTTTATTTGTAGGTTTACACAAAATAAGGACTTATTGGTTGTGCAATAAGTCCTTTAAAATCTTTATTTATTCAATATTTTGAGCACTTGGGAAAGCGCTTTGATTTCATAGTCGATTTTTATATTGTCTTTGTTTTTTGAGTTATGTGGATTGTACCAACAGCAGAGAATATCAGCGTTATTTCCGCCACGCATATCACTTGTAAGACTGTCCCCGATAATCATCACTTCATCGTGAGAAAAAGCGCCGATTTTACTCTCAACAGCCCTAAAAAACTCAATTGAAGGCTTTTCATAACCAATTTTATCGGAAATAAACACGCCGTCAAAAATGTCGATAAGTCCTGATTGAGTAAGCTTTCGACTTTGGGCAACAATTGTACCGTTTGTTACGGCATACTGACGGATTTTACCTTTAAGTAAAGATACGGTTTCAAAAGCATTATCGCAGAAAAAGGCTTTATCGCCTAAGCGTTCCTGATATTCGTCATTAAATTCATCAATGCGGTCAAAGCATATGCCCTCTGAGTCAAAAAATTCAACAAAGCGGTCGTGAAGCACCTGAGGTTTTGTAATCTCACCGCGTTCAAGCTTTTCCCAATATTTACGGTTAATTACAGAATATCTTTCAAGCATTTCATCAGTACATTCGCCCAATGAAAAAGCCTCAAAGCATTTGCGTATTCCGTATGCTTCTGCTTTACCAAAGTCAAGCAAAGTTCCGTCAATATCCCAAAGCAAAGTTTTAATCATATTATTCCAAGACCTTCCAAAAGGAATTTTGTGCCTATTGCCACGAGCACCAAGCCACCTGTAAATTCTGCTTTATTCTTATATTTAGCACCGAATTTATGACCGATAAATACGCCCACCGCTGAAAGTGCTGCTGTGATTACACCGATGAGAGTTACCGCCACGAAAACCGTGTTTCTTTGATATTCCAAAGCAAAAGCAACACCAACCGCCAAGGCATCTATGCTTGTGGCAATTGCAAGTGCCGTGAGTTCTTTTAAATCGAGCTTACTGTCATTACATTCTTCACACTCATCTTTATCTTTAATGGACTCCCAAATCATTTTACCACCGATAAAGCAAAGTAAAACAAATGTTACCCAATGGTCGATGCTTTCGATATAATGTGCAAAGCGAGAGCCGATAAACCAGCCTATAAGTGGCATACCTGCCTGAAATCCGCCGAAGAAAAGAGCAATGAGTGCGGTTTGCTTAAGGTTGATTTTTCTCATATTGAGTCCCTTGCACACGGCAACCGCAAAGGCATCCATTGCAAGACCTACTGCAATAATCACTAATTCTGTCATATTAAGTCTCCTGTTTAAAAAAGGACTCATACTTTATGAGCCCTTTTTATTTGCCAACTTTTGAAATAATACCACTTTTAATATATATTGTCAAGGAATGGCAATTTATGAAATTTTCATTCGTAAGCGAAGCTTATCGCTTATCATTGCTATGAATTCAGAGTTTGTGGGCTTGCCGCGGGAATTCTGAATTGTATAGCCGAAATATGACGACAACACATCAACATCTCCCCTATCCCATGCAACCTCGATTGCGTGGCGGATAGCACGCTCAACTCTTGACGAGGTTGTTGAATAAGTTTTTGCAACCGTGGGATAAAGCACCTTTGTGACAGAGCTCATCATTTCACGGTCGTTTATTGACAAAACGATTGCCTCGCGTAAATACTGATAGCCTTTTATGTGGGCGGGAACACCAATCTGGTGCATAATCTCGCTTACGGTCATTTGCAAGTCTGTGTCATTTCTCACAACCTCGCCCTTGCGTGCGTCCAATCCCCCTGTGAACTGACCTATGCGTTGTGCAAGCATTGCAATGTCAAATGGCTTGAGAAAGTAATAGTCCGCCCCCGCAGACAAAACCTCTTGCTCAAAAATGGGATTATCAGTTCCCGACATTACCATTATAAGCGGTTTCTTTTCTTGTGTTTTTAACTCATTGATTACCCCTAAGGCATCAGTTCCCGCCATAAAGGCATCCATAACAAGCACATCAAAGTCATTACTTTCAAGCTTTGAGATTATGGCTTTACCGTCTTTTTGAACAAGGTACACATCATATCCGTATGTTCTTAACACATTAGCGCAGTTCTTACCGAACTCGCTACCCTCACCCGACAATAAAATCTTCAGATTATTTACCATTTTTATAGCCTCCGTTTTTCAATTTTCAAATCTGCCTGACTGAATTGTCTACCATATATTACCATAATTGGTAATTTTTGGCAATTATTTTTTTAAAAAATTTTTAAAAACTTTTCGACAAAAGTCGAACTCTAAAACAATGTGAAAAAAATGGCGGAAGAAAATAAAATCCTGCAAAAAAACAGACAAAAATAGCCCGAAATATTCAGTTAACTTTTGACTATACCTTCATTTATTCGGTCAGATTTTAACCTCGATTTGAACTTTGAATTTGTTGAAAACTCTGTTGAAAATGTTTAAAACTCGCTGTTTCAAGGGGTTTGAGAGGTTTAAAAAGGTAATTTTTGTAAAGAATTTTACTTTACAGAACAAATATTCAACAAAAAAATGATGTATATACAAAATGCATATACATCATATTTTTGAAGGAAATATTTCAAATTCAAATTAATCTCTGCGAAGTGCCTCGATTGGTGGCATTTTTGCAGCTCGGCGTGCGGGATAAACACCGAAAATAATACCGATTGCCGAAGAGAAGCCCACTGCCAAGGCTACCGTTGAGGGCTGAACTGCCAACGGCACATTCATAAGATAAGAAACGAATGCCGCGGCGGCAACGCCTAACAAAAATCCTATTAAACCGCCGATAAGACAAAGGATTATGGATTCTGTTAAGAACTGGAACATAATTGTTCCTGTTTTTGCGCCCAAAGCTTTTCTGATACCGATTTCGCGAGTACGCTCGGTAATGGACACAAGCATTATGTTCATAACACCAATACCGCCTACAATCAATGAAATAGCACTTACGGCGGCTATGAATATTGTAAACACATTGATAACCGTATCAAGCAAATCAATATAGGTTGCCATATTTGTAACGGTATAGCAATCCTTTTCAAAATTATCGTGAAGTGAACGGATATAGTTTATTGCCGCAGTACCGATACCGTCAAGCTGACTTTCGTCAACAGCGGTGATATTGACCGTATCATAGCGATTTTGTGTTGAGCCGTTAATTTCGGTGACAACGGGCGCAGGCATAATCATCATACAGCTTGTCATCTGCATTCCGCCCATCATTGAAGACATCTGCTCCATATAATCTTCAGTATCCATATTCATACCCGCCATTATATCAATAACGCCGATAATCTTTACGGAAATTGTGAGAGTATCTGAAGTACAGCTTATATATTCGCCAACCACATTTTTAGTGCCGAAAAGCTGTAATGCACTGCCCACATCAATAACGCCCACATATTTGCCCTGCTGAAATTCTTCTTGATTAAAAAATCTGCCGTAAATACATGGTGTCTGCATTAAATTTTGCATATCGGTGTTTCCGCCGATACCCATTAAAAAGCCTTTCTGGTCATTTGCGGTCATCTGACACATTGCCATACTCTGCATTGAGGCATACTGAACACCGTCAAGCTTCTTGATTGCCTCAATATCGGCATCGGTGAAATAATCGTCATCATCGGCAACGCTCGACCTAACGGTAAGTGAAATTGCGCTGTTACCCATATCGCGAATCATACCGACAATATAATCGCGACCTCCGTTACCCACGGTAACAATGGCAATAACTGAGGCTACACCGATGATAATACCGAGCATTGTGAGCAACGAACGCATAAGGTTTGTTTTTATGCTGAAAACGGCAATGCGGATATTTTCTTTTATGTTCAAAATTCCACACTCCTTATGAGGTCTTGCGAGCTATTTTAGTACCGTCAAGCATATTGGGGTCGGGGCTCTTGACTACCATTTCGCCCTTTTCAAGACCGTCAATAATTTCATAGCTTGAATCATCAAGAGTACCCTTTGTGATAATTCTTCTCACAACTGTGCCCTCTTCGTTATCATAAACAAATACTGAATATTTACCGTTGTCATACATTACGCACTCAACGGGGACTTTAAGCACATCGTCAACAGTTGAAAGCTTAATTCTTATATCAACATCAAAACCGATTACTACCTTTTCATCGGGATTTTTAATTTTAACCTCTACAACGGCACCCGTAGCACCCGAAGTCGTGCCCATAAGTGAGCCTAAATCCATACCGTTTGATTCTGCGGCGGTTGCACCAACATACACAACCTCGCCCTCATACTCACTATCAAGGCTTGTGATTACCGCTTCCATACCAACCTTGATTTTAAGAAGGTCGGATTTACCCACAGTTACGGACACAATCATATCGTCATAGCTTTCAAGAGTAATACCTATGCCTGTAGGAACTGCAGCAGAACTGCCGAGAAGTGAATTTAAAGTGTTTGAATCAACTCCCGAATTGCCCAAAAGTGCTGAAATATCAATTGAAGAGCCATTTGCTTTAACGGGGACAAAGCTTTCGCCTGCTTTAAGATTTACAACTGTTACAATACCGTTATTTTCTGCATACCAGCCGTTTTTCATCTGGTCATAGATTTTCTTAACACTGTCATAGCTTGCCTTTTTGCTATCTGCAACTGACTTTAATGCCTCAAGCATATCATCATTAGTGGTGACTGCAAGAGCACTTTCTGCCTGAAGTGATGAAAGCTCGGAATTAAGCTGAGCGAGCTGAATATTCTTTTGTGTAAGCTCTTCTGCTTTTGAATTATCAGTTGAAGTTACAGGGATTTGAGTGCTACCTGCGGCGGCAATAAACTCGTCAATTTGCTCTTGTGACGCACCATTTGCCTGCATCTGCTCTACAATTGCATCAATCTGCTCTTGCGGGATTGACTGTGTTTCTGTAACAGGCTCTGCATTTTCAATCTCTTTTTCAAGGTCTGCGATTTCTTTTTCGAGTGCTGAAATTTCTGACTTTTTCGCCGTTATATCTTTTTCAAGCTTTGCTTTTTTACTTGCATTTTCATCAGAAGTGTTTTTCGCATCGTTATACTCTTTGAGAGCATCATTATACTCTTTTTGTGCGGTATTAAGGTATTTTGCAACACCCGAAACATTAAAGGTTGCAAGCTTATCGCCCTTTGCAACGCGGTCACCCACATTTACAAGAACTTCTTCAACCATTACACCCTCAATAGCAGTAAAGCTTTCGCTGACACCCGAAGTTACAGTGCCGCTGACATCAAGAGTATCAGTAATTGAGCCGTACACTACCTCTGCAATTTCATATTCCTTCGGGGGCTCGGGCTTGAAATTTGAATAAAGCACATAAGTCACCAACGCAATCATAAAAACTATGAATGCGATAATACCGATTTTTGCTTTTAAGCTTTTCTTTTTAAAGTTCTTAAACAAAGAAATCACGCCTTTATATATTTATCAATTTATTTTACTACTATTTAAATGAAAATCCAATAGGTTTTTTGTTAAGTTTTTGTAAATTTGTAATATTTTTCTACATATATATAAGTATTTTAAAGTATGTAAACCAAGGTGAATTAAATGATTAAAAAAATGGTGTCGATTAGTGTCTGCTTTATGCTTATTTTTCTTTGCGGTTGCTCGCAGGAGAGTAAATTTGGTGTTCAGCAGTTTGTTGAACGAATGAACAGTCAATATGGCACGGATTTTGCTACTGCTGATTTTGTTTTAGGTACTGACGAAAATAAGGGAAATTACCTTTTCTGTGAAAAGGAAGATATGCTTATTTCTCTTACACTTGATACTAACAATACTATTTGCGGTGTGGGATTATTGCTTACAGAAAGTATGGACATAAACGAGGGCTTGAATACATTTTTACATATTTGTTGTGTGTTTACGGGCGAAAATGAAGAAAACCAACGGGCAACCCTTACAAACTGTCAGATAACCGGAGAAAAAATAAAATATGCCGACAGCAATTTTGTGATTACCGTCGGCAAATTTAAGTATTCAGTTATTTGTAACGATTATTCGGTTACACTTTTCTGTGACAGAGTTTAATTAATTATATCTTACTCTCTATGCCACTTTACGCCCTGCGGTGTGTCTTCAAGCACGATACCCTGAGCTTTAAGCTCGTCACGAATTCTGTCTGCCTCTGCCCAATTTCTCTCTTTACGAGCCTGAGTACGAGCCTCAATAAGCTTTTCGATTTCATCGTCAAGACTTTCGGTTTTTCTGTTATAAACAAGACCGAGAACTCCTGTTAATTCGTCAAAGAGCTTTGTTGCGAATTCAACAAGTTCTTTTGCGGGAGCGTCGGTTATTACTGTTGTATTGATATCCTTAACAAGCTCGAAAACGGAAGAAATAGCATCTGCGGTGTTAAGGTCATCGTCCATAGCCTTGATGAACTGCTCGCGACGGCTGTCGAGTGTCTTTTTAATCTCTTCTGCATTTTCGGGAAGAGTATCAACGGCATTTTTCATAGCAAAATCAAGACTTTCACGGCAATTGTAAAGTCTTACGAGTGACGCCTTGCACTGCTCGATAATATCAATGCTATAGTTGATGGGGCTTCTGTAATGAGAAGAAATGAGGAAATAACGGATTGGCTCATAGCCATATTCATTTGCAACATCACGAACTGTGAAGAAGTTGCCGAGAGACTTTGACATTTTAACATTGTCAACGCTGATAAATCCGTTATGCATCCAATAATTTGCAAAGGGTGCACCGTTGCAGCACTCACTCTGTGCAATTTCGTTTTCGTGGTGGGGGAAAATCAAATCCTGACCGCCACAATGAATATCAATAGTTTCGCCCAAATATCTTCTTACCATTGCAGAGCACTCAATATGCCAACCGGGGCGACCGTGTCCCCAAGGTGACTCCCAATAAGGCTCACCGGGCTTTGCGCTCTTCCAAAGTGCGAAATCCATTGGCTCACGCTTAACCTCTTCAACATTAATTCGTGCGCCTGCTTCAAGGTCTTCAAGGGGCTGATGTGAAAGCTTGCCATATTCTTTAAACTGCTTGGGACTGAAATAAACATCACCGTTATCTGCCGCATAAGCATAGCCTTTTTCAATAAGAGTGCTGACAATATTGATAATTTCGTCGATATTTTCAGTTGCCTTGGGGTGAACTGTTGCCTCACGCACATTCATACCCTTTGCATCTGTCCAGAATTCTTCAATATACTTTTCAGAAACAGTTTTATAGTCTGTTCCCTCTTCGTTTGCACGGCGAATAATTTTGTCGTCGATATCAGTAAAGTTCTGAACGAAATTCACCTTATATCCGCGGTATTCCATATATCTTCTGAATGTATCGAACACGCAAAGAGGACGGGCATTGCCGATATGGATAAAGTTATAAACAGTTGGTCCGCAGGCATAAACCTTTAATTCGTTGGGAACAAGTGTTTTGAGCTCTTCTTTTCTTCTTGTGAGAGTGTTAAAAATTTTCATTATTTTTCTTCTCCTTTATACTTCGCTAATTCTTTTTCTAATTTATCAATTTTTGCATTAAGACGGCAAAATTCTTGTGAAACGGGGTCGGGAATATGAACCTGGTCAAGATTGTCAACTCTTTTGCCGTTTCGTTTTATTACCCTTGCGGGAACACCGACTGCAGTTGAATTGGGCGGAATTTCGTCAAGCACCACCGCACCCGATGCGATATTTGAATAATCACCTACTTTAAAGGGACCAAGCACCTTAGCACCCGAGCCAATCATAACACCGTTGCCGATTGTTGGGTGGCGCTTGCCCGTATCCTTACCCGTACCGCCAAGGGTGACACCTTGATAAATTGTAACATCGTCACCTATTTCAGCAGTTTCGCCGATTACCACGCCTGTGCCGTGGTCAATGAAAAAGCGTCTGCCGATTGTAGCACCGGGGTGAATTTCAATATTGGTCTTTTTTGCCGCGTGCTGTGATATTGCGCGGGCGATAAATTTCATATTGTGCTTAAAAAACCAATGGGCAACGCGGTGCGCCCTTATGGCTTTAAGCCCGGGATAAAGAAACAGTATTTCAAGCACGCTTGACGCCGCAGGGTCACGCTCTTTAACCGTTTTTATATCCTCTTTTAATCTGTCAAACAAATATATTCCTCCAAAAATATTAAAAGCCTTCGTCTATGTTAACACAGACGAAGGCGACTAATCGCGGTTCCACTTCGATTTATAACTCAAAAACTTTAACGCAGTTAACGGGTATGTATTTCCCCACACCGACTCACGAATGCACTTCACAAAGGCTTTTTAATGCAGGCTTTCAGCCGACGACCCGCAATCTCTGATAAAATAACTTCTGCTACTCTTTTCGGTCACAGTCTTTAAAATATTCTTAATTTCATTATATGTTAGTATAACACATTGTTTCGCATTTTGCAATTATTTTGTGAAATCTATTATTTTTATGCTGTCTTTAATATAAATTACGCCCGAAACTACGGTTAAAATGGCGGTAATCCACAAAAGTCCGTTTGAAATAAGCGATAATTCGGGAAGCTTTGCGAGAAGCTCTGCATTAAAACCAGCAAGAATATAATAAACCTCACCCAAAAGCATAATGAGAATTGTAAAAGTCATTTGGCTTACGGTTTTAATTTTACCCCAGATATTTGCAGGAATTACCACTCCGCCCGCCGCCGCAATCATACGGATTGAGGCGATGGCGAATTCGCGGGTTAATACGAGCATCACAATCCAGATATTGCAAAGTCCCATTGACATAAAGGCTAAAAGTGCTGATGTGGTGAGAACTTTGTCTGCTATCGGGTCTAAAAACTTACCGAAATTGGTAATCTGATTATTTTTGCGGGCAAGATGACCGTCAATCGTATCGGTTATTGCACCTGCAGAAAACACAAGGCAAGCAATAATAAAGCGGTGCGGAAGACTCTCGCACAGAATAACGCCGAGAAAAATCGGGGTTAAGAGAATTCTTAAAATTGTGAGCTTGTTTGGTACATTTAATCTCATATAACCTCTCCTGTAAGCTCACCCTCAACAACATTTATAATTTCAACCTCTACGATGTCGCCAGCCTCAAGCTCGTATCCGCAAACGAAGCTTATTTGTGTATCAATTTCGGGGGCATCCATATAGGTTCTTCCGTAATAAGAATCTGTGTAGGCATCATAACCCTCAACGATTGCTTCAAGGGCTTTGCCGACAAGATTTTCGTTGATTTCATCAAGAATTGCGTTCTGACGCTCGTTGATAATCTCGGCACGCTCTAAACGGATTTCGGGGTCTAACATTCCGTCTAATCTTGCGGCGGGAGTGCCCTCCTCCTCAGAATAGGCAAAGCAACCCATTCTCTCAAATCGCATTTCTTCAACGAATTCGCAGAGCTCATTAAATTCATCTTCAGTTTCACCGGGGAAGCCCGCAATAAATGTTGTACGGATTGTAACACCGTCAATTCTCTCACGGATTTTATTAAGTAACGCAGTAAGAGTTTCACGGTTGCCGTGACGATTCATTCGCTTGAGGACATTTTTACTGCAATGCTGAAGCGGTATATCCATATATTTTACGATTTTGTCGTTATTTGCGATTTCGTCGATAAGTGCATCGTCAATTCTTTCGGGGTAGAGATAGAGAAGTCTAATCCATTCTATTCCCTCAACCTTTGACAATGCTTTAAGTAATGGCACAAGTGCGTTTTTGCCGTATAAATCTTCGCCGTATCGTGTAGTATCTTGAGCTACAACGATTAATTCTTTTACGCCTTCACTTGCGAGCTTCTGCGCCTCGGCTAAAATACTTTCACTTGGACGACTACGGAATTCACCTCTGATTGATGGGATTGCACAATATGTACAATGATTTGAGCAACCCTCGGCAATCTTGAGATATGCTGAATACGGCGGAGTGGTGAGAATTCGGTCACCCTCAATTTTAAGGTTTGTTTTTTCGGGATATTTCTCTACCTTTTCACCTTGTATGAGCTTATTACAGATTTCGCAGACATCTTCATTTGCACCGATACCGATTACACCGTCAACCTCGGGAATTTCACCGAAAATCTCGGACCGATAACGCTCGGCAAGGCAACCCGTTACGAGAACCTTCATTTCGGGGCAATCCTCTTTATATGAAATCATATCGAGAATATTTTCGATTGACTCTTTTTTGGCATCCTCAATAAAACCGCAGGTGTTTACAATGACAACATCAGCGTCCATAGGGTCATTTACAATTTCAAAACCGTCATTTTCGAGCTTTGAGAGCATTATTTCGGCATCCACTTGATTTTTGGGACAACCTAAAGATATCATACCAACTCTTTTAGTCATAATATTCTTCCTCACAGAAATCAGAAATTGAGTTCAAGGCAGATTTAATGTCTGAATAAGAATAACCAAGTCGCATAAGACCGTCAATTGCTTTTTTTCTGCCTTTTTCATCGTTCAATTTATTTATATATTTTTTCTTGATTACTAATATAATACGGTTTTTGGTGTCATTGTCAAGTAAATCGACGGTATTTTCCACAATTTCGCGGTCAATTCCCTTGAAAATCAATTCTTGTTTAATTCTTTTTATACTGTAATTTTTGCGTTCAAGAAGCTCGTTTGCGAGAATTCGGGCGAATTCTTCATCATTCAAAAGACCTAATTCGGTAAGTCTTTCGCAGGCCTTTTCGCTGGCTTCTTTTTCGTGACCTTTTTCGCAGAGCTTTTTGATTAGCTCTTTTGTGCCGTAGGGACGGCGTGAGAGAAAATCAAGCCCTTTATTATAAGCACGACGAAAAC
>JAZNYY010000083.1:0-12575 GCA_045594645.1 Candidatus Fimenecus sp.
ACCACCGCGGTCACCAACACCGTGAAATACTGCGGTTAACGGCAGGTCATACTGTTCGTTTTCAGCAAGCTTTTTCTCTATAATTTCATTTTCTCTTATTTTTTTCAAGGTTTTATCGTATGCGCCGGGGTTTGTGTTGCCATAGACAAAATTGCCGTCAACACCGTACCATTTTCCAAGGTCAAAGGGTATGCCGTAAGCCGAGCCCCAAGAAAGCTTTTGTGTTGTAAAGCCTTTAAGATTTGCGTGGCGCATAACTGAAGGCAGGGCGAAGCCGAAGCCGAAACAATCGGGCAAGAAAATATCACAACTGCGTTTGCCGAAGTTTTTATCAAAATATTCATTACCTAAAAGAATATTTCTGAAAAGAGCCTCGGGCGAGGGCACGTTCACATCACCGTTTTCAAACGCACTTCCGCAAACATTCCATTTGCCCTCTGCAATGTAAGATTTCATTTTCTCCCACATTTCAGGGTAGTATTCGTGCATAAGCTCATAACGGTATGAGCCCTCAAAGTTGAATTTGTAGTCGGGGTATTTCTCAAAAAGCTTGAAATTATCGTTGAGAGTATTAAAAATATACTTGTCAACGGTGGTTTCAAAATCCCAACTCCAAATTGTGTCAAGGTGTGCGTTTGCAATGGTGTAAATCTTCTTTTTTGCCATAATTTTGCCCTCAAAAAATCTATAAATTCAATAATTTAATTATATATTGTATCGGGGAAAAATACAACTGTGAAAAATCATATATATTGTATAAAAATTTTGTAAAAATTACTCGACATAAGCCCCTCTTACTGTTAAAATATATTAAGAAGCTTTAAGAAGTGATTAATTTTTATTTAAGAAGGTGTAATGCGTGAAAAGATTGGTGTCGCTGTTGTTGGCAATTGTCGTGGCTTTAGCATCGGTGCTTGTGTTTACGGGCGCGGTAGCTGACCCGCAGACAAAAGTTATCAACCTTTCTGCCGAAAATATTTCATACGAAATCAGCGACAAGCTTTACGGCATTTTCCTTGAAGATATAAGCTTTGCGGGTGACGGAGGTCTTGCCTCAAACCTTGTCAACAACAACTCATTTGAATATGAAGCCAAGCCCGATGCGGCGTGGCAGGTTGACGCTGAAGATTTCGCTGTACTCACCGCCGACGGACTTAATGAGAATAACACAAATTATCTTTCTGTTACCGTTGAAGAGCTTGCAACAGTTGAAAATCTTGGCTTTACCGAGCTTTACAACTACAAGTCATATAAAGTGAATAAATCCAAGGCTCAAATCGCCGATATGGGCTTTAAAGCAGGTGAGGAATACCTCTTTTCTGCATATTTTAAGAATGTGGATTTTGACGGCACGGTAAAAGTGTTGCTCAACGCAAAGGGCAATAAAGAATATTGTGAATTTGATATTTCAAATTGTACCGAATGGACTAAAATCGTTATGCCCGTATCCTCTGAAGTCACTGCAGACGGCTCACTTTTGCTCAATTTCTTGGGTAACGGCACATTTTATATGGATTTCGTGTCACTTGTGCCTGTAAGCAGTCACGGTTATGGAACAGAAGAATGGAAATATACCACACTTCGCACAGACCTCTATGACGCACTCGTAGGTCTTTCACCACAGTTTGTCCGATTCCCCGGCGGTTGTCTTGCCGAGGGCGACAGTATGGACAATATCTATAACTGGAAAAACACAATCGGCATACCCGAAGAACGCGTGCAGACCTATAATCTCTGGGCAGATGACGAAAACGGCAGATATTATGTGAATACCAATTCTCTTGGTTTTCACGAGTATTTCACCCTTTGTGCCGAGCTTGGCGCAGAGCCCATACCCGTTGTGAATGCGGGGCTCGTCTGTCAGGGTAGAGCTGGCTATAACGAAACCTTGCAAAAATATAATAACGGCGAAATCACCGAGGCAGAGTGGTTTGATTATGTGTCAGAAATTGCTTATGCTCCCGAAACTGATGAATTCAATCAATATTTGCAGGATGTTCTTGATTTGATTGAATATGCAAATGGTGGCATTTCAACCGAATGGGGCGCAAAAAGAGTCGAAAACGGTTATCCTGCACCATTTAATATGAAATATCTCGCCATAGGTAACGAGAATTGGGGCGAGATTTATTGGCGCAACTTTGACGCGATTTATAAGGCGGTCAAAGAAAAACACCCCGAAATCACAATAATTTCTTCTGCGGGACATTCGGGCTCAGGCGAAGATTTTGACGCTAACTGGGCAACAGTTAACACAAATTATCGTGACACAATTGTTGACGAGCATTATTATACGGTGGGCGGTGAGCTTTTCCGCACAACTGACCGATATGATAATTATGAGCGAAGCGGTGCAAAGATAATGGTGGGCGAATATGCGCCAAAATCAAACGGTGTCGGTACAATTCAAACCAAGAGCAACATCTGGTCGGCAGTTGAAAATGCCGCATATCTCACGGGTATTGAGCGCAATGCCGATGTTGTGAGTATGATTTCATATGCCCCAACCCTTGCAAAAATCAACGCACAATGCTGGGATGTAAATATGATTTGGTTTGATTCTCAAAGCGTGGTGCTAACTCCCGATTACTATGTGCAGATGCTTTTTGCAAATAACTACGGCACAAATTATCTCAATACAGATTTTGATATGACTGCCGAGGGTATTTATCAGTGCTCAACGGTGGATACTGAAAATCAAGTAATCTATGTAAAGCTTGTGAATAGTACAAATAAGGCGCATCGATTTGAAATAAATCTTACGGGCTTTGCAAATGTGAATAACCCTTCGGTGCAGTATATGAGCGAGAATTTCAAGGCGGCTTGCAACGAGATTAATGAGCCATTGCATGTTGCCCCCGAAGAAATGGCACTCACAATCAGCGACAATACGGTGAAATATGAGGCTAACAGCTATTCGGTGAGCGTAATTCGTATTCCTTACGGTGAAAACGATGGCAAAGACCTTTACAGACTTCCTTTAATGGAGCCTGCAACACCATATTTGCCCGATGCAGTGTGGATTACAATTTCAGCTATTCTCGTGGCAGGCGTGTTCTTTACAGGTGCAGTAATACTTGGTGTTAGAATTCGCCACCACAAAGAAATAGAAAAATAGTTTATTTTTAAAATAGTAGGGCGGGGCTTTGCCTCCCTTGTTAAAGGGAGGGGGACCGCTTCAGCGGTGGAGGGATTCCTCCACCGTTTTTATTTTTTAAGACTTTTTTAAGAAATAATAAATTTTGGAAAAAACTATTGACAATGGTAAAAAAATACTGTATCATCAAACTGTGCTAACCGAAATAGCACAGTTAGCACAGTGAACAGGAGGTGATACACCGTGAATATTTTTCTTGATTATCATTCAAGAACTCCCATTTATGAACAGATTAAAGAACAAATTGTTCTTGACATTCAAAGGGGAGTGCTGAAAAAAGACGACCAGCTACCGTCTTTAAGGCAGCTTTCTGCAAGTCTTGGCCTTAATATCAACACCGTAAAGCGCGCATTATCGGAGTTAGAAAATGAGGGCATAATTTACACAATTGCAGGTAAAGGCGTATTCATAAGCGGTGACTCAAAATCACAAAATATTTATCTTGAACAGGCTTTAGATAATCTGACAAATTCACTTGTCAATGCAAAAAATATGGGCGCTGACCGTGAAACCGTTTTAAAGCTTGTCAATGATATTTTCAAAGGAGCTGAAAATAATGATTGAATTTAAGAATGTTACTAAAAAATTCGGCGATTTCACAGCCGTTGAGGACATCTCTTTCAAAGTAGAGCCCTCAAGTATATACGGTCTTATCGGCTACAACGGTGCAGGTAAAACCACACTTTTAAAAACTGCGGCAGGCATTTATAAGGCAGAGGGCGGCGAAGTGCTTATGGACGGCATTTCTACCTTTGATAACGCCGATATTAGAAAAGAGCTTTTCTATATCCCCGATGACCTTTATTTTCCAATGAACGCAACAATTAAGTCAATGGCAAATTTTTATGCTGATTATTACCCAAATTTCAGCTTTAAAACACTCAATAATCTTGTTGAGGTTTTCGGGCTTGACCCCAAAAAGAAAATCCGCGGATTTTCAAAGGGTATGCAAAGACAAACCGAGATTATTTTAGCCCTCGCGTCACATCCTCGCTTTATGCTTCTTGACGAAACCTTTGACGGACTCGACCCGCAGAAAAAAGACATTACAAAGAAGCTTTTCATTGAATATGTGGCAGAGAGCGAGTGCTCACTCATAATCTCATCACACAACTTGTCAGAGCTTTCTGACCTTTGCGATAATGTTGGTCTTATCAACGGTAAGCGTCTTACAATGGATTGCTCGGTTTATGATATTTCTAAAAACTACAGCAAATTCCGCCTTATCTTTGACCGCGACATTACTGAAGCCGATTTCAAAGATATTAAGTATAAGTCACTTGATATTGACGGCAAGGTTGCAATGATTATATTTGACAAAACAACTGCTGAAGAAAAGCAGAAGCTCAACGCACTTCTTCCAATAGCAATTGATGAGTATCAGCTCACAATGGAAGAGGTATTCTTAAACGAAATGGAGGATAAGAAATATGATGTCACAAAAATCTTTGAAAAATAATGTAAACTTAAACGATTTCAAAAGAAGTCTGTTAGGCTCAATTCTTTTCCCCGCAATCGCACTTGTGGTGCTTTTTGTTACAATGACAATCCCAGTAATGAAATATGTAACAAGTGAAGAATTTCTTATGGCAAAAGAGCATTTTGAGGTTACAATGTTTATTACACCCGTCTCAATATCGGGAGATATGGCAATGCTTCTTCCTCTTGGAATGGTAGTATGCGGAATGCTCACCTCTATAAAGTCTTTCTACTTTATGCTGAGAAAAAATCAGGTAAATGTGTTTTTTAGCCTCGGTATCACAAGAAAAACAATGTTCGTTAACAGAACAGTAGCAGGCTTGCTTGCACTTTTCGTTGCCGTGCTTGTTCCGATGGCAGTAATTTATATTATTAATATTTCTGTATTTGGCTATGTGGCACACGCTACATCACTTTTCCTCTATATTGTTTCTCTTTTGTTTGTTTGCGGATTTGCAGGCTTTGCAATCGGCGGAGCAGCTACAATGATTAGCGGTAACATCTTTGAGGTTGCTCTCACAGCTTTCTCTGCAACTCTCACTCCAATGCTTCTTTTCAGCACAGTTGAAACCTTGTTGAGTTCATATCTTAAAGGCTTTGCTTCTGCGGGCTTTGATTCAAAATGGCTTGCGCTTATAAGCCCTTGGCACATTGCAACCAGCTTGAGCGGAGAGAAGATAATGACTGAGTATGGCTATGCAGATACAGTATCCTTTATTGATATTTTGGGACTTGTAACCCGTAATACTTCTGTTGACAAATATAAAATCCCCGAAGCAATGAAACCGGATATGGATTTCTTCTTGCCAATTCTCGTTTGGGTTGCAATTTCTGTTGTAATTCTTGGCGTAGGCTATGCTTTCTACAAGGCTCGCAAGGCAGAGCACGCAAACTCATTCGGTCACTTTGCAATTTCAAGAGGAGTTACAATGACTCTTGTTTATTCACTTTTTTTGTTCTATGTTGATAATTTGGTTTATCCAAAGGCAAGCCCTGTAGTTTATTTTCTTGTTCTTGTTTTGTCATCAGCCATTGCGTATTTCTTACTTCAGCTTGTAATGACAAGAAAAATCAAGGCTACACTCAAATCCTTTAAATATTTCGGTGTGCTTGTGGGAATTACTGCAGTATTCCTTGTGGTTGTGGGTACAGGTGTTTTCGGCACATACAACAAAACTCCCGAAAAGGCAGAAATAAAGAGTGTTTCTATTGATGCCTCTGCAATCAGCCCCTATGAGCATTATATTTATCTTTGGAAAGGTGACGAGGATTTCGTAGAAAGCGAAACCGATGAAAGCAAAGAAACTATTATAGGCCTTTTTGATAAAATCAAGAATGAAAAAGTTGCTTACGGAGAAGACTCGATTGCTTATGTAACATTTGCATTCCGTGATAAAGAAGATGAGCTTAAATACCGTGCTTTTCATATTTATTCAGATGAGCTTTATATGGAATATCTCAAGGCAGTTTACAGTTCAGATTTCTTCGATTTGATTTTAAAGGAATATTTGATTAATGACCCCAAAGAGCCTACTGAAGAAGGCGGAGTAAGTGACGGTATTTACTATTATGGCGACACAAATAATTCTGCTGGTCATTTAAAACTCAAAAACTGGGCATATATCGGCAATACAAATCTCTACTCACTTAACGATGGCTATTATCCGGAGGTTGAGTATGTTGAAGATAGCGAGGCACTTTGCAAGGCACTCTATAATGACCTTACAAAGCTTACCTTTGAACAGCTTGTAGCTAACAATTCAAAGCCCGTTGGTATTCTTGCCACAGGTGGTACAGACTATATGGGTGAAGAACCAAACTATGCCTCAGGTATAGTTCACCCTGTTGACAGCGACCATTGGGAATCAATTGATGTGGCTGAGGACAGAGCAAAATACGGACTTGCCGATATTTGCATCCCCATTTATTCCGAAATGACCGAAACTATTGCATTCTTGCAGAATAGCGGATATGTTTTCTCACCCGTAGAGCTTACCGTTAAAGAGGTGCTTTATAGTGACAGTCCGTTGGATATTAGAAACGCACTTTTCAAATTCTATGAGGCTAACGAGAAAAATTATGACGGATATGGTGACTATAATTATTGGGGTCATGACCGTAATAAAGTGCTTTTTGCAAGCAACGAATTTGCACTCTATACTTTAAGTGAGGCAAGCTGGTTTATTACAGAAGATTATTCTGTTGTTGATATGCTTAAAAAGATATATAAAGACGCAGGTCACCCATTACAGAGTGTAACAGATACCGCAAAGGCAGAGCAGATTGCCGATAAATCTGTTTCACAATATATGGTTTACGGAAACAACGGCAGATATGTCTATGTAGTTTACGAAGAAGGACCGGTAGTTTGCTACTATCTCCCCGAAGCAAATGTATCAGTATTGAAATAGTTTCTTTTTCCACAATGCTTCACTTTTATTGAAAAATAAATCTATTTTTTGAATTAAGTTGTTAAAATTGCCTCCCTCTGACGAGGGAGAGAAAACTCTTTCAGTAAATTCTGAATTAAAACGGCGGAAGCAAATTCAAATGCTTCCGCCACTTTTGTTATTTATTTAAATGTTCTTTTGATGCGGTCAATGTGTTCTTTAAAAGCATTGTAATTGTCATTGGTCCTACGCCACCGGGGACGGGAGTGATGAATGAGCATTTATCCTTAACTGCTTCAAAATCAACATCACCGCAAAGCTTTCCCTCTGCGTTTCTGTTCATACCAACATCAATTACAACTGCACCGTCTTTGACCATATCGGGTGTTACGAAATATGCCTTGCCAACTGCGGCAACAAGAATATCCGCACGGCGAGTAACCTCTGCAAGGTCTTTTGTTCGCGAATGGCAGATTGTAACCGTACCGTTCTGACCGAGCAAAAGCATTGCCATAGGCTTGCCGACGATATTACTTCTGCCGATTACTACACACTCTTTACCCTCAACAGAAATATCATAATATTTAAGCATTTCCATAATTCCTGCAGGGGTGCAGGGTAAAAACGAGTGGTCGCCAATCATAATATGCCCTGTATTTACGGGGTGGAACGCGTCAACATCCTTGTGGGGTGCAATCGCGTTGAGAACTTTTTTCTCGTCAATCTGCTTTGGAAGTGGTAATTGACAAAGAATTCCGTCAACCTCATTATCATTATTGAGTTTTTCGACTAATTCGAGAAGTTCTTCAGTTGTGGTTTCTTCGGGGAGTGCATATTCAAAAGACTCCATACCCACCTCGGCACAGCCTTTTTTCTTGTTGTTCACATAAACGCGTGATGCGGGGTTATTGCCCACAATTACAACTGCAAGACCTGTTTTTTTGCCTTGATTTTTAAGAGCTTCAACCTCTGCTTTGATTTCATTTCTTACAGATGCCGAAACCTCTTTACCGTCGATTATTTTATACATTTTCGGGCACCTCCGCAGTTACTTTTTTCTCTTTATTAAGATTTGCAAATTTATAAATCGTAATTGCAATACAAACCACCGCAATTGCAAATGACAACACCTGTGAAGCACGAAGATTTGTGTCGCCAATATAAAGACTGTCTGTGCGAAGCCCCTCAACGATTGCTCTTTCAGTTCCGTAAATTATGCCGTAGCCCAAGAAAAGCTGACCGTCAAACTTATGGAATTTCTGACACACAATAAAGAGAATTAAAAATCCGAAAAGGCACCATAGTGACTCATAAAGAAATGTGGGGTGAACGGGCAAATCAGGGTTCATTTCTATACCGTTTTGCGCAAATTCTGCCTGATGGCTGTTTATGTAAGCCACCACCTTATCACTTGTCATTCCCCAAGGCAGAGTTGTGTTTGTGCCGAAAGCTTCTTGATTGGTGTAGTTACCCCATCTACCGATACCCTGACCGATAAGAAGGCTCATACCCGCTAAATCGAGAAGCTTTAAAAAGCTTAAATCCACCTTTTTGCATACGAAATATGCCGCAATCAAAGCGCCGATAATACCGCCGTAAATGGCAAGTCCGCCGTTCCAGATTTGTATTATTTCGTCAAGATGATTTTTAAAATAATCCCATTCAAAGATTACATAATATGCGCGTGCACCGATAATACCGCCGATTGTACCCCAAATGAGCACATCAAGCATTTTGTCGATGCTCATTTTCCAAACATAAGCCTTTCTTCCGCCGAAAAGTACCGCAAGGGTAAAGCCAAAGGCGATAATTGCACCGTAAAATTTAATTGAAATTACATTGTCGCCAAAGGGAATTTCAACAAGTGTGTCATACACATCAAATTCCCAACCTAAACCGGGGAAAAGCACCTCGGTGTAGCCTGTCAACCATTTCATTTTTTAAACCCCTTTCAGTTGGGTAAAATTACTGACATTGCTGAATTTTCAAGATTGATTGCACTGCGAAGTCTACGGTCAATATCTTCTGCTGTGATGCTTTCAAGAACGCTTAACTGGTCGAAAAGTCCGTCACCGTTGAAATATTCACCGACAAGCGCATTTGCAAGTGAGTCAACATCATTGAAATTCATAATGAAATTACCGTAATGCTTTTTCTTAATTCTGTCAAACGCCTCACGGTCAACACCTTCGTTTATAACGCGACGAAGCTCTGCGGTAATTCTTTCGCGGACTGTGTCATAGTCATTACTTTCGCCGTTGAAAAGGTGAGCAGAATAGCCATAACCCTCAAAATATTCTGCGTCAAAGGTTGTATTAATAAGACCTTCATTGAGAAGTGACTCATAAAGAGGAGAGGTTTTACCCGCAATAATATCCATTAAAATTGTGCTTTCAAGTGACTCCTTGAGTGTTCTTTCGGGAGTTTTTATATCCTCTTTAAAGCCGATTGCGAAAATTGGCATTGCAACGCTGAGCTTGTGCTCAACCTTGTCAGCCACAACCTCGGCGGGTTCAACCATAAACTTGCGTTCAATATTTTTGCATTCTTTGGGCTTAATCATTTTGTCAGCAAGAGTAAGCACCTGCTCAACTGTCACATTACCTGCAACTGCAAGCGCCATATTTGCAGGGTTATAGAATGTTTCATAGCACTCGTAAAGCAAATCGGCTGTGATATGGCTGATTGACTCAACCGTGCCCGCAATGTCAATTCTTACGGGGTGCTTGTGATAAAGCGCACGAAGAAGCTCAAAATGTGAGCGCCAGCCGGGTTCGTCTTGATACATGTTGATTTCCTGACCGATAATTCCTTGCTCTTTTTGAACAGTTTTTTCGGTGAAATAAGGATTCTGCACGAAATCGAGAAGAATTTCAAGAGAAGCCTCTAAATTGTCGCTACATTGAAAAAGATAGCAGGTTTTGTCGAATGAAGTATAAGCATTTGCGTTTGCACCCGTTTTTGCATAGCGTGCAAAGGCGTCAAGCTCTTCGCTTTCAAAAAGCTTATGCTCCAAAAAGTGAGCAATACCCTCGGGTACTTCGGTGAATTCCTTTTCACCCTCTAATTTAAAGCAAGTATCAATTGAGCCGTATTTTGTGCCGAAAATCGCATAGGTTGAAGCGTAGTTTTCTTTAGGATAAACGAAAATTTTAAGTCCTGAGCTGTGGTCTATTTCAAAATAACGCTCACCGAGCAATTCGTTTTTAATCTCTTTAATGTTGTTCATTTCAGTTTTCCTCCCCTGTGAGAAGATAGATAGTGTCAACTGTTACGCGCTTTGCACATTCTGTTACCTGCTCACGAGTAACCTGTGAAATAAGGTCTGCATATTCTTTACCGCTGACTAAAGTATCGTCAAGAGCCTGTGAGCCATAGAATGTGCAAACAGCATTGGGAGAATCCTCAACACCCTTGAATGAGTCGCAAAGAGCAGTGATTGATGAGTCGAATTCCTCGTCTGTGAATTCACCATTTTTCATAACATCAAGCTGATTTAAAATCTCGTTCTTTGCCTTTTCGTAATTCTGGTTTTCGATACCGCTCTGAATAAAGATAATACCCTTATCGCGTACAATTCTTGAATTACAGTAGTAGCAAAGGCTCATTTTTTCACGCACATTCATAAAAAGTCGTGAGTATGGTCCGCCACCGAAAATGTCGGTCATTACGCGGTAAGCAAAGTAGTTGTCGTCAGCGTCTTTCATACCTGTGCGAAGTCCCATAACAAGCTTTGCTTGGGTAATATCCATAGTTTCTTTGTAATAGCGGATTTCGTCTGCCTTTTCAATGAAGATTGACTGAAGCTTTGCGGGCTCGCGATTTGGGATTTTGTTTACGAATTCTGTAATTTTCTTTTTAAGCATTTCACCGTCAAGACTACCGCAGGCAGTAATGATAATTGTTGCAGTACTCAGCATATTTTCATAAGCGTCGAAAAGTGCTTTACTGTCAAGCGCTTTTACATCTTCATAAAGCTTTTCGCGGTCAATTCCGTAGGGCTCGTCCTTGCACATAAGCTGACGAAGACGAGAGATTGCATAGCTTCTCTTATCATTCTTTTCAGCATCAAGATTTTCAAGAGTGAAACGGATTTCGCGTGCAGTGTTATTTTCTTCAAATTTACCGTTTTCAGCATTGGGATTAGAGATGATTTCAACAAGAAAATCAACTGCATCCTCTGAAATTGACTTGCCGTCAAGAGAGAAACGGTCATCGGGCACTTCAATAGAAAAACGCATTTTAACATCTTCGCCCGCACACATAATTCCTGAGTCGAAATCTGCACCATAAAGACTTTCAACCTTTGAATTAAATTCTTTTACTGTGTTATATTTTTTTGATGTATGGCTCATAAATGATGAAAGCACATTTTGTGCCGCTAAATCCTCTGTTATGGGCATACAAAAATCAATTCTGATACAGTTTGTTTTGAATTTATCACTGTTTATGCACAAAAGCTTTACGCCTTTTGCAATTTCTGTGTAGTTCATTACAAATCCTCCAAAAACTATAATTTAAATATAGACTAACATTTTACCACATTTTTCTTATAATGAAAAGAACTATTTTATAATCTTCGGTTATTTTCTGTTTATTTTTCCCTTTTTGTGAGCAAAATAAACAATAAGCATGTTAATTTTTTGTTAAAGGCACAAGAAACTTATTGACTTTGAAATGAAATTACAATAAAATAGATAGGATATTTGTTTTTTATTTTTTTACTAATCAGGTGTAGTCAAATGAAGTTAGTTTACAACATTCAAAAGGCGGGAATGAGCATAGTTGTTGATAGACTATTGAAGTATATCGACAAAGACCCTCAGGCGAATATTATTAAGCTTGCAAATCGCATTGAGCCCATTTTCAGCAAGATTTTCCCACCCGAAAACTTCAAAAAAATAAAAGAAATTGCCAAAGATAAAGATAATGTATGGACACAGTTTGCACTCGGTATCATAAAAGATATTGACCATAGCGTAATTAAGCAGATGCTTCTCTCTTTCGGTATTGATGCGGGTTATTACGGCACAAAGGCTGTGCGTGCAAACCGCGAGAAATACAAATGCAACATTCCCTTTAACATTCTGTTTGACCCTACAAGTGCTTGCAATCTTAATTGCAAGGGATGTTGGGCGGCTGAATACGGCCACAAGCAGAATTTAAGCCTTGAGGAAATGCAGAGTATTGTAACTCAGGGTAAAGAATTGGGCTGTCACTTCTATTGGCTTACGGGTGGCGAGCCTCTTATTAAGAAAAAAGAGGTTCTTGAAATCTGCCGTAATAATAAAGACTGCATTTTCTTAATCTTTACAAACGCAACACTTGTTGACGAAGAATTCTGCCGTGCCATGAACGAATGCGGTAACATCACACTTGCACTCAGCATTGAGGGTAGTGAGGAGTCTAACGACTGGCGTCGCGGTGACGGTGCTTATGCTACCACAATCAAGGCTATGGATTTACTTCGTAAGAATAAGTGTATTTTCGGCGTTTCAGTTTGCTATACAAGCAAGAATTTACCCGTTGTTACAAGTGATGAATTTGTT
>JAZNYY010000084.1:0-6499 GCA_045594645.1 Candidatus Fimenecus sp.
GTCGTTGGGGTCTTTTGTATAAACGCCCATTTCAGCACCTTCAAGAACACCATACTGACCCTTCCACCACTGAAGTCTCCAAAGAAGGCCGTCATACTCGAAATCAGCTTTGAATGTCACATATCTCATATTTGTATATGCTGCAGCCACATCATATTCATCGCCAAAGCCGAAATGACGCTGCCAAGGCTCAAGAGTTGAATAATAAATGTCCTGTTTTGCATCATACTCATAGCCTGCTAAATTCAAAGCGGCTTTTATATCTGACTGTGAAAGGTTTGAGTTTGAAGAAGAATCTGTGCCCAATGTTACATTTTCACTTGAAGATGGCTCATCATCTTCAACATTAAAGCCTGAATCCTCAGTTGAGGGAGCAGTTGTAGTTGTTGTGGTGGTAGTGGGAGCAGTTGTAGACGTTGTTGAATCATCTTCTTCAAAAAGATTATTGTCTTCTTCCGGGTCGTCCCATTCAAACAAATCGTCGTCAACAGGAGCTTCAACATCTGAAGGCTTTGTAACCGTCGTTGTATCGTCACCGTTACCCGCACAAGAGGCAAAGCAAGTAACAATCATAACGAGAGCAAGCATTGCTGCAATTACCCTTAAATATGTAGATTTCATAATAATCCCTCCGTAAATACAGAATATTTCTAATATATTCTATTTTATTATTGCATAAAAACGCAGTAATGTCAATTATTTCAACTCAAATCGGCTCTATTGATTTTTTAACTGTGTTATGATATTATATAATGTAATAAATAAAAGTATCGGAGATAGAATTATGAGTCTTGTACGCGACATTTCACTTTATGAATCAGGCCAGCAGAAAATCAACTGGGTAAAAGCACATATGCCCGTGCTAAGAAGTATTGAAAAGGATTTTTCAGAAAGCAAGCCTTTTAAAAACTTAAAGGTGGCACTTTCAATTCATCTTGAAGCAAAAACCGCATATCTTTGCACAGTTTTGGCAGCGGGCGGAGCAGAAATGTATGTAACGGGCTCAAATCCTCTTTCAACACAAGACGATGTTGCAGCAGCTTTGGCTCACAACGGGCTCAATGTTTTTGCGTGGTATAACGCAACTGCCGAAGAATACAAAAAACATCTCAAATGCGTAATCGAAGCAGGTCCCGATGTTATTATTGACGACGGCGGCGACCTTGTAAATCTTATTCACAACGAATACCCCGAGCTTCTTCCAAAAGTGCTTGGCGGATGTGAAGAGACAACAACCGGCATTATCCGCCTTGTTTCAATGGCAAGAGACGGCGAACTCAAGTTCCCCATGATTGCTGTTAACAATGCGAAATGTAAATATCTTTTTGACAACCGTTACGGCACAGGTCAGTCTGTGTGGGACGGAATTAACAGAACAACAAACCTTATCGTTGCAGGTAAAACCGTAGTTGTTGCGGGCTACGGCTGGTGCGGTAAGGGCGTTGCAATGCGCGCAAAAGGGCTTAACGCTCAGGTAATCGTTACAGAAATCGACCCCATTAAAGCTATGGAGGCTCGTATGGACGGTTTTGATGTAATGGAAATGGAAGAAGCCGCAAAATACGGTGATTTCTTTGTAACAGTTACAGGCTGTAAGGATGTTATCACAAAAAAGGCTTTCGTCAATATGAAGGACGGCGCAATTCTTTGCAACGCAGGTCATTTTAATGTAGAAATTAATCTTCCAGAGCTTGAGGAATTAGCGGTTAAAATTGAACCTCAAAGAAAGAATATTATGGGATACACACTCGCTGACGGCAGAACAATCAGTGTTATTGCCGAGGGCAGACTTGTAAACCTTGCGGCAGGCGACGGCCACCCTGCAGAGATTATGGATATGAGCTTTTCTATTCAGGCTCTCTGTGCAGAGTATATCGTTAAAAACAACAAGAGCCTTGAGCCTTCTGTAATTGATGTTCCTGAGGAAATTGACAGAAAGGTAGCCTTGAGAAAGCTTAACAGCTGGGGAACTCAGATTGACACTCTCACTCCCGAGCAGGAAAAGTACATCAACAGCTGGAATGTTTAATTATGAATAACACCGATTTTAGATATACGGGGGATTTGTGCCCTGTATGTAACGAAAAATTTAAGTCCGAGGACGATGTTGTTGTTTGCCCTCTTTGCGGAACGCCCCATCATCGTGAGTGCTATAAGAAAAACGGCGAATGTGCACACAATGAAAAGCATAGTGACGGCTATCGTTGGGAGTCTTCTCTCACAAATATCCCAACCTCTCCCGAAAATGTTGAAAATCCCGTTTCGCCATTCATTCAAAACAGTGAACCGAGTGAGGCTCACAACTCTCGCGATGCGGCATCAACAGTTTTCTGGGCTAATCAGCAAAACCCCTTTGACGCATACCCGAAAGAGCTTTGCGAGGGTGTTGCAACAGAAGAAGCCGCCGAATTTGTGCAGATGAATGCTTTTAAATATCTGCAGAACTTCTTTTATCAGAAATCAGGTAAAAGAACTTTTAACTGGGCAGCATTTATCTTTGCACCGTATTGGTTTTTCTACAGAAAGCTCTATAAATTAGGCATTATTTTTCTTGCAATTATGCTTGCAATGTCAATTGTCTTTTCTCTTCCGCCGTCAGTTCAAAAATTTGTTGCCGATTCAAACGAATGGTATGAAAAATACGGCGATGTTGAAGATTTGACCGAAGAAGAAATGATAAACGCCGTTGCCGAGCAAAAAGAAATTTATATGAGCAACCCTATGGGTGTGGCGATTACAATTGCCGAGGGAGTTTTATCTCTTGCAATTCAGCTTTTCATCGGTTTTAAAGCAAACAAATGGTATTATGACCACACGGTTTCAAAAATTAAGCAGATTAAATCAGAGTTTTCTGAGCCCGAAATCCGTAAGCTTAACTTCTATAAGCAGGGCGGAATGTCAATGGGCCACGCTTTTCTTGCAGTTCTCGCCAACAATGTAATTGTTATGGCTATAAATATGTTATTCACGGCGTTAAATATATAAAAAATTAGGAGATTGGTTTTATGAAAATCACAAAGGCAATTATCCCCGCAGCAGGACTTGGCACAAGAGTTCTGCCCGCATCAAAGGCAGTTCCCAAGGAAATGCTCAACATTGTTGATAAGCCCGCTATTCAGTATCTTGTTGAAGAAGCGGCAAAATCAGGAATTACTGATGTTCTCATCATCACAAACCGCGGTAAAGGTGTTATTGAAGACCACTTCGACCACGCTTATGAGCTTGAGGATAAACTCAGTAAAAATCCCGACAAAAAAGAGCTTTATGACTCTGTTCTTGAGTGCTCACAGCTTTGCAACACTTACTTCCTCCGTCAAAAAGAAACCGGCGGACTTGGTCACGCAGTTCTCTGCGCAAAGAATTTCGTAGGTAACGAGCCTTTTGCAATTCTTTACGGTGACGATGTTTTCATTTCAGATGGCGAGCCCGTTACAAAACAGCTTATTGATGCTTATGAAAAATACGGCAAGGGCGTTGTTGGTGTTAAAGAAGTTCCCGCAAAGGATGTTTGCAAATACTGCTCACTTGCAGTTGAGCCAATCACAGACAAGGCCTTTAACTGCACAGATATGATTGAAAAACCCAAGCCCGAAGAGATTATGTCAAATTATTCAATTCTCGGCAGAGTTGTAATGCCACCCGAAATTTTTGACATTCTCGAAAGCACTCCCAAAGGTGCAGGCGGAGAATTACAGCTTACAGATGCTATGAAAACTCTTGCGCAGACAAAGGGCGTTATCGCTCTTGATTACGAGGGCACCCGTTACGATATGGGTAACAAAATGGGTATTATGAAAGCAAACTGTGAGGTTGCTCTCAAGCACCCCGAAATCAGCGAGGATTTCAAGGCATACATTAAGGAATTGGCAAAGACATTATAAGAACATATATGATTAAGGGCGGATTTTTCACATCCGTCCTTTTTATTGCAATTTTATATGAAACATACTATAATATTGACATAATCCTACAAAATTCGGGGTGGAATTATGAAAAAAGTCCTGTCTTTTACACTTGTGGTGCTTATGTGCTTTTCGTCGATAATTTTTATATCTGCCGAAAACGAAGTAAGCAAAGACCAGCTTTTAGCCTCTTTGTATGACGCGGATATAGCCGAAATTCGCGAGGCAATCAATTCAAAAAAGGTCACCTGCGAAGAATTGACCCGATACTATCTTTACCGAATTCAAAAATATGACAGTGAATTCAACTGCTTTATTTCAATCTGCTCCGACGCTATTGATGTAGCTAAGGAACGCGACGAGGCTCTCGCAAAAGGCAAAAACAGTGGGCTTCTTTTCGGTGTACCCGTAGTGATTAAGGATAATATGGATTTAACGGGCTATTACACCACCAACGGACACAAAACTGACGAGCTGACAATTGCCGACAGTAATGCGGATGTGGTAAATTATCTTCTTCGCGAGGGCGCGGTTATAATTGCAAAAACCAATATGAGCACCGATGCGCAAGATGCCCGAATAAGCTATAGCGAAATTGCGGGAGAAACACAGAATGCGTATTCTGCGTTATTGGCTTCTGGCGGTTCTTCGGGCGGTACGGCGGTTGCGGTAAGCCTTAATTTTGCCGCCGCAGGACTTGGCACAGACACCAACTCCTCACTTCGTATTCCCGCAATTCTCAACGGCTGTGTTTCGCTTCGTTCCACATTTGGACTTGTTTCTACCGACGGTATTACAATGCTCAACGGTAGCCGTGATGTTGCAGGTGCAATAACACGAACAGTTTATGACCAAGCGGTTATGATGGATGTGCTCACGCAGGGCGAATACAATTATACAAAAAACCTTGATAAAAACGCTCTCAAAGGGGCTAAAATCGGCATACTTTCAGAGCTTACATATCCGATTACAAACTTAAATGAGTATGATAAAGCTACCTTGCGTTCGCAGACTTGGAACGAGCTTAATGACCGCGCAAAGAAATCGAATTATGACAGTGAAGTTCTCACCGCCTTTGAAAATGCAGTAAAAGAGCTTGAAAAATGTGGTGCAGAGGTTGTCACAATCTCAATGCCGAATTTATTTAATTTATCCGATAAAACCTTTAACTCCTCAAAAACAGCCCTCAAAAAAGCTCTTTATGAGGATTTCAAAAAGGTAGTTAAAGATAATGGCGTTGACGCGGTGATTTTCCCCACATATTCATCAACTCCGCTGAAATCAGGCAAGGATGAAAACGGAAAATATTGGAATGCGTGGAGTCAGGTGTTTATAAACAACTGCCGTACATTATCCCCCTCAGCAAGCATACCTGAAATGTCGGTGCTCATAGGTCAGCACTCCTCAGGCGCGGGAATAGGTATGGAAATCGCATCACTTAAAAACAGCGAGCAACTTCTTTTGGATTTTGCTTATTCCTACACGCAAAGCTATGACCACCGCGTAACACCTAAAACTGTTCCCCACCTTAACGGAAGTCTCACCGCCGAATTAACCCTTGATTTCTTTGAAAAACAAGAAATTCAAAATGTTAGTGGAACAGTTACCGAGCCCTCATCAACCGAAACAACCACAGAGAGCACAACCACCACTACAACTGAAACTTCAACAACTACTACAACAGCCCCCGAAACAACTACCGCACCCAATGAAGATAATACGGACAAGCCCGAAAATAAAGTTTTAAAAATAGTTGTGCCGATTGTGATAGCAGTGCTCGCTTTAGGTATTGGCGTTGGTGTGTATTTGATAATTAAAAAGAAAAAGCGATAAAACGATATAACAAAACCGCCCATCGTAATTGATGAGCGGTTATTTTTTGTTTGTTTAATTAGTCGCGGTTGCGTCTGCCACCGAAACGCTTTTTGTTATCACGGCGGGGTGCTTCTTCAACATCGTTTTCGGGAGTAAGTCCCTTAACCTCGATGAGAGCATCACGGCGAGAAAGGTTAAGTCTGCCCTGGTCGTCAATTTCAAGTACCTTTACAAGCACTGTATCACCAACATTAACAACATCTTCAACCTTTTCTGTGCGCTTAACATCAAGACGGCTGATGTGAACAAGTCCTTCCTTACCGGGAGCGATTTCAACGAATGCGCCGAAGCTCATAAGACGAGTTACAACACCGTTGTAAATTGCGCCGATTTCGGGGTCTTTTGCGATAAGCTCAACAATTGAAAGAGCACGCTTTGCATTTTCAAGGTCGATGCCTGAAATAAATACGCGTCCGTCCTCTTCAATGTCAATCTTAACTTCGCATTCTGCCTGAATCTTCTGAATAACCTTACCCTGCTTACCGATAACATCACCGATTTTTTCGGGGTCAATCTTTGTTGAGAGCATCTTGGGAGCATATTTTGAAAGCTCTGCGCGAGGCTCAGAAATGCAAGGAAGCATAATTTCATCAAGAATGTAATTTCTTGCCTTGTGAGTCTTTGCAAATGCTTCTTTAATGATTTCGGGTGTAAGACCATGTACTTTAAGGTCCATCTGAATAGCTGTGATACCGTTCTTTGTACCTGCTACCTTAAAGTCC
>JAZNYY010000085.1:0-9890 GCA_045594645.1 Candidatus Fimenecus sp.
CAAATTGAGGTTTGTCTAACTCATTTCGTAGGGGTCGGCGTCCTCGACGACCCATTGTTAATTTACCTGTATATTTGGTTAGGGCTGTCGAGGACGCCAGCCCCTACAAGATTACATAACCATATAAATGAGTTAGACAAACTCAAATTTGCACTTTAATTTTCTAATTAATATTGTATTATCAAAAATTATTTGTTATAATGTAATCTGTATAATTATGAATATGGGGTTTTATGCGATGAACAAGAAGATGATTGTAATTGAAGGACTTGACGGCAGCGGAAAATCAACTCAGGTTGAGCTTTTAAAGCAAAAGCTTATTGACAATAATATTAAACTGCGACAGATTAAGCTTCCCGATTACGAAAACAAGTCGAGCACACTTGTAAAAATGTATCTCGGCGGTGAATTCGGCAGCAACCCCGCAGATGTTAATATTTATTCTGCATCGCTTTTCTATGCGGTTGACCGCTATGCAAGCTACAAAAACATCTGGGGTGACGATTACAACAACGGTACACTTATTCTTGCCGACCGTTACACAACCTCCAACGCAGTTCATCAGACAGTTAAGCTCCCAAAGACTGAATGGGACAAGTATCTTGACTGGCTCTTCCATACAGAATATGAAATGATGGAAATCCCCGCCCCCGACGCAGTAATTTATCTTGATATGGATGTTGATATTTCACAGCGTCTTATGTCAAAGCGTTATGAGGGTGAAGAGGCTAAAAAGGATGTTCACGAGGCAAATGTTGAATACTTGAAGTCTTGTCGCGAGGCAGCACTCTATGCCGCTGACCGTTTCGGTTGGAATGTGGTTAAGTGCTTTGAGGGTGACGAGCCATTACCAATAGACACCATTGGGGACAAGATTTTTAATATTGTTAAGGAGATTTTATAAATGGAGTTTCATTCTCCTACACTCGCTGACTCAGAATGGGTGCAAAAGGCATTTCAAGAGGGTCAGACCGACTGCTGTGAATACTGCTTCGGCAATATTTTTATGTGGTCACAGATTTACGAAAATAAAATATGTAATGACAACGGAATTTTTGTTTCTGCTGATTTTACGGACGAGCCCGTATTCTGTTATCCCATAGGCAACGGCGACAAAAAGGCTACAATCAACCGCCTTATTGAATTTGCCAAGGCTAATGGCATTGCACTTGAATTCTATGGCTTGACTGAAAAGGATAAAGACGAATTAAATTCTCTTTTCCCCGAAAGGTTTGAAATCAGCGAAACGAGAGAATATTTCGATTATCTTTATAAAACCGAGGATTTGGCAAATCTTACAGGGCGAAAATACCACAGTAAAAGAAATCATATTTCTTATTTTGAAAAAGCTTTTGACTGGAGATATGAGCCCATAAATAAAGATAACATTGAGCAATGCTTACTTTTAAATGAGCATTGGAAAAGGCTAAACAGCGAAAAAAATCCCGATGAAATTCTCAATGAGCACATTGCAATAAAACGAGCCTTGCAAAATTATTTTGAATTGGGGCTTGAGGGTGGAGTGCTGACAATTGAAAATGAAATTGTAGCATTCACATTCGGCGAACGGCTCAATGATAACACATTCTGCACTCATGTTGAAAAGGCTTATGGTAACATTCGCGGGGCTTATCAGATGATTAATCGTGAATTGGCACGGCAGATGCTCGGTAAATACGAATTTATCAACCGCGAGGACGACACAGGAAGCGAGGGGCTTCGCAGGGCAAAATTGTCTTACTACCCCCACCGTCTTGTGATTAAGTATTCGGCTGTATATAAAGGATAAGTATGATAGAAATTGCAACAGAAAAAGATATAAATGCTTTAAGCAATTTATGGCAAAGCGTTTTTCTTGAGGACGAAGAAGTAACAGAATACTTTTTTGAAAAAATTTTTGATAATGTGGTTACACCCGTAATGCGCGTTGACGGTGAAATTGTGTCTTCATTGTTTCTTCTTGATTGCAAAATCGGAGAATTCAAGGGTAAATGCGTTTACTGTGCAATGACAAAATATAATCACCGCGGTAAAGGATATATGAAAAAACTGCTTGATTTTTCATATGACTGGTGCAATGAAAACGGCTATGATTTTCTTATTCTTGTGCCTGCCGAAAAATCCTTGTTTGAATATTACGAAAAATGCGGATTTACAGCTTTCGGTGTGAGAAGAACGCATACAATAAACGGCGAAATACCCATACAAAAAGAAAAACTGAATTTTGAAAACGAATTGACTTTTGACAATTCAATTAATGAATATTGGGAAAACGCTTGTATTCATTATGGCGGGAATGTGACAGATTTCGGACTTGTTTTTGACGATGAAAATGTGATTATCAGAAACGCAAAAGGCAGTTTTGCGGATATTCCCCAAGAATATAAGAAAAATGATACGATTGTTCAGGGCGATATTGATTTCGGTGAAATCCAGTCCCCTGCTATGATAAAAACAAATAATAAAGAAATAAAAAATATAAATTGCTATATTGGAATAACATTGGAGTAAAAACTATGATTTATGTATTTTTAGCACCCGGATTTGAAGAAATTGAAGCACTCGCCGTTGTTGATGTGCTTCGCCGTGCAGAATTAGATGTTGTAACAGTCGGCGTGGGCGAGGATTTTGTAATCGGCTCACATCAAATACCCGTAGCCGCTGATATTTACGAGAGAGATTTAATTCTTGACGAAAAAGTGCAGGCAATTGTGCTCCCCGGTGGAATGCCCGGCACATTAAATCTTGAAAAAAGCCCCGTTGTGCAAAAAGCAATTGACTGGGCAATTGAAAACGACAAATTGGTTTGCGCAATCTGTGCCGCACCCTCAATTTTAGGTCATAAGGGACTTCTTGACGGCAAAGAGGCAACCGCATTCCCCGGTTTTGAAGAAGAATTAATCGGTGCGAAGCTTTCTGAAAAATTCGTTGCACGCGACGGCAATATTATCACCGCACGCGGAATGGGCAGTTCAATTGAATTCGGCTTGCAGATAGCCGAGGCGCTTGCAGGCGAACGCACAGCCAAGAAAATTCGCGCATCATTACAGATTTATAATGGATAAAAAAGAGTTGCGTAAAATTCTTCGTGAACAGCGAAGAAGCATACCAAGAGATAAAAAAGCAATTTACGACAAAACAATAAGCGAAAAAATAATCAATACTGATTATTTTAAAAAGACAGAGCAGGTTTTAGTTTTTGCCTCAACTGACGAAGAATTTGACACACGCTACATAATTGAGCGTTGCAGATTAGAGCATAAGCGAGTGTTTTATCCCCGTTGTCTTGATAAAAAAGGCAATATGGAATTCTTTAAGGTTGACTCCGCAGGCGATTTAGAGGTTGGAATGATGGGAATTCTTGAGCCCAAGCCCACCTGCAAGCCATATAAGCCGACAGAAAATGATATTGTTATTGTCCCCGCATTGTCAGTTGACAAAAACCATTACCGCATTGGTTATGGTGGCGGATATTACGACAGATTTTTAAAGGATTTTAACGGTGTGAGCATTTGCCCTTGCTACAATGAAATGTTAAGCGAGAGCTTACCCGCCGATGAATATGATATTAAAGTTAGCATTATTGCTACTGATAAGGAGGTATTACTGTGAACAGATTTTCAGACGGATTTTCTGACAACAGTTACGAAGACCTTTTAAATGAATATGCAGGCGAAAGTCTTGGAAGTAAAGCTTCAAAGCCTGCTGAAGAGCCCGTTAAAAAGACGGTAACTAAGCCCGCACCTAAGGTTGCACCAAAAGTCACAACCAAGCCCGAAGCAAAACCCGAGCCCGTGGCTGCACCCTTGGAAGAGCCTATATTCAACATTGACATTTCTCACAAGAAAAAGCCTGAGCTTCCGCTTGATATTGACCTTGTGAAGCCTTTTGAGGATGTTTCTTCAAAGAAAGCGGTGAAAACCGAGCCCGAACAGAGCAGTACAATGGAATTCTCTGCAAGAAAGACTCCCCTTTATAAGCGTTATCCCACAGCAAAGGCTAATGAGGTTAAGTCAGAAAATACAGAAGTGCAAAATTCTAATCGCAAAAAGGCTTCTCCCGTTGCAATCTTTGTTGCCAACACAATAAGAAAAATTGAGGCGAAAAAGAATTCAAAGGCTGAAAATTCATCTGCAGAAGATTACTCAACTGCACCCGAAAAAAAATCTTCGGGTATTCTTTACAAGGTAAACGGCAAGACAAGGGTTGATTGGAATGCACTGTCAGCACTTATAATTAATACATTCAAAACAAATAAACAGCAGTTTATTATCTTTGGTTGTTGCTTCCTTGTGGCGATTTTACTCTCATCAGTAGCACTCAGTTGTATTAACGATGTGCTTGCAATCAACCGTGATGGCGAAGAAACAATTGAAGTTGTTCTGCCTAATGATGCAGACACAAAAACAGCTATCAAGGTTCTTGACAAGGCTGGGCTTATCAAGAACAGTATGTTCTGTAATCTCTTCCTTAAAATTATGGGCGAAAAAGACACAGGATACTTGCCCGGTGTTTACTATCTCACCGACGACCTTGGTGTTGAAAAAATGATTGACCGCTTTAAGACAAGCAGTACCCGCGGTGCTATGATTAGTGTTACAATCCCTGAGGGCTATACAATCGACCAGATTTTTGAGCGACTTGAAAAGAACGACATCTGCACAGCAGAATCACTTTATAAGACAATCGACACAATTGATTTCAGCGAAGAATACTCATTCATCGCAAAAATTGATAATAAGGAAGAGCGTTATCACGCACTTGAGGGATATATGTTCCCCGCAACCTATGAATTTGAGCAGGGTGCTGACCCCGCAACAGTAATTCGTAAATTCCTTAACGCATTCAAGAGCCGTTGGACTGAGGAATATTCAGCAAAGGCAACTGAGCTTGGTATGAGCATTGACGATATAATCACACTTGCATCCATCATTGAAAAAGAGGGTGCAAACCACGAACAGTTCGGTCTTGTTTCATCCGTTCTTCATAATCGTCTTAATCGTTCCGGCATCTTCCCCACACTTCAATGTGACTCAACATCCGATTATATAACAAACACAATTTCTAAACGAATTTCATCCACAACAAAGCTTAATGCATATATTCTTGCTTATAGCACTGAAGAACGCGAAGGATTACCCGTCGGTGCTATCTGTAATCCGGGTGCTGATGCTATTGAAGCCGCTCTTCACCCCGATACCACTTATTATTATTTCTTTGCTCACGACAATAACGGTAAAATATATATGGCAGAAAATATTAAAGAGCACGATGCAAACTGGAGAAAAATTCAGCAAGTTAACGCAGAGGATTGATAAAATGATTATACCCGAGCTTTTAGCCCCTGCAGGTGACCGCGAAAGACTTGAAGCGGCACTGATGTATGGTGCTGATGCAGTATATCTGGGCGGTGACGCATTCGGTATGCGTGCCGCAACACAGAATTTTAATTTTGAACAGCTTAAAAGTGCAGTTGAGCTTTGTCACGCAAAGGGTGTAAAGGTTTATCTTACCTGCAACACGCTTGCTCGGAACAACGAAATTGCCGTACTCCCCTCTTATCTTGAAAAATGGGCTGAAATCGGCGTTGATGCGTTCATTGTTGCCGATATCGGTGTACTCTCACTTTGTAAAAAATATGCACCGAATGTGCCCGTTCACATTTCAACTCAGGCGGGAATTGTCAACCATGTTACTGCAAACGAATTCTACAATATGGGTGCTACCCGTGTTGTTACTGCCCGCGAATTATCAATGACCGAAATTGCAGAAATCCGCGCAAAAGTACCAAAAGACCTTGAAATTGAGTGCTTTGTGCACGGTGCTATGTGCGTTTCATTTTCGGGCAGATGCTTACTCTCAAATTATCTTGTAAACCGCGATGCAAACCGAGGTGAATGTGCTCAGCCTTGCCGTTGGGAATATGCACTTATGGAAGTCAAGCGTGACGGAATGTATTTCCCCATTCAAGACTCAAAAGAGGGCACATATATTCTCAACTCTAAAGATATGTGTATGATTGAGCACATACCCGAAATGGTCGAAGCGGGAATAAGCAGCTTTAAAATTGAGGGCAGAGCAAAATCTGCATATTATGCGGCGGTAATTACCAACGCTTACAGAGTGGCAATTGACGAATACCTTAAAAATCCCTCAAGAGATTTCACTCCGCCCCAATGGGTAATTGACGAGGTTTATAAGGTAAGCTACCGCGATTATTGCACAGGATTTTATTTCAATGCGCCCAACGAAGATGCAAACATCAGCTTTGAGGGTGGTTATAAGCGCCATTACGATGTTATGGCAGAGGTTAAGGATTGTAAAGACGGTTTTATTATTGCCGAGCAGAGAAACAAATTCTGTAAAGGTGATATACTTGACGCACTTCAACCCTCAACCGAGCCTGTAGTTTTTACCGCTGAAGAGATTTTCGACGGTGACGGCAACGAAATCGAGTCTGCACCCCACCCTATGATGACAGTAAAAATCAAGAGCGATTTGGTGTTCCCGCAAGGTACGCTTCTGCGAAAAGAGAAATAATATTCCATTTTCGCCTTCCCCCACCGAGGGGAAGGTGTCTGCGTAGCAGACGGAAGGGGGGATTTTTTTGATATCCCCCTCAGTCACTTCGTGACAGCTCCATTACTCGCCTGCCGGCTCAGACATCGCTAATTCGGCATCCACCGGATGCCCGCGACCCTCAAGGGTGGAGCCTAATTCCATCAAAATACAATTGAGGTATTTTTATGATATTAAAAGTTCTATTATTGCTTTGTTATGTACTGTTCTTTATTTTCGTACCCTTATATGACAAGGCATATTGGCCCGAGCCCTCAAAAAAATCACTTGCCTGCAAAATGGTTGCCGCAACAATGTTTGTTGCAATCGGCGTGCTTGGAATGTTTATTACCGACAACAAATCCGACTATACAAACACTATGCTTATCGGGTTGGTTTTAGGTTGGGTCGGCGACTTATTTATGCACATACCTCACCCGCCGGGTAACCCACGAATGTCTGTGGTTTATATCGGCGCGGCAGCGTTTTTAATAGGTCATATTTTCTATGTTTCAGCCTTTGTGAAATCAACTGCAATATTGGCCGAGAACCACAAATTCTTTACGCTACCCGAAATAATCGCGTTTTTTGTGATTTTTGTTGCATTTGCACTTATGCTTAAGCCGGTTTTTAAATTTGAATTTAAAAACCATTTTATGCAGATTGGCTTGTATTTATACAGCGTTTTCCTTATTGTTATGCTTGTTAAGGCATGCAAATTGGGTATTACATACTTTACATCGGGTGCAGAAAACGGGCTTATGGGTATGCTCGTTCTTTTGGTTGGCGGAGTATTATTCTTTATCTCTGACCTTACTCTCGGCATAAGACTTATAGGTGGCGGAAAGGGCAACAAGACTATTAAAACCGTCAGTCTTTACGCATATTTCTTTGCACAGTTGCTTTTGGCAACATCATTGTCAATTGTGAAAGTTTAAATCATTTCGCTCCCTCTGAGAGGGAGGAATTTTTATGAGTAGGTGCAATTTATGAGACCAAGAAAAATTAAAAACCTGACTACAAGACGAGAAAACTGCAGTGATTTGCGAATTCCGTATACTCTCGACTCCTTTGACTTCCGCACAGAAGATGTCAAAGAAAATTTCTTTGATTTAGACGAAATCTTCGGCAGAAGTGCCCCGCTTGTAATGGAAATCGGTTGCGGTAAAGGGCAGTTCGTTTGTGAATATGCAAAAAGAAATCCCGACAAAAACATTCTCGCAATTGAGTGTGTGCCTACTGTTTTGGTTGAGGCCTGCGAAAAGGTAAAGGAAGAAGAAATCACGAATATTCGTTTTCTTGAAATGAAAGCAGAGTATCTTCCCCTTTTCATCAAAGAGAAAACAATCTGTGAAATTTATCTTAATTTCAGTACGCCATATCCAAAATCCCGTCACGCAAGTCACAGACTCACAAGCAAGGGCTTTTTAGATATTTATAAAAAACTGCTTTGTGACGACGGCTTTATTGCTCAAAAAACTGATAGTCAGGGATTTTTTGAGTATTCACTTGAGAGCTTTTCTCAAAATGGATTTATACTTTCAAGCATTTCTCTTGATTTACATAAGAGTGATTTTGAGGGCAATATTGTGACAGAATACGAGCAGAAATTCGCAAGTCAGGGTATGCCGATTTATCGACTTGAGGCAAGACTTAAATAAAATCGTTATAATGACCAACAGACCGCAATTATTTTGGTTAAATTGCGGTCTGTTTTTTATTTTGCCGATATGTTAAAATATTTTTATATGAAAATAAGGAAGGGATTTAATGAGCAACATAAATACTATTCAACCCGAACAGCAAAAGCATGTCGGGAAAGGTGAATTTGTTCTTTATTTAATGGGTGTATTCTTTTACACCACAATGACAGGTATGGTTGGCGGCAACAGAAATGCGTACCTTGTTAATGTTCTGCGTTTGCCCGAAGAACAAACATCACTTTTCAATTTGTTAACAGCTATTATCCCCTTTGTACTTAACTTCTTTATCGTTATGTATATTGACGGAAGAAGAATGGGCAAGGGCGGAAAATTCAGACCTATCGCAATGCTTGTGGCAGTGCCTATGGCAATTGTTATGATGCTCTCATTCTGGGCACCTCCCGGACTCTCAGGTACAATTCTTTTTATTTACATTGTAACAATCGCTGTGCTTTGGGGTGTATTCTGTACCTTTGGTAACTCAATTAATATGATTGCCAATGTTATGACTCCAAATCTTAAAGAGCGTGACCAAGTGCTTTCGTTCCGCTCAATTTCGAGTGCTGTGGGCAACTCTGCGCCAGTTGTTATTGTGCTTGTTGTAGGTCTTATCTGGCATAAAGATAACGCTGAACTTATTAATGCGGTTACAGGCACAAGTATCCGTAGTGTTGAAGGTCTTCAATACATAATTTCAGCAGCACTTTGCAGTGTTGTTGGTATTATAACAGTTTTGTCGGGTATGAAAATTGTTCGTGAAAGAACAGTTTATACCGCAGAAAAGAAAAATCCCCTTGTGGGCTTTGTTGATATTATCAAAAACAAATACGCATGGACAATTATTATTTCAGAATTTTTAAAGAGCTTCCGTGGTATTTCAACATTTATGGAAGCATTTATCGCGGCGGCAGTTCTTGGTGATATTTCAAAGAAAATTCTTTTTGTTCTTCCCGTTGGTATCGGCACAGCAGTTGGTATGCTTATTATCAACTTCTTGCTTAAAAAGTTCGACGCAAGACAGCTTTACATTGCAAGTGGAATTTATTCACTTTGCGCAAACTGTGCCGCATTCGGCATTGGCTATATGTACTTCACAACAGGAAATTCAATTTTGCAGATTGTATTTATTGTATTCTTGTTCCTTATTGGTCTTCAATTCGGTGCATCAAATCTTCTTCCAAGTATGTTCCAAGCAGATGTTCTTGAAACAATTGAGCTTAAAACAGGCAAGCGCCTTGACGCATCATTCCCCTTTGTTATCGGTATCGGCACACTTATCAGTGGTACAATCGCAAGCACGGTTGCCCCTCTTCTTCTCTATGGTGACGGCTCAATTATCGGCTATATTCAGCCCACAGACCTTGTGCCAAACCCAGTACAGAGCCTTGATACAAAGGTTACGCTTCTCTTCTTCTACACAATAGTTCACGGTATTATGATGTTCCTTGCAGGTGTACCGTTCTTCTTCTATAAGCTTACAGGTAAAACGAAAGAAGACATTCACGAGGCAGTGCTTAAACAGCGCGAAGGAATGGCACAACAGAAAGACGCATAATTAAACAAATACAAAACCAAACGGAGATTGAAAATTCAATCTCCGTTTTTTCGTAGGGGTCGGCGTCCTCGACG
>JAZNYY010000086.1:0-18335 GCA_045594645.1 Candidatus Fimenecus sp.
GCAGTCAGTGCAATTCACAAGGCATTCTTCCCTGCGGAGTAATTGTGTCTAAAAAGAGAAACTTTAAATAGTTTCTCTTTTCTTATAATGAATTTTAATGTGAAGGAGATATAAATTATGACAGATAAGTTTGCAAAAGAAGGACTTACCTTTGATGACGTGCTTCTCATTCCTGCAGAAAGTGACGTTCTTCCAAGTGATGTTGATATTTCAACTCAGCTTACAAAAACAATTAAATTGAATACACCTGTCATCACAGCAGCTATGGATACAGTTACTGAAAGTAATATGGCTATTGCTATTGCTCGTGAGGGTGGTATTGGTATTATTCATAAGAATATGTCAATCGAGGCTCAGAAAGCACAGGTTGACAAGGTTAAGAGAAGTGAAAACGGCGTTATCAACAACCCATTCTTCTTATCTCCTGAAAATACAGTACAGGAAGCAGACAATCTTATGCACCGTTATAAGATTTCAGGTGTTCCTGTATGTGATGAAAACGGCAAGCTCGTTGGTATTCTCACAAACCGTGATATGAGATTTATTGCTGATTACAGTGGTAAAATTAAGGATTATATGACAAGTGAAGGTCTTGTTACTGCTCCTGTTGGCACAAGCCACGACGAAGCAAAGAAAATCCTTATGAAACATAAGATTGAAAAACTTCCTTTAGTTGATGAAGCTGGTTACCTTAAAGGCCTTATCACAATTAAAGATATTGAAAAAGCAGTTAAATATCCAAACTCAGCTCGTGACTCAATGGGTCGTCTTCTTTGTGGTGCTGCTGTTGGTGCTACTGCAGACGTACTTGACAGAGTTGCAGCTCTTGTTGAAGCAGGAGTTGATATGATTACACTTGACTCTGCTCATGGTCATAGCCACGGCATTATCAATGCTGTTGCTAAAGTTAAAGCAGCATACCCTGACCTTCCACTTATCGGTGGTAACATTGCAACTGCAGAAGCAACAAAAGCACTTATTGATGCAGGTGCAGACTGTGTTAAGGTTGGTATCGGCCCAGGGTCTATCTGTACAACTCGTGTTGTTGCAGGTATCGGTGTTCCACAGATTACTGCAGTTTATGACTCAGCAAACGAGGCAGCAAAACACGGTATTACAGTAATTGCTGACGGTGGTATTAAATATTCAGGTGAAATCGTTAAAGCTATTGCAGCTGGTGCTTCTGCTATTATGGTTGGTTCACTTGTTGCAGGTTGTGAAGAATCACCAGGTGAAAGCGAAATCTACCAAGGTCGTCAGTTCAAGGTTTATCGTGGTATGGGTAGTATTGCTGCTATGAACAACGGCTCAAAAGACAGATATTTCCAAGCAAATAACAAGAAACTTGTTCCAGAAGGCGTTGAAGGTCGTGTTCCTTACAAAGGACTCCTTTCAGATACAATTTATCAGCTTATGGGTGGTCTTAAAGCAGGTATGGGTTACTGTGGTTGCGCAACAATCGAAGAACTCAAAACAAAGACACAGTTTATCAGAATTACAAACGCAGGTCTTAAAGAAAGCCATCCTCATGATGTTTATATTACCAAGGAAGCACCAAACTACTCCGGTAATATGTAATGGAAGATAAGCCTAAACTTCCAAAAAGAAAAAAGATTAGGTTAGAGGGTTATGATTATAGCAGTGAAGGGTGTTATTTCATAACAATATGTACGGAAAGCCGTAAAAACTTATTGTCAATTGTAGGGGACGCCGACCTCGGCGTCCCGAAAGAGATTACGCTGAAACCTTATGGCAAAATTGCAGAAAAATATATTTTGTCAATGGAAAGTGCGTATGAATGTATTACTGTTAATAATTATATTGTTATGCCGAATCATGTGCATCTGTTGGTGTCGATAGACACTTACGGGCTGCCGGGGTCGGCGGCCCCTACAATTCCTAATTTGATAAGAGTGTATAAAAGGTTGGTAAATCGTGATTGCAAACATAAAATTTGGCAACGAGGATATATCGACCACATAATTCGTAATCAAATGGATTTTGAGTACCATTGGAACTACATTGAATACAATGCGTTAAAGGAATATAAATAAAATGTTTGAAAATTTATTAGATACAATCGGATTTATAAACAACACTGACCCTGAAGTTGCGTCTGCTATGGGGCTTGAGCTCAAAAGACAGCGTGAAAACCTTGAGCTTATCGCAAGTGAAAATATTGTGTCCCCTGCGGTTATGGCGGCAATGGGCAGTGTGCTTACAAACAAATATGCTGAGGGCTACCCCGGAAAAAGATACTACGGCGGTTGTCAGCATGTTGATGTGGTTGAAGATATTGCACGCGACAGACTCAAAAAGCTTTTCGGTGCAAAATATGCTAATGTTCAGCCACATTCGGGCGCACAGGCAAATATGGCGGTTTATTTCGCTCTTATTCAGCCCGGCGACACAGTTATGGGTATGAACTTGGCAGAGGGTGGCCACTTAACTCACGGCTCACCTGTTAATATGTCAGGTAAATACTATAATTTCGTTCCCTACGGTGTTGACGAAAACGGTTTCCTCGATTATGAAGCATTTGAACAGAAGGCAAAGGAATGTCAGCCAAAGCTTATCGTAGCAGGTGCTTCTGCATATCCCCGTACAATCGACTTTGAGAAAATGGCAAACATTGCTCACAGCGTTGGCGCATACTTTATGGTTGATATGGCTCATATTGCAGGTCTTGTAGCGGCAGGACTTCACCCATCACCCGTGCCCTATGCAGATGTTGTAACTTCAACAACTCATAAAACTCTTCGCGGCCCTCGTGGCGGTATCATTCTCTGCAAGGATGAAGAATTCGGAATGCAGTTCAATAAAGCAATCTTCCCCGGTACACAGGGCGGACCTTTAATGCACATTATCGCGGGTAAGGCAGTTTGCTTTGGTGAGGCGCTCAGCGACGATTTCAAGGCATATCAGCAGAGAGTTATTGACAATGCAAAGGCATTGGCAGAGGGACTTACAAAGCGTGGTATCAATCTTGTGTCGGGCGGTACAGACAATCACTTAATGCTTGTTGACCTTCGTTCAGTTGGTGTTACAGGTAAAGAGCTTGAGCACCGTCTTGATGAAGTTCACATTACTGCTAATAAAAACGCAATCCCCAATGACCCCGAAAAGCCCTTTGTTACAAGCGCATTAAGACTTGGTACTCCCGCAGTAACAACAAGAGGTCTCGGCGTTGAAGATATGGACAAGATTGCAGAGTTTATTTATCTTGCTGCAACTGATTTTGAAAATCAGAAAGAATACATCACAAACGGAGTAGCAGAAATCTGCAAAAAATATCCACTTTATGAATAATCATTAGACAAAATCCCCACTGCATAAAATGTAGAAAAATGCAGTGGGGGATTATAATGAAATTCACAAAAATGCACGGCGCGGGCAATGACTATATTTATATTGATTGTTTCAACGAAACGGTAGAAAATCCCGAAAGCCTTGCAAAAAAATTGAGTGACAGACATTTTGGCATTGGTGCAGACGGTATAGTGCTCATTAAACCGTCAAAAACAGCCGATTGCTTTATGGATATTTATAATGCAGACGGCTCACGCGCGAAAATGTGCGGTAATGCGGTGCGGTGCACGGCGAAATACATATTTGATAACAAAATAAAGAAATCAATAATCAAAATTGATACTCTCAGCGGAATAAAAGCCGTTGAAATACTCACAGAAAACGGTGTTGCCGTTGGCGGTAGGGTGAATATGGGCAAGCCAATACTCAGCGGTCATCAAATTCCCACAAGATACGGCGACAGCATTGTTAAAAACAAAATTCTTAATATTGACAACAAAGATTATGAAATAACCTGTGTGTCAATGGGCAATCCCCATTGCGTAGTTTTTCATAGTGATATACATAAATTAAACCTTGAAAAAATTGGTCCGTTTTTTGAAAAACACGAGATGTTTCCCGAACGGATAAACACAGAATTTGTAGAGATTATAGATAAAAATCATCTCAAAATGCGCGTTTGGGAGCGTGGCAGCGGTGAAACCCTTGCTTGCGGAACAGGTGCGTGCGCCTCAGCGGTAGCAAGCATTATAAATGGCTTTTGCGACAAAAATAAAGACATTGAAATTCAAGCCCGTGGCGGAAGTTTATTTGTCAAATGGGGCGAAAATGACAATGTGTATTTAAGCGGAACCGCAGTTGAGGTTTTCAAAGGCGAAATAAATGTGTAAAAAATATTGTCGGAGGGACAATTATGAAAATAAATGATAATTTCTTAAAAATTCAGAGTTCTTACCTTTTCTCAAACATTGCAAAAAAGGTAAATGCTTATGTTGCGGCTAATCCCGACAAGCCGATTATCCGTCTTGGTATCGGCGATGTTACCCGCCCCCTTGCTGATGCTTGTATTGAGGCTATGCACAAGGCAGTTGACGAAATGGCAAACGAGAAAACCTTTATGGGTTATCCGCCCGAATACGGTCACAAGTGGCTTTTAGACGCAATCAATGAAAACGATTACAAAGCTCGCGGAGTAGAGCTTGATAACAGCGAAATCTTTGTTTCTGACGGTGCAAAGAGCGATTGCGGAAACATCGGTGATATTTTCTCAACAGATAACAAGGTTGCAGTTTGCGACCCCGTTTATCCCGTTTATGTTGATACAAATGTTATGAGCGGTCGTTCAGGTGATAAGACAGCAGAGGGCTGGAGCAATATTTATTATATGCCCTGCAATGCAGAAAACGGATTTTTGCCCGAGCTCCCCACAGAAAAGGTTGATATTATCTATCTTTGCTTCCCCAACAACCCAACAGGTATGGCGGCAACAAAGGATGAGCTTAAAAAGTGGGTTGATTATGCAAACGAAAACGGCGCAGTAATCCTTTTTGACTCTGCCTATGAAGCATTTATCACAGAGGAAAATGTTCCTCATTCAATCTATGAAATCGAGGGTGCAAAGAGCTGTGCAATCGAATTCAGAAGCTTTTCAAAAACAGCAGGCTTTACAGGTGTTCGTTGCGGTTACACAGTAGTGCCACACGACATCAAGGTTGACGGTGTTGAACTCAACGCACTCTGGGCTCGTCGTCAGGCAACAAAGTTCAACGGCGTTTCATATATCACACAGAGAGCTGCCGAGGCTTGCTATTCAGAAGAGGGTAAAAAGCAAATCCGCGAAATCATTGCATATTATCAGAACAATGCAAAGATTATCTATAACGGACTTAAAGAGTGCGGATTTACAGTTTACGGTGCTGTGAATTCACCTTATGTATGGCTCAAAACTCCTGATGGAATGAGCAGTTGGAAATTCTTCGACACTCTTCTTGAAAACATTCAGGTTGTTGGTACTCCCGGCGAGGGCTTTGGACCAAGCGGTGAAGGTTATTTCCGTTTGACCGCCTTCGGTTCAACCGAAAACACACTCAAAGCAGTTGAAAGAATTAAAAATTATTTTGTTAAATGAGTGAATACAACGCATTGAAGGAATACATATAACAAAAAAGGGACTGTCCGTGGATTTGGGCAGTCCCTTAAATATATATTTTATAAATTTTTGATTTTATCAATACATTTCTGGCAAAGTGAGAATTCTTCATTTAGATTTTCTTCACTGCCACAGATTTTACAGGAGGGAGTTTTTCGCTCAATAATAATTCTGCCGTTTTCTTCTTTAATGCTTGCTTCGTCGTCAATTTCAAGGCATGCTTTTTTTCGGTATTCCATTGGAATTACAATTCGTCCTAATTTGTCAATTTTTCTGACATATTCCGTCATCTTTATCACTCCTTTTGCCATATTTTACCATATATTTTTGCAAAAGTCTGTCGAATTCTGAAAATATTTCAAAATTTTTCAACTTTTTTCTTTTATTTTTGCAGTTGCTTGCAAAAAGAGTATATATTGTGATAAAATTATTAGTAAATTATTCAAGTCTGGTGACCAAAAATGGATTATTATTTTTCTAAAAGAATTTCGGGGCTTCAGCCCTCAGCAATTCGTGAGATTTTAAAGGCTACGCAGGACCCCGCAATTATTCCCTTTGCGGCGGGCAATCCCGACGCGGCGGCTTTTCCCGTGGATGAGGTTAAAAAGCTTACGGCAGAAATCTTTGAAAGTGAGCCCATAACTGCATTGCAATATGGCGTGACAGAGGGTTATACCCCTTTAAGAAATCGCCTTACCGCTTTTATTAAAGAAAAATATAATATCGGTAAAGATTTCGACAGCCTTATCGTGACCTCGGGCGCACAGCAGGTTATGGATTTAGCCACAAAGGCCCTCTGCGATTTGGGTGACACGGTAATATGTGAATGTCCGTCGTTTATAGGCTCTCTTAACTGCTTCCGTTCATACGGATGTGAGCTTGCGGGCGTGCCCGTTGAAGCAGACGGAATGAACATTGAAGCCCTTGAAAATGCTATTAAAAATGCGCATAATCCGAGATTTATTTATACAATTCCTAATTTCCAAAATCCCTCGGGCGTTACAATGAGCCTTGAAAAGCGTAAAGCGGTTTATGAGCTTGCTAAAAAATACGGCTTGCTTATTTTAGAGGACAATCCTTATGGCGATTTGCGAGTTGCGGGTGAAGAAATCCCCTCAATCAAGAGCTTTGACGAGGACGGAATTGTTATTTATGCGGGCTCATTCTCAAAATTGCTCGCTCCCGGAATTCGCGTGGGCTATATTTGTGCACCCGCACCGATTATTGCAAAAATGACCGTCGGTAAGCAGGCGTCAGATGTTCATACCCCCGTATTTTCACAGATGTTGGTTGATAAGTGGATGGAAAACTATGATGTTGACGCTCATATCGAGAAAATCCGCGGAATTTACCGCGAAAAGCTCAATCTTATGTGCGATTTGATTGATAGTGAGCTTGGCGATTTTGTGAAATATGTTCGTCCCGAAGGCGGGCTTTTCGTGTGGTGCGAATTGCCTTCAAATGTTGATATGCTTGAATTTGTAAAAGAATGTATCGCAAATAAGGTTGCAGTTGTGCCCGGCACGGCATTTATGATTAATGACGAGCCGACAAATTGCTTTAGAATGAACTTCTCAACACCTTCAAACGAAAAAATTGTTGAGGGAATGAAGATTTTAGGTAAGGTTAAGAATAACTATGTCAGATAAAAAGAATTACACACTCACCGATATTTCCGTTATAAAGCGGGTTATGGGTGAGCACGGAGTTACATTTTCAAAGGGCTTGGGGCAGAATTTCCTTGTGAACCCAACAGTTTGTCCCCGAATGGCAGAGGCAGTAAGAGAGAGCACCGAGGGTAAAATAGGTGTGCTTGAAATCGGCGCAGGTGTGGGAGTTCTCACAAAAGAGCTTCTTGAACGGGCTGACAAGGTTGTCTGCGTTGAACTTGACACCCGACTTTTCCCCGTGCTCAATGATACTCTTGCGGGTTATGATAATCTTACGCTTATTAACGAAGACATTCTCAAAGCCGATTTGCAGGGCATAATAAAAGAGCATTTTGAGGGTATGGAGGTTTTTGTTTGCGCAAATTTGCCTTACTATATCACTTCCCCCGTAATAATGCGACTTTTAGAAGAAAAATTGCCGTTTAATAAGATTATTGTTATGGTGCAGAGAGAAGCAGGCGACCGCCTTTGTGCTAAAGTGGGCACAAGAGAAAGCGGTGCGGTAACGGTTGCAGTTAATTATTATGCACAGGCGAAAAAGCTTTTTGATGTATCCCGTGGCTCGTTTATGCCCGCTCCTAATGTGGATAGCTGTGTAATTGAGCTTGATTTGACAAAGCGTGGCGATTACAAGGTAACCGATGAAAAGGTGCTCTTCAAAATGGTAAAATCCGCCTTTGCACAGAGAAGAAAAACTATTCTTAACTCGCTTTCAAGCGGAATGAGCATAGAAAAAGATAAAATTTCAAAGGCAGTTGAAATGGCGAATTTGAGCCCTACTGCCCGTGCAGAAGCGCTTACAATGGAGCAATTGGTTGAGCTTTCAAATAAAATTTGTGAGGTTACAAAATGAAATTCAGATACAGAACAAAAGGAACCTGCTCAGGTCAGATTGACCTTGAACTCCAGGACGGAATAATTAAAGATGTTGTGTTCTATGGCGGTTGCAACGGCAACCTTAAAGGCATTTCAATGCTTGTTAAGGGTAAGCCTGCCACAGAGGTTATCGACAGCCTTAAAGGTCTTAAATGCGGATTTAAACAGACCTCTTGCCCCGACCAGTTAGCCCTTGCTTTAGAGGCGGCACTCAATGAGCAGAACTGAATTCAAATCTGCCTCAAAGCTTGCGGTTGAAACGCTTAATTCACAAGGCTATGAAGCGTATTTAATCGGCGGTAGTGTTCGTGATTTCATAATGGGCTTGCCCATTGGGGACATCGACATTACAACAAATGCAACACCACAGCAGGTGGAAGAGGTGTTCAAGAATTTTCGCGTTATTGAAACGGGCTTAAAGCACGGCACAGTTACGGTGCTTATTGACGGCGAGCCCCTTGAAATAACCACATATAGATGTGAGGGCACTTACTCTGACAACCGACACCCCGACAGCGTGACATTTTCAAAGCGTCTGGCGGACGATGTGGTGCGCCGTGATTTCACAATGAACGGTATCGCCTATGACTTCAAAAACGGCTTTTGCGACCTTGTGGGCGGAATTGAGGATATAAATAATAAAACTATTCGTTGTATCGGCGACGCTGAAACAAGATTTCGTGAGGACGCATTAAGAATTTTGCGTGCATTAAGATTTTCAGCGGTTTTAGGCTTTGAGATTGAAGAAAACACAAAAAAAGCAATCCACAAATGCCGTGAATTACTTAATAATATTTCTGCTGAGAGAATTCGTGAAGAAGTGGTGAAATTAATTTGCGGAAAAAATGCATATTCGGTGCTGACTGAATTTTCAGATGTAATATGCGTGTTTATTCCTGAATTCAAATCCTGCGTAGGCTTTGAGCAGAAAAACCGACATCATATTCATGATGTTTACACCCATATTTTAAAGGCACTTGAACAAAGCAAGCCCGAGCCCGCCATTCGTCTTGCTCTGCTTTTTCACGATATTGGCAAGCCCGCGGTTGCGCATTTTGATGAGGATGGCGAGCAACATTTTTATTCTCACCCCAAAATCAGTGCAGAAATGACCGACGAGATTATGACCCGACTTCGTTTTGATAATGAGACGAAAAACAAGGTTGTGACTCTTGTGAAATTCCACGATTCACCAATAATGCTCAATAATGCGGATAAGCCCGACCGCAAACGACTTAAAAGAATTATGTCGCAAATCGGTAAGGATTTGATTTTCGATTTAATTGAAGTCAAACGGTGTGATAATTCAGCACAAAATCCATTTTATTATCGTGGTGACGATTTTTATGCAGAAACGCGCAATATAATAAATGAAATTATCAGCGAAAATGAGTGTTTTTCTGTTAAGGATTTGAAAATCAATGGAAATGATTTAATTGCTTTGGGATTTAAGGGTAAGGAAATCGGCGAAAAGCTCAACCTCTGCCTTGACGCGGTAATCGAGGGAAAAGTTGAGAATGAATATAAAAAACTGATAATTTTTGTTAAAGAATAAAGCGCCCCTTGTCAAAGGGGAGAGGGCCACGAAGTGGCGAGGGGATTCCTTTTAACAGGAATATGAATCCCTCCACCGCCTTAAAGGCGGTCCCCCTCCCTTTAACAAGGGAGGCTTTATTTTTTTTGTTTATTAATCTGCACATCCGCAACCCATTGGGTAGCTATCTTTTAAGCAGCCCTCTTTTGGCGGGAAGAATTCATCAATGGGGAACTGAATTTTTCTGAATGCGTCGCAGGGGTCATCGGTTTCACAACTACATTCTTTCTTGGGTATGCAGAAATCATATGCGGGTATAAGCATTTGCACATCGCGTTCAAGCTGAACAATTGTGAAAATACCAAGGGTGACGGTAACTGCTTTTTCGGGGTCACGCTCGTAAGATTCAAAATCACCGTCAAAGCAACGGCATACGCATCTTGGTAATCTTGACGGCTTACAACAACTGTCGTGGTGGCAACAATCCACTACTCTGCAAAGCTTTGCATCAAGGCAAATGGGGTCAACGGTCTGTACCTTTGCTCTCGGGTTAGTGTTGACTACATCAAGCTGATTGTCAATATCACCGCAAGAGAATTCTGACGAGAATACCTTTACATTACCCTCTGAGCCGTAGAGAATGCATTTCTTTGAGAAGGTCGCCAAGCCCTCAACCATTGTTGGCGGATTTGTGTGACCGCAGAAAACATCAAGGCAGATTTTAAAGAAATAAGTGATGTCGACAGAGTAAAAACCTCGGTTAAAGGGAACTCTTTCAACTTCGATGAATGCGTTAAGTACTTCAGCACCGCGACAACGGACATTTGTTGCTCTGTCAATGACACATTGTGCAGAATCTGTGAAATAAACTCTTAAATCCTCAAGGCAATCCTTGTCGGCGCAGGAGTCATAAACTCTGTTGGTGTCAATGCAGACGGCTTCTTTTATTTTTGACGGCATTTTGTCATTACAAAATTTGTTTTCAGACATATAAAAACCTCCCGTAAAAATTATCAACTGACAGTACCATTGTATGACGCATTGATAATTTTGTTACAGGAGGTTGATTTTTATTATTTTATATCATTTCATTTATTCTTTGCTTTGCTCGGCGCATAGTCTTTGCAAGGAAAATCGCACTTAAAATAAGTGATACACATTCAGCTATGGGGAATGCAAACCAAACAAGCTCAAGGCGACCTGTTTGTGAGAGTAACCACGCAACAGGTAAAAGAACAAGCAATTGACGGCAAACAGAAACTATAAGGCTGTGTGTGGGGTTGCCGATTGCCTGACAAACCGAGCCTGCAATAATGCAGAAGCCCGCCAATACAAAATGAATACCGATAATTCTGAGTGCCGGTACACCAATTGCAAGCATTTCTTCTGACGCATTAAAGAATGAGAGAAGCACATCGGGAATAAGCTCAAAAGCAATGAGTCCCAAAGTCATAATCGACATTGCAATTGCAATTGAAAGTGTAACGGTTTTCTTAATTCTCTTAAGATTTTTTGCACCGTAGTTATAGGCAACAATCGGCACCATACCGTTATTAAGACCAAAGATGGGCATAAATATAAAGCTTTGAAGCTTAAAGTATGCACCGAAAACTGCAGTAGCGGTTGTTGTGAAAGCAATAAGAATTTTGTTAAGACAGAAGGTCATTATAGAGCCGATTGACTGCATAATGATTGACGGCAGACCAATTTTGTAAATATCCTTAACGATTTTAGTGTCCCAACGGATAAGCTTTGTGCTGATGTGCACTTCGGGATTAAGCTTCACATTGAAGATAATTGCCAGAATTGCCGCCACAATTTGACCTGCAACGGTGGCAATAGCCGCACCCGCAACTTCGAGCCTCGGAAAGCCTAAAAGTCCGAAAATAAGAATGGGGTCAAGAATAATGTTGATAATTGCACCCACAAGATGTGTAATCATTGTAAGGAATGTTCTGCCCGTTGCCTGTAATATCTTCTCAAAGCAGAATTGCCCGAAAATGCCTACTGAAAAAGTAAGACATATTGTTGCGTAGTCTGTGCCGTATTCAACGATTTCCTCAACATCTGTTTGCATCATAAAGAATGGGCGTGAGGCAACAAGACCGATTGCGATAAACACAATACAACTGAGTGCAAAAAGGAAAATGCCTGTATTTGCAACTCTGTTTGCACGGTCGAATTTTTTAGCGCCCAAAGCTTGTGAAAGTAATGCGTTCATACCAACTGCAGTACCACCGCAAACCGCAATCATAAGCTGTTGCAGGGGAAAAGCCAATGACACGGCGTTGAGTGCGTTTTCGCTTAACTGAGAAACGAAAATACTGTCAACAATATTATAGCAAGCCTGCACAATCATTGAAATCATCATTGGTGCAGACATACTAATAAGTAGTTTTGCTATGGGCATTGTGCCCATTTTATTTTCTTGAGGTGGATTAAACTTTTTTTCTTCCATTTTATACTTCCTTAATAACCGATTAGACAAAATACAAGCCGTACTCTTTGCCTTGAAGTACGGCTTGTTGTGTTTTTAATTTAACTTATTTTTTACTGTCATCGCCGTAGCCGTAACCATAGCCGTAACCATAGCCGTAGCCATAACCGTAGCCGTAACCCTTCTTGCTTCTCTTACCCTTAATCTTTGAAGCAGAGTTGCTTTCAGCATTGTTGTAGATACAACCGATAACTTCTGCACTTGTGCTTTCCATATCTTCGATTGTTTTCTTGATACGGCGCTTTGATGAGAAGTCGTTACGAACAACCATTACACAACCGTCAGCGTGCTGTGCAATAATTGCAGCGTCAGCAACAAGACCTGCGGGGGGAGTGTCAATGATTACATAGTCAAATTCGTTCTTAACAGCTTCAATAATGTCGCCCATTTCATCAGAAGCAAGAATTTCAGCAGATTCTGCAACAGGCTGACTTGTAACAAGAAGGAAAAGATTGAACTTCTCGAAATACTTAATTGAATCGCTTAATGACTTTTCGCCACGAACAACACCGGGAAGACCAGTTTCGTTAGCGGCTGAAATACCAAGCTCTTTGTAAACTGAAGGCTTACGAAGGTCAGCATCAATAAGAAGAACTGACTTGCCGTTCTTTGCAAGTGCCAAAGCAGTGTTTGTTGCAGTTGTTGTTTTGCCCTCGTTTGCAGAGTTACTTGTAAATACAAATGTCTTGTAATTTTTACGCTTTGAAACATTTTCAATCTTTGTACGGATAAGCTTGAAGGACTCAATGAATAAGAAGCCTGTCTTTTTATCTGTGATAAGAAGGTTCTGTTTTTCACCCTTTTTGCCTGACTTTTTGATATGAACAATTGTGCCGAGAATTTTGCTGCCAATCTTATTTGTAATATCATCAGCAGTTTTAACTGTATCTTTGATGAAGATTGTAAGGCAGATTGCAAGAACTACCACACCTGCACCTGCAACAAAACCGAGAAGGGTATAAAGAAGAGTGCTGTTATTGCCATTTGCTCTTTCGGGTTTAACAGGTTCGTCAATAAGAATTGCACGGGTGTTCTGATATGCTTTTTCAGTAATCTGGCTATAGTTGTTTGCATAGCTTACTGCAACTGCATATGAAACATCGGGGTCAGTACTTGTGATTGAAAGTGAAATAATGGATGTGTCTTCAACAAGGCTTGTGTTAATCATACCCATAACATCTGCACCTGTCAAAGGTTCGCCGTTCATTGTGTAGCCGCTGTTCTTAGCAACAAGGTCCATAAGGCTGTTGGTTTCAGTCATGATGATAGCATAGTTTCTTGCAAGGCTGATACCGGCACTGATGTCAGATACTGTTTGACCGCCTGTGATAGTGTTTTCTCCCTTGTTATCAACAACGAAACGCATTGTGCAGGTGTATGTTGGTGTGTAAGTTGCTTTTGCAACACCAAAGCCCACGCCTGCGCAGATAATAGCTGCAAGTGCTATTATCCACCATTTTTGAAGAACTCTTACTGCATATTGCAATATGGTTTCAAAATCGAGACTTTCTTCAACATTAGTGTTTTTTGCATTGTACTCCATATCATTAACTCCCATCAAGAAATTTTCATAATACTACATTTAAAATATAATCAATTAATTATAGCAAAGCATTTTCATTTATGCAATGTTTTTTAGCAAGTTTTTACCGGCAAAATCAATTTTCGTCAATTTTTCCGTCATTAACAGTAATTATTCTGCCACATTTTTCAAGAACAGCTTCTCTGTGAGTAATGAAAAGAATTGTTAAGTCCTTTCTTTCAGAAAGTTTTCTGAGAAGAATGTTCTCACTTTCACTATCAAGAGCACTTGTGGCCTCATCCATCAAAAGAATTTTTCCGTCACCTAAAAGTGCACGGGCAATGGCAAGGCGCTGAGCTTGACCCTCTGAAATTCCGCTGCCGTCTTCACCAAGAAGGAAATCAAGACCGCCTTCAAGGTCATAGGCAAATTCGGCACAGCTGTCGCTGAGTGCCTTTTCTATTTCATCCTCTGTTGCGTCGGGGCGAAGTATTGTGATGTTTTCGCGAACTGTACCGCTGAAAAGCATATTTCCCTGAGGAACAACAGAGAAAAGATTTCGTGCATTTTTGCAGGGAATATCACCCTCGGAGGTTTCAATGTGAATTTCGCCCGAATTAGGCACATAAATTCCTGTGATAAGCTTGAAGATTGTGGATTTGCCCGCGCCCGAAGGACCCTTGATTCCGACAAAATCACCTTTTTCAATTACAAATGAAGAGTCGCTTATGACTAATTCTTCGCCATAGCCGAATGTAATGTTTTCTGCCTTGATTTTAGCAAAATTCTCATAACTTGTGGTGCAGGTATTGTCTTTAAGTTCTCTTTCTGTTGAAGAGATTTCGATAAGTCGTTGTGCAGAAGCGGTCATTGAGTAAAATGAAGGCAGAATTCCCGTAATGCCAATAACGGGGGATTGAAGCTGATTTACAAGCTGAATTATAGCAACTACCGTACCAAAAGTCAGTGTACCTTTAAGAACACCGTAAGAGCCGTATGCAACGGCGGCTAAAAAGCCTGCGGCAAAGGCGATTGAAAATCCTATTGAAGCGATAATGCTGAAGCTTTTTTTCTTAACCTTTTCACGATAAAACTTTTTCTGTTGACGAATTGAACGGTTGATTATTTTGTCTTCAATGCCGAAAACCTTTATTGCAAAAAGATTTTCAAGCATTTCCTGCATAAAAGAGCGTACTCTTGAGTCTCTTTCTTGAACACGCAAGTGAAGAGTTTTGAGCTTTTTGCGTAAAGCTGCGGCTGAAATAATAACAAGAGCTCCGCAAACAATAAACACAAGTGCAAATCGGCGGTCAAGCATAAAAAGAGCTACCGCTCCGGTGAAAATTCGCACGGCATAGCCCGTAAGGGCGGGGATTAAATGAACATATGTGTCGCTTACTGTAAGAACATCTGCCGTAAGTCTTGTCATAAGGTCACCGCTGTGGCGTTCTGCCGAGTCACCGTATGTGCCGTAAATTATGCTTGAAAAAATGCGGGTTTTTAATGAAATTTCTGCTTTGCCCTGACCAATAGCCTCGATATATGATGAAACAATACGGGTTATCATTTGTGAGGCAATGATAAGGAAAAGAAAAATAACATTTTTAACAAGAGCGTTGCGGTCGCCGTTTTGTGCATTATCCATAACAGTCTTTGAAAGGATTGCGAAAAGAGTTACGCACAAAGCAGACCAGCCGTTGAGCGTTATGAGCACAACAGCTTCGCGTCTGCGTTTACCGCAGTTTCTGTATATCCATTTTAAAACTGATATATCTTTCATTATTTACCGCTTCATTCTTCAATAAGGTTAAACTTTTTCATTTTTTCTATAAGTTTCAAGACATCTGCCTTTACAACTGCTTCATCTGCGCCATAATCGGCAGAAATGCGTGAAACAATATCTTCAACAGTATTTGTACCGTCAAGCATTGTGAAAATGTCTGCGCCCACATTGTTAAAGGTGATAACGCCGTTGAAATCCATTCTCTGTTCACCTGTTGCAATAACAATTTTACTGCCCGCAACATCTTTTAAAATAAATCCGTCTTTAATTTTCATCTGTTATCAGCCTTTCTATCCCGTTATAAGCGACTTCTGCTGCCTCGGGGTCTAAATTACAGCCCAGAGAGAATACGGGAATTTTTCTGAGAATGTCGTCAGTGTATTCAAGCATTTTTTCTGCAAGAGTACGGTTGACGGGGTTAATTGTCTGTTCAAGAAATTGACCTACCGCCAGAGCAGGTGGCATTTTTTTAACTTGATTTGTTTTGCTTCTGTGCAGAAATACTATTGCTCTTACGGGGATTTTTACATTGAGGTTTTCGTCAGTTTTGCCCGAAAAGGGAGTCCCGCAAGCATACCAAACACCATTTTCACAAATCAAAGCAGGCTTGTCATCGTTAATAATGCGAGTGCCCGAGAGTTTTTCAAGCCAAAGATGTGTATGAGTGGATTTACCCGTACCACTCCGCGCAGAAAAGAGATAAGCATAGCCGTCTTTTTCAACGCAAGAGGAATGTAACATAAGCCCGTTGTGACGCAAAAGCTCGTTGTAGAATGCCTCGCAGGTCCACATATATTCGTGTTCTTCAATAGTCAGATGAGGAATTTCTTCTTTTTTCTTCTGAAAAAATTCTTCCTTTATATTGAGGCGGATTTCGGCTTCGTTACTATCAAATTCTGCTTTATAAGGGGCAGAACGCTCACGAAGAAGCTCGCCACGCACATGATATTCAGTTTTATGTCCTGCAATAATAAACTGTTCCATAAGTTATATTCCCAAATAAGGCGCAGGGTTAACATTGTTGCCGTTCACCTTAACCTCAAAGTGAAGGTGAGGACCTGTAACATAACCCGTGTCACCGATTTTACCTATTGTTTGTCCGCGTGATACTCGCTGACCTGTACGGACCGCAAGTGAGCCCGATTGCATATGACAATACAGAGTTGAAAGTCCGTTGCCGTGATTAATAATAACTGTGTAACCGCCCGAACCATACCAGCCGGCAAAGGTTACTGTACCGGATTCTGCCGCAACAACGGGACAACCACGGCTTCCGCCGGGACGAACAATGTCAATACCGCCGTGGAAACCGTCACCGAAGTTACGATAACCGTAGCGTGATGAGATTGAATATGCACCGATTGTGGGCCAACCGAGTTTTCCGCCTGTGTAGCTTCCGCCACCCGAAGAGTAGCTTGGCTTTTTAGTGCCGACTTGAATTTTTTCGTCAACTGCTTCGCGGATTGTTTTTCTTGAAACTTCTTTTGAAGAAATTCTTACGCCGTCAATGTAGGTTACAAGCTCTGTGACCTCTTCAATTCCTTTTACACCTTTTGTAACAACCTTGCTGTCGCCCTTATAGAGACTGCTGGTGTTTACTTTGATAGTATCATAATCAGTTTCAACCTTACGGGTTTCAGTTTTGGTTACCTGCACCTGGATAAAGTTTACTTCACTTGAAATAAGGATTTTTTGCCCTATGTAAATATTTTCTTTAAGCTTTGGGTTAAGATTGAATATTTCAGAGGATTTTATGTCGAATTTATCAGCAATTTCTGAAACAGTGTCGCCCGCTTGAACGGTGTAATAAACTGCTTCACTCTTTTTAGAATTAAGTTTTTCGCTTAAGTATGATGCATCTTTTACTGTGTTTTCGTTGTCGGGGTAAAGCCCTTGAACATATTCGATATCCTCAACAAAGCTGACTACGGCATTTTTTTCGCCTGTTTCGTGCTCGGCGAGAATGTTATCAAGAACGCTCAATGCATCGGTTTCATTTTTAACGGCACAGATAAATGTGTCGTCAACATATATTCCGCAGGCATTTGTGATTTTTGTTTCTGAATTTTCAATCAGTTTGTCACAAACCTCGGCAGAGCTGTTAATCTGACTTAATTTTACAGGCTTGATTTTGAAATCTGCATCGCCTATAAGCTCGGTTTCTTCAACGGTGTTTGACGGAGCAGATGAAGATGCCGAAAGGTCAAGACGGTCATAGGCGAGCTCTCTTGCCTCTTTATACTCTGCCTCGCTGCGCACATAGCCGATAACCTGGTCGTTATAATTGATTTCAAGAGCGAATGTCACATCGCTTAAAGCACCAATGACATTAAACAGGAAAACAAGCGATAAAACGGGTAAAGCTATATTGAAAACATATATAAACGCCTTTTTGTATTTGCGGTATGCAACGCTTATGTAGTGACCTAATCTTTTGAACACACCGATTTTGCCCCCTGCGTTTTCAGCGGAAAGCTTAAAGGAAACCTTTTTCGCATCAGCAACAAGCTCACGGAATTCGTCAACGATTTCGTGAAAGGTTTTTAAGGCGAATTTATCCACAACAATGATTATTGTGAAAAGCAGAGTTCCTATTGCCTTTACGGGCTTAAGCAAAAGACTTAAAAGCCAGCGGAAAAATCGTTTTCCGTAGCGAATTGTCTGAATTCCAAGATAGTATATTTGGTTGTAAATGATTTCTGACATAATTCATTCCTCATTTGAACGCATATATATCAAAATTATATCACAAATGATTACAAAAGGCAAGTGCGGTGTTTTTGCATATTACAAGTTGCTTTTCGCAGTTTTTACAGGCTTTGTCCATGACTGTTCTTACGAATTATGTTGCAACAAATTTGAATTTGTCTAACTCATTTATATGGTTATGTAATCTTGTAGGGGCTGGCGTCCTCGACAGCCCTAACCAAATATACAGGTAAATTAACAATGGGTCGTCGAGGACGCCGACCCCTACGAAATGAGTTCGACAAAC
>JAZNYY010000087.1:0-37322 GCA_045594645.1 Candidatus Fimenecus sp.
CCCGAAGAAGAAATATGGACTTATAAGGTAGAGGGACTTGCAGCGCCTCATATTAACAAGCCGTATAAGCATTACGGGCTTAAAAAAGTAATTTTTGCTTTGGTTATTATCGTTGCTGTTTCAATTTCATGTTATTTCAGCGTAAGAACTGTTCAGAAAGATACCTTTGAATATGAGCAGCATCAGAACGGTTATGAACTTTCAAAATTCAGCAATACGGGCTATATGACTACGCTCGATATCGATTATGTTTCAAGCGTAGAATACGACCGTGAAAATGCGGATGTAAATACAAACTTTAAAATTATTAAAGATGAATCAAAGATGGTTACATCAGTCGGTGCATATGCCCTCAACTGTGATGAAAAGATAAAGGTAATCAACATCGGTGCGGATGTTACCTTTGTTGACCCTAAGGCTTTTTATTCCTGCTGGGCTTTGCAGCAGATTGAAGTTGATGAGAATAACCCCAATTACTGTGATGTTGACGGTGTTCTTTATAATAAGGATATGACAGAGGTAATTTGCTATCCTTGTAATCATGACGAGTATTTAAGACAAAAATACGGTTATGAAAGAGAACTCTATCGTGACGAGGTTACACCTGAATATCAGAGAGATGTTCAGACCTATGTTGTTCCCTCAACGGTAAAAACTCTTGGTGAGCTTTGCTTTAACTACGCAAACCTGCGTGAAATCTATCTTCCAGAGGGACTTGAAACAATTGAAACTCTTGCAGTATTCAAATTGCATGAGAGAGTAGACGAATGGAGCACAACTCCTTCTCTTAAAAATGTTTATACTTATAAGACAGATAAAGTTGTTTCTGACCCGCACTTTAATTCACAGGAAGCACTTGGCGAGGTTTATCTTTCACTTCCCGAGGGCTTGAAGGTTATCGGCTCTGATGCTTTCAGCTATAATCAGGAAATGACTTATGTTTATATCCCTGCAAGTGTTACAGAAATCGGTCACCACGCATTTTGGGATACTTGCTATAAGCAGGATAAACAGGTTATGGGCGTTAATGTAATGAATGTCGCTGTAACTGAAGACGAGTTCAAAGCGGTTGATACAGGCGATAACTGGAGACCGCAGTATGACTATATGCTCTTTAAGAAAAGTATAGACATCAACTATTCAGCCGAAAGACAGCCAATGCCTGCTGAATAAAATTAAATAACATAAAATACTCCGCATCAACTGATGCGGAGTATTTTGTTACTATTTTATTTATGTGCCGAAAGATTTCTTTACAAGCTCGCGGGCATTTTCAAGTGTAAGGCTTTTATCAAGATACATCAATTGCACCATAATATTACCCGTTGCAGTAGCCTCGACAGGACCTGCAATAACACGCTTGCCCGTGTATTTTTCAGTAAGCGAATTAAGATAAATGTCTTTACATCCGCCACCAACAATGTTGATTACATCAATTGTCTTTCCGCTTATTTCTTCAATACCCTTAACAGCTTCATTATAAGCCCTTGCAAGTGAATGATAAACCGAATTAATCACATCACCGATTGGTAAATCCGGCTTGCCAAGGTAGTTTCTTATAGCCTCAATCATATTATCGGGAGCTAAAAAGTCCTCAGCATTTGGGTTAATGTATTCCGTGAAATCGCTTTCCATCGCCATTTTCATCATTTCGTCATATGTGTACTTTTTATCAAGATTTTTTCTGATACTCTGTAAAAGCCACATACCCATAATGTTTTCAAGAAAACGGTAACGGTGAAAAACTCCGCCCTCGTTGGTAAAGCCCGAGTTCATAGCCTTTTCGCAGATGACAGGTTCAGCGTTTTCTGTGCCTATAAGACTCCATGTGCCCGACGAAACATAAATTCCGTTGTCACCAACAGAGCAAGCAGCAACCGCCGACGCCGTATCGTGAGAAGCACAAAGAATAACCGTTGTGTCAAATCCGACTTCCGCCTTAACCTCGTCACTTAAATTGCCGACAACTGTACCGGGCATTGAGAGGGGAGCGAAGATTTTTTTGTCGATTCCCAATTTGTTGAGAAGCTCTTCATCTCGCTCAAATGTGTTAACATTCACAAGACCGCCCGTTGTTGTAAGGGTGTATTCATTTCTGATTTCACCTGTGAGCTTAAATGAAAAATATTCAGGCATCATTAAGAAATATTCTGCATTATCAAGTCTTCCCGATTTTTTATCGCAGTATAACTGATAAATTGAGTTGTAATTTGTAGCTTGAATGCCTGTTAATTTATAAAGCTTGTCGCGGGGAATAATCTTGTCAACTTCTTCGGGAATTCCGAGAGTTCTTGAGTCGCGGTATGAAATAGCGGGCAAAATCTCTTTTTTATCCTTGTCAAGAAGCACATAGTCAACGCCCCAAGTGTCAATTGCAACAGTTTCGGGGTAAATTCCGCGTCTGTCACATTCTTTAAGACCATTTTTGATTTCGTTGAATAAATGCTCAATATCCCAACAAAGTGTACCGTCAATGTCGATAATTCCGTTTTCAAATCGATAGATTTCTTCAAGTTGAAGTTTGCCGTTTTCAACATATCCTAAAATATGACGACCGCTTGAAGCACCCATATCAATAGCTAAACAATATTTCATCAGATAACACCCTTTTGTAAAATAAGGTTTGCATAGAGTGCAGATTCACCCGTTGCAATGATTGCGTAGCACTTTTTAGCCTCTTCATAGAAAGCAAAACGCTCAATTTCACCAAATGTGTCTGCACCGCGGTCATCGTGCTTTTTAACGATTGACTTGTATTCGTCCCAAATGGGAGTTTCTACATCGTCACCGGGCATAACCTGCATAAGTGATACGGGCTTTTCAACATAAGTGTCAAGAGGAAATACTGTGAGAATTGCGTCGAGCATTTCTGTAGCACTGTGTCCGTCTGCACGAAGAACTATTGCATTTTTACCCATACTCTCTGCAGGAAAATTGCCGTCAGCAATAACAATACGGTCGCTGTGTCCCATTTCGCAAAGAACTTTAAGCATTTCGGGAGAGAGAACCTTAGGAATATTCTTAAGCATTATTTATTCTCCTCATTATAATGTTTATATCCGGGGTGCTTACCTGTAACACCGTAATAGTTTTCGCGGAGATATAAGAGCTTGTCAATCTGTGGTCTTGAGATTTCCTGTGCACCGCCAAGAAGGTGAGCAGTAAGAGAAATCTTTGCAAAAAGCTCAAGTGTTTCCATTCTGTAGTATGCAGTAATAAGGTCACAACCAACTGTGAGTGCACCGTGATTCTGTAAAAGCATAACATCGTGCTCTTTAAGATAAGGTGCAATAGCCTCGGGCACTTCGTTTGTGCTTGGTGTACCGTAAGGAGTCAGCGGAATTGAGCCGATTGCAATAACAGTTTCAATCATTGAATATTCATCCATGCTCTTGCCTGCAACTGCATAACCTGTTGCTGTTGGTGGGTGAGCGTGTACAACCGCGCCAACATCCTCGCGCTCTTTGTAGCAACGAAGATGCATTTTAATCTCACTTGAAGGCTTGTAGGGAGCACCCTCAAGCACTTCGCCGTCAGCGTTGATAATAACAAGCTTTTCAGGTGTGATAAAGCTCTTGCTGATACCTGTTGGTGTAGCCATAAAGTTGCCGTCGGGGAGCTTTACCGAAACATTACCGTCGTTTGCTGCAACCCAACCAAGCTGCCACATTTTATGGCAGACATCACAAACCTGCTCACGAATTTCCATATATGATAAATTTTCCATATTATTTTACCTCTTATTTCTTGAAAAGTGGACCATAAGTCTGGCAAGCACGATAATCCTGACCCTCTTTATCCATACCAAAAGCATTCCAGCAAGCAGGACGGAAGATTTCGTCTTCGGGAACATTGTGCATACAAACAGGAATACGAAGCATTGAGCACATAGTAATAAGGTCAGCACCAATGTGTCCGTATGAAATAGCACCGTGGTTAGCGCCCCAGTTCTGCATTACTTCGTATGCAGTCTTGAAAGGTGAGCCCTCTTTACCGTCGCAACGAGGAGCAAACCAAGTGCAAGGCCATGTGGGGTTAGTTCTCTCCATAAGTGTGTCAGAAACTTCGTCGGGGAGGTTAACTGTCCAGCCCTCTGCAATCTGAAGAACAGGACCAAGACCTTTAACAAGATTAAGTCTAATCATTGTGCAGGGCATTTCAGCCTTTGTTGTGTAATGGCTTGAGAATCCGCCACCACGGAAGTTGTCAAAGCCTGCTTCACACCAAACTGTTGCGTCTGTCATTTTCTTGATGTCTTCGTCAGTTACTTCCCACCACTTCTTCATAATTGCGTTGCCGTTTTCGTCTGTGCATTCGCCACAAGCGTCAAGACAAGCCGCACCTGAGTTGAGAAGGTGAATAATACCGTTTGATTCTTTAGCCTTACCCTCTAATTTGTAGCCTGTAACTCTTTCAGTTGCTTCGCCTGACCAGTATGTACGAACATCAGCGAAAATCTGTGCACGGTGAGTGAGCAATCTCATAAAGAGCATACCAAGACCGTTAAGAACATCGTTTTCAGTTGCCAATGTGTATGGCTCGCGAGCACCCTCATAGTCAAATGTTGATGAAAGAAGTGCTTCGGGATAGTCACAGTTTGGCCAATGGTCTGTCCATTGTCTCTGACCCTGAAAACCGCCTGCAATTGCGTTGTGACCAACTTTTTCTTCTACGAATGCGTCGGGAAGATTTTCATTACCTGCCATCAAATCCTTGATAATGCAGTACATTTTAACTGTGAATTCCCACTGCTTTTCTTTTTCTTCGTCGGTGAATTTAATCTTGTGGTCTTTGCCTAAGAACTCAACTGATTCGGGGTTGTCATCGCGACCTTCTTTGCAGTGTTCTTTAGTCCAAGCAAGTGCCTTCTGATATTCTTCTTCGTTATAAATTCCTTCTTCCATTCGGCGAAGAATTTCAACCTCGTCAACAGATTCTACACGCATACCGAGATACGATTCCATAAAGTCTTGGTCAATAATTGAGCCTGCAATACCCATACACTGTGAGCCAATCTGAAGATATGACTTGCCACGCATTGTAGCGCAAGCAACAGCCGCGCGACCAAAACGAAGAAGCCTTTCTTTAACATCTTCGGGAATTTCAGCAACCTGCTCTCTGTCTTGAACCTCGTGACCGTAAATACCGAATGCGGGAAGACCCTTCTGTGCGTGACCGGCAAGAACTGCTGCAAGATAAACAGCTCCGGGACGCTCTGTACCGTTAAAGCCCCAAACACCCTTGATTGTGTATGGGTCCATATCCATAGTTTCTGAGCCGTAGCACCAGCAAGGTGTAACTGAAAGAGTAATGTCAACACCTGCCTTGCGGAATTTATCCGCACAAGCCGCAGCCTCGGGCACACGACCGATTGAAGTGTCAGCCATAATAACCTTTACGGGCTCGCCGTTTGAATAGAAAAGATTTTCCTCAAACAATTTCTTTGCCGCATTAGCCATCGCCATAACCTGTTCTTCAAGGCTCTCGCGAAGCTGCATAGGTCCGCGACGACCGTCAACAATAGGACGAATACCGATTACGGGATAATCGCCGATATATCTGTTTTTAGCCATAATAATTTCTCCTTTTATATAAGTATAATTTTTTCATAAATGCAGAAAAAGAAACCAAAATATCCCTTTTACTACTTATAATTAAGTATATCAAATTACCAATTTTAAGTCAATATAATATCTCTTTAATACGATATTTTTCGTAGGGGTCGGCGTCCTCGACGACCCTTTAAAATATGCTCCCTCTGACGAGGGTGGTGGCAACGCGTAAGCGTTAACGGAGAGATAGAAAAAATGATTTTATAAAAATTTGAAAAAACTGTTGACTTTTTGTCGTCTTAATGTTATTATATTCGGGCGGTAAAAAGTCCGTATGCGCCGGTAGCTCAGCTGGATAGAGTGTTTGGCTACGAACCAAAAGGTCGGGGGTTCGAATCCCTTCCGGCGTGCCAATAAAGACGAAATAACCCTTGCGGTTGTTTCGTCTTTATTTTTATGTTTATATGAAAGCTAATTGTGAAATCGATAGGTCGGGGGCTTGCTCCGTCGTTGACATTTAATATTTGAAATGCTATTATTACTTTGGGGTGAATGCTGTGAATTCAAACAATATCTGGTATAAAGCAAAACAAGTGATAATACAAACATCAGAGAATATTGCAGGCAATTTTGATATTAGCTTTGATAATGAAATATCAGAAGAAACTAAAACAGAATTAAAAAGTTTTGTTTCTTGGGTTGAAAAGTGTTTTAATATGCCGATTACTTTATGGGTTGATTTTGAGTATAAGCATTACTTAAAAGACCGCAACGGTAGACAGGTAGGTTATCTGTTTTATTGGTCGGATTTCGCAACTTATCCAGTATTTGATAATATAGATGACATTCCGGAAATTCGCTTGCCTGTTAGAACTGAGCATAGTACAATAGAAGAAATACTTACTTCTTTTATTGAAGCGATAACTTGTTATTTTGCTTGGATTTGTAATGAAATTAGTGAAAACTATGTTCCCGATGAGAAAGTAGTCGAAGAAATACTTCAAGAATATTTGAAAATAAGATAACTAAAAAGAGAGTACACCTCGTACTCTCTTTTCTATTTCACAACTAAAATTTTCTCAATATTATATTTCTTAAACAACTCAATATGCTTTTCGGTGATTTTTTCACCACTTATCGCAATGGGTATAGCAGGGGGGCAAGAAACCGTAGGACTTGCACATACTCTGTCAACTGCGTTTTCAACGCTGATTTCTTCACCCTCGCTGAAAATTGCCTCACGGATTGTCATTGCCCTTTTGCCGATTACAAAACTAAAAGCCTCGTCATCGTCTTTCAAGTTCAGTTCAAGATTTCTAAAAGCTGTTTTAAGTCTTTCAAAATCCTCGTCTGTATTTTGCGGAGAAATCATAAATACTATGTAATCATCGTCTGCGTATTCAGGCTCGATGCCGAATTTTCTGAAATGCTCGGCAAAATTACCCTTATATTCTGAAAAATCCGCAGTGATTTTCAAAGGCTCATAATACTTTGGGAGTGAAGTATTCCACACACCGCATTCGAGCATAAAATCTGTAATTTCACGGCATTTTTCTGCACATTTTTTTATATCTTCACGGATTTTTTCATCAATATATCTGTTGCATAAATCAAGTGACTGCAAAATGAGATATGACGGACTTGTCGAGCCGAAAATCGCCATTGCATTCACCGCGTTTTTCGCGAATCCGTATTTATCGTCTTTGGCAATGTGCAAATATCCGCCACCCGTAAGCACGGGAAGAGTTTTGTGTGCAGAGTCGCAACACATATCCGCCCCAAGACTTATGGGGTGTATATCCTTTTCGCAGAATTTCAAATAACTGCCGTGAGCGTTGTCAACAAGCAGGGGAATATCAAAATCTTTGCACACCTTTGATAATTCGGGGATATTCGCCATTTTGCCGAGATAATCGGGACTTGTAATATAAATCGCAAAAGGCTTTCTATCAAGACTTTCCAGCTTTTTTCTCAAGGTATCCGCACCAAAAACGCAGCTGCACAGACTTTTTGTACGATTTGGATAAATCCACTCTACATCAGCATCTAATTTTGCCAAAGTATAGATAAATGACTTGTGAACATTTCGCCCCGCCAAAACAAACGGTCTGTGTGATTTATCTGCCCGCAAATATGCAAGATACAGCATTGCATTTATGCTCTGACTTGACCCGCCCGCAGAGTAAATTGTTCTTGCAGTATCAAAAAGGCGAGTAGCATTTTCTTCACTTTTGCGGATTATCCCGTTCGGCGCATAAAGCTCGTCAGCACCCTTGATTTCGGTAATATCAAAGGCTTCACAGCCTAAAAAAGACACACCCTTATGACCCGGCATGTGAAGTCGGGCAGTATTACTTTTAATGTAATTCTGCACAAAGTCAAAAATTGGTGTGTCCATTTTAATTTTCCTTATTTATCGTAATTCTCGGCTACTTGAATCATCACAGCACATTCAATACGCTTTTTAAAGAGCTCACAGCCATATTCATAAATACCTGTGATTTTTCCCGATGCGTGATACGAGTTAGCCGCACAACCGCCCGAGCAATAAAGCTTTGCCCAGCAGTCGTCACATTCCTTGCGCGCATAAGCATTACAGAGCTTAAATTCGTTCTGAATATCTTTGTTAGTAACTCCGTCCCAAATGTTGCCGAGCAAATATTTAGTGTCGCCAACAAACTGATGGCAGGGGTAAAGGTCGCCCGTGGGAGTAACCGCCATATATTCAGTACCCGAGCCACAGCCAGAAATTCTCTTGTAAATGCAAGGCCCGTGAGTGAGGTCAAGCATATAGTGGTAGAATGTAAAGCCGTTGCCCGCTTTTTTGCGCTTAATCATCTCTTTTGCAAGAATTTCATACTGCTCAAAAAGAATTGGCAAATCAGCCTCAGTCAAAGCAGAAGCATCCTCGGGTGAGCAAACAACAGGCTCCATACTAAGCTCGGTAAAGCCTAAATCAGCCATATGGAAAATATCGTTTGTGAAGTCCACATTGTTGTGAGTGAAAGTGCCACGCATATAGTAGCTCTTGCCCTCACGACGCTTAACAAATTCTTGGAACTTTGGAACAATAATATCGTAGCTTCCGCGACCTTGATAATCCTTGCGAAGTCTGTCGTGAACCTCTTTACGCCCGTCAAGACTTAACACCACATTGCTCATTTCACGGTTGCAGAAATCAATAACATCATCGTCAATCAAAATGCCGTTTGTTGTGAGTGTAAAACGGAAATTCTTGTTGTGAATTTTCTCTTGCACTCGTGCATAAGATACAAGCTCTTTCACAACATCCCAGTTCATAAGTGGCTCGCCACCGAAAAAGTCAACCTCAAGATTACGGCGTGTGCCCGAATTCTCAATAAGAAAATCAAGTGCGCGTTTGCCAACCTCAAAGCTCATTAACGCTCTCTCGCCGTGGTATTTGCCCTGACTTGCAAAGCAGTATTCACAGTTTAAGTTGCAGGTGTGTGCCACATGAAGACAAAGTGCTTTGATAACTGTATTTCTGTTCTTGAAATCGAAAGCCATTCCCTCATAAGTGTCGGCTGTGTAAAGCTTGCCTGCATTTTCAAGACTCTTGACATCTTCAATGCATTCAAGAACATCGTTTTCGCTCAATTTTTCATCTTTGTATGTATCAAGGATATATTTTACTATTTCTTCTGTGCTTTTTTCTTTGTACATTGCAATAATGTCATAAGCCACTTCGTCAACCACATGAACAGAGCCCGAGCAGGTGTCAAGCACAATGTTATATCCGTTTAATTTGTATTGATGTACCATAATTTATCCTTCTCAATAAAAAACAGGTAATACAAACGCATTACCTGCCTTTAGCAATAGATTTTTAATTCTTATTTGCTTTCAACATTTTCGCACTGCTGATTAGCAACACCGCAAGATGTCTTGCAAGCTGACTGGCAAGATGTCTGGCATTCGCCACAACCGCCCTTAACTGCGCTTTCTTTTAAATCTCTTGTTTCAATAGTTCTGATTCTTTCCATTTGAATATCTCCTAACTGAATAATTTCAAATATTTACACAACAAAGTATATCACAAGCCGCATTGACTGTCAAGATATTATTTCGTAGCAGTAGCAATCTACACATCACCATTTTGTGCTGATAAATTTGAATTTGTCTGACTCATTAAATGGTGTATGTTGCCTCCCTCTGACGAGGTCGCGGGCATCCGGTGGATGCCGAATTAGCGATGTCTGAGCCGACAGGCGAGTAATTGGTGGATTTGCCGTAGGCAAAGACGGAGGGAGAGATAGGCTTAACTGCTCACTAAATCTCTCCCTCAGTCTCGCTAACGCTCGCCAGCTCCCTCGTCAGAGGGAGCCGCTTATAATTGCGTCGCAGACCCTTCATTTTGCACTTTGCATTTTACATTTTGCATTTTGACAAACCCCAATTCGTAGGGGCCGACCCGAAAAAACATATCAAAAATCTAAAAAAACCTCTGTTATTTTCACAAAATATATGATATGATATTAAATGTATAACTATGTTTACTCAAATGCTTTCCTTTTTTGAAAGAAGATGAAGTTAAATGTCAAAAAAATGTGATGTGCTTATAGTCGGTTGCGGTGTCGCAGGGCTTAATACGGCACTTTCATTACCCGAAAATTTAAATATTATAATGCTTGCCAAAAAGAGCAATACTGACTCAAACTCTTCGCTCGCGCAGGGTGGTGTTGCGGCAGTTCTCGATTTAGAGAATGACAGTTATGAATTGCATATCAACGATACTATGATTGCAGGCAAGCACGCTAACGATATTGACGCGGTTACAACTCTTGTGGAGGAGGGACCCGCCGAGGTGCGAAAAATCATCGAATACGGTGTCGAATTCGATAAACGCCCCGACGGAGAGCTCAATATGACCCTTGAGGGTGGTCACAGCCGTCGCAGAATTGTCCACCACAAAGACACAACAGGTGCCGAAATGGTTCGTGCAATGGTGGCAGAGGCTAAAACTCGCAAGAATATCACAATAATTGAAAATGCACCCGTATTTAAACTCACAAGAGTAAAAAGCGGTATCTGTGCCCATATCCTGACAAGTGACGGTCAAGACGAAATCTTTTCAAGCTATTGTGTGCTGGCAACGGGCGGTATAGGTCGAGTTTATAAATACACAACCAACCCCAAGGTTGCAACGGGCGACGGAATCCGCCTTGCGTTTGAGCTTGGCGCACGCATTAAAGATTTACATTTTGTTCAGTTCCACCCAACTGCATTTAATTCTGACGAAAATGAGCAGTTTCTTATAAGCGAAGCCGTTCGCGGTGAGGGTGCTTATCTCTTAAACTGCAATAAAGAACGCTTTATGCACCGCTATGACGAAAGATTAGAGCTTGCCCCACGCGATGTTGTTTCAAAGTCGATTATTATTGAGTCCCGCCGTACAGGTAGTAACAATTTTTATCTTGATATAACACATCGCGACCGCGAGTATCTTTTAAACCGTTTCCCTGGTATTTATCAGGGTTGCTTAAAGTACAATGTGGATATCACAAAGGATTTAATACCAATTTTCCCTTGTCAGCATTATTTAATGGGCGGAATTGAAGTGGATTTAAACTCCCGCACAACAGTATCTCGACTTTACGCAGTTGGCGAGTGCTCAAATACGGGTGTGCACGGTAAAAACCGACTTGCAAGTAACTCACTACTCGAGGCTCTCGTGTTCGGCAAACGCTGTGCAGATGATATTGTCCGTTGTATTGAAATGGGATATCCCAATGTAAAAGAAACCGAAATTGAAAAAACAGACCTTGACGGTGCACCGCTTTTAAAGGGTGTACGCACAGAAATTCGCAATATTATGCAACGCTCATATTTCGTAATGCCCGCAAATGAAGATGCAGTGCGAAACGGATATAAGCGAGTACGCGAAATTCTCACCCGTCTTAAAAACGGTAAATTTAAAATTACAAATGATTACTGCGAGGCTTTAAGCCTTGCAACTGTGGCTTATATAATTCTCAAGGAGGCAAATGACCAATGAAATTAAATCAGTTTTATGTTGACAATCTTATAAAGGAAGCAATCAGCGAAGATATTAACTATATCGATGTTTCAGCGGATTATCTTATTCCCGAAGACCAGCGTAATGACTCATATTTTGTTGCAAAGGCGGACGGTGTGCTTTGCGGACTCGACATCGCAATGCGCGTGTTCACTCTCCTTGACGATACCTTCACATATACTGTTCACAAAAATGACGGTGACGAGGTTAAAGCAGGGGACTTAATCGTTGAATTCAATGGCAAAACAGCTTGCTTACTTAAAGGTGAACGCACAGCACTCAATATCATTCAGCATATGTCAGGCATTGCAACTGCTACAAATAAAGCGGTAAAGCTCTGTGAGGGCACAAACGCATCTGTTACCGATACCCGAAAAACACTCCCCGGACTTCGCGCATTGCAAAAGTACGCGGTAGTTTGCGGTGGCGGTAAAAATCACAGATATAATTTATCAGACGGCGCAATGCTTAAGGATAACCATATTGATGCAGGTGGCGGAATTACAAATGCAGTCAATATTCTTCGCTCAAAGCTCGGTCATATGGTTAAAATCGAGGTTGAAACCCGCAATTTTGACGAGGTTAAAGAGGCTGTAAATGCAGGCGCAGACATTATTATGCTCGATAATATGACAAACGCACAAATGAAAGAATGTGTTGAATACATTGACGGCAGAGCAAAAACCGAGGCATCGGGCAATATAACTCTCGATAATATCGCCGAAGTTGCAAAAACGGGTGTTGATATTATCTCGCTTGGTGCACTTACTCATTCCGTAAAGGCATTTGATATTTCAATGAAAATGAGATAAATTTATGAATTTTAATGAATCAGTAGAATATATACATTCACTTTTACAGTTTGGAATTAAGCCTGGACTTGAGCGAATTGCTATGCTTTTAGAAGCACTTGGCAATCCGCAAGATAAAGTCAAAACAATACATATTGCGGGTACAAACGGCAAGGGCTCAACAAGTACCCACCTTGCAAATATTTTAACATCAGCAGGTTATAAAACGGGGCTTTATACCTCACCCTATGTGTTGTCTTTTTGTGAAAGAATACAGATTGACGGTAAAAATATCCCCGAAGACGACCTTTCAAAAACTGTTACAAGAGTTAAAAGTGAAATTGAAAAACTGAATGAACAAGGAATAATCATTACAGAGTTTGAGGCATTAACTGCAACTGCATTTCTCTATTTTTATGAATCGGGTTGTGATTATGCAGTAATTGAAGTAGGTCTTGGTGGCCGTTTTGATGCTACAAATGTAATTAAAAAGCCTGAAGCAGTTGTGATTACTTCAATTTCTCTTGACCACACAAAAATTTTAGGCGATACTATATCACAAATTGCATTTGAAAAATGTGGTGTTATAAAATACGGTGTTCCTGTTATAACTTCACAAAATCAAGATGCTAAGGCTATTTCAGTTATCAGTAAAACAGTAACCGAGAAAAAATGTAATTTGATTATTGCAAATCAACAAAATGCACAAGTGCTTTTTGAGTCCTTAAGAGTAATGCAGACAGTAAAGTTTGCTTATAAGGGTAGCGAATACATATTGAAACTTAATGGTGAACATCAAATTGAAAATGCAGTAAATGTAATTGAAACTGCAAAAGCTCTTGGCATTGATGACCGATATATTAAAGAGGGACTTGCAAAAACTACAATGCTCGCCCGAATGGAAGTAATCAGCGAAAATCCGCTTATTATCCGTGACGGTGGTCATAATGAGGGTTGTGCAAATGCACTTTATAATTTCCTCACAAAATATAATGTGCAAAATATCAATATGCTTATAGGCCTTATGGCTGATAAAGATGTTGAAGGTTATGTAAGCAAAATTGCACCGCTTTGCAAATCAATCGTAACGGTTACACCAAGTAATCCGCGAGCATTAGATAGTGAAAAACTTAAAGAGATTGCAGAAAAGTACTGCAAAAACACAAAATCCATAAACGACCCACAAGATGGGTACAAATATATTCTTTCAAACACCAAAAAAGACGACACAATACTCGTCTGCGGTTCATTCTATATGATGTCTGATATTTTCGGTGAATGAAGAAAGGCGGAAACCTATGTATAAAGATTTTATTGAAGACAGAATTAATGTGTTTCTTGAAGAATTCGAGAAGCTTATTATCAAAAAGAATGTGCCGATAACCGACTTCCTTTATAAGGAATGTGATTATAAGGTGGGTAACGATTTGCCCGAAATTGACGACACATTCCGCGTTTTTACACCCTATAAAGACCGTTGGGGCGGTAAAAAGGATAAGCACGCGTGGTTTTATAATGAGATTGAAGTGCCCGCCGATTTTACAGACGGCGAAATTCAGCTTTCCGTTGCCTCCGACGCCCGCCTTGGCTGGTGTGATATCAACCCTCAGTTTATAGCCTATGTTGACGGCAAGCTTCAGCAGGGTATCGACAAAAATCACCGCGAGGTTTTCTTAACAGAAGGCACACATAAGATTTATTTGTATGCTTATTCGGGCAGTATTCACGATGAATGGGTGGATTTTCTCACAAATCTTCAGTTGGTTGACGAGAAAACCCGCAAAATCTTTTATGATATAAAAGTTCCATTTGAAATTCTGGCATTTGAAGACGAGAATTCACGCAATTATTTTGAAATTAAAAAGCATCTCAATAATGCACTCAATTTCATTGATATGCGTGAGCCATATTCAGCGGAATATTATGCCTCACTCGATAAAGCAGGGGAGTATCTCGAAAAAGAATTCTACGGCAAATATTGTCGCGAGGGCGAGGTGCACGCATTCTGCATAGGACATACCCATATTGATGTTGCGTGGGAATGGACTCTTGCACAGACACGCGAAAAAGTTCTTCGCTCATTCTCGACTGTGTTAGCCCTTATGAAAAAGTACCCCGAATATAAGTTTATGTCAAGCCAGCCACAGCTTTATAAATACCTCAAAGAAGAAAGCCCCGAGTTATACCGCGAGGTTAAAGAAATGGTAAAGCAGGGCCGTTGGGAAGTCGAGGGCGGAATGTGGGTTGAAGCCGACTGTAATCTTTGCAGTGGTGAAAGCCTTGTTCGTCAATTCCTTTACGGCAAACGCTTTATGAAAGAGGAGTTCGGCGTTGACAGTAAAATTTTGTGGTTGCCCGATGTTTTCGGCTATTCAGCGGCACTCCCACAGATTTTGCAGAAATGCGGTGTTGATAAATTTGTAACCTCAAAAATCGGCTGGAACGAAATGAACAAAATGCCGTATGATACATTTATCTGGCACGGCATTGACAATACTCCCGTTTTCACTCACTTTATGACCGCGCAGGATAAGGTGAGGGGACAAGAGCCCGCAACAAATGTTACATATAACGCAAAGCTCAACGCAAATCAGCTTCGCGGTGCTTATGACCGTTATCAGCAAAAAGATTTATATGACAATGTACTTATAACTTTCGGCTTTGGTGATGGCGGTGGCGGACCAATCCGTAAAGATTTAGAAAGCTTTGACCGTTTGAAGTACGGTATCCCCGGCACTTCAACACCCAAAATGGCCTTTGCAGGCGAATTCTTTGACGATATCAAGTCAAAAACCGAGAATAACCCCAAAATTCCTCATTGGTCAGGCGAATTATATCTCGAATTCCACCGTGGTACATATACTTCACAGGCAAAGAATAAAAAGAATAACCGTAAATCCGAATTTATGCTTCAGCGTGCAGAGTCACTTTCACTTATTGCCGAGCATTTAAACGGCTATAAATATCGTAAAGAAGATTTGCAGAATGCTTGGGAAACCGTGCTTCTTAATCAGTTCCACGATATTATTCCAGGCTCATCAATTCACGAGGTCTATGAGGTTTCAGACAAGGATTACGCTGAAATTGCAAAGGTCGGCAACGGCGCAATTGACGATGCCACAAAATCAATTGCAGAAAATGTAACTGCCGATTATGTTGTTTTCAACCCCCATTCATTCGCAAACAGCGGTGCAGTAGAGGTTGACGGCAAGTGGTATTTCGTAGAAAATGTCGCACCCAAGGGCTATAAAGCAGTTGTTCTCCAAGAAGAGCCCTCAAGAGTTGCGGTAACAGAAAATTCAATCGAAAATGACTTTTTCCGCCTCACTCTTGATGAAAAAGGCACATTCACAAGCATTTTTGATAAGAGAAATAACCGCGAAGTCCTCAAAAACGGTCAGCGTGGTAATGTTCTCACCGCTTATGAGGATTACCCAAGAGAATACGATAACTGGGAAATGAGCAGTTATTATACCGAAAAGCACTGGGAAGTTGACCAAGTTGAAAGTGTTGAAATTCTCAATGAAGGCGAGCGTGCGGGACTTAAAATCACCAAGAAATTCAAAAACAGCACAATCGTGCAGAGCATTTACCTCTATAACAATATTGATAAAATTGATTTCGAGAATTACATTGATTGGAAAGAATCACACTTAATTCTCAAAGCTGCATTCCCCGTTGATGTGAATACGAATAAGGCAACTTATGATATTCAGTTCGGCTCGGTTGAGCGCCCAACTCATAAAAATACAAGCTGGGATGCTGCTCGCTTTGAGGTTTGCGCCCATAAGTATTGCGATTTGTCAGAGTATGGCTACGGCGTGAGCCTTATGAATGACTGTAAGTACGGTCACGCAATTCACGACGGTGTTATGACACTTACAATGCTTAAGTGCGGAACCTTCCCAGACCCCGATGCCGATAAATGTGAGCATAGATTTACATATTCTCTTTATCCCCATGCAAACGATTACCGTGAAGCAGGTACAATCCAAAAGGCTTATGACCTTAATATTCCAATGCTTGCGGTTAAGGGTGGCGAGGGTAATCTTCCCACAGAATATTCACTCTTTACAGTTGATAAAGACAATGTAATCTTTGAAACTGCAAAGAAATCAGAAGACAGCGATTCAATCATTCTTCGCGGATGTGAATATTACAATAAACGCACAACCGCCAAGATTTCATTCGGTTTAGACATAAAAAAAGCATACCTTTGCGATATGCTCGAAAATAATGTTGAGGAATTAGAGGTTGTGAACAACTCAATCTCCGTAAGCTTCAAACCTTATGAAATTATAACAATCAAAGTAGACAAATAACTCAATAAAGCCTCCCTTGTTAAAGGGAGGGGGACCGCGTCAGCGGTGGAGGGATTCAGTTTAAAATCCAATAGTGTGGCGGGGGCTTGCTCCCGCCATTGCTTTTGTAATCCGCGTCGCAGACCTTTAATTCTGCATTCAGCACTCATCATTCAGAATTAAAAAAGCACCCCGTAGGGTACACTTCGTGAAGAAACTGTCTCCCACGGCTTTTTTATGGGCGAAATTTCACTGTCCGCAGGACAACTTCATTATCGAAGATAACTTCGCTTGCCCCTTGGGGCAAACTTAATTGAGGCACACTTCCTTACGGAGTGTGCCTCATGGGGTGCTTTAATTCTTTTTATTTATATCCCTTACTTGCAAGAATTGCATCAATCTTTTCAGCGGGGTTAAGAAGCTTGCTTACTGATTTGTCGTGGTTGAGAGTATCAATAATGTATGAAAGATACTTTGAAAGGTCAACCTCGCAATACCAATCACGCTTCTTGAGTTCTGGCATACGATAAACCAAGTTTGTTGTGAATACCTTGTCAAAAAGTCCGTCGCGGTAAGCCTTGTCAAAGTTGTCAAGACCTGCGTTGAAAAGACCAAAAGCAGAGAAAATGAAAACTCTGTTTGCACCAAGCTCTTTAAGCTTTGTTGAAACATCAAGCATTGATTCACCTGAAGAAATCATATCGTCGATAATCATAACATCCTTGCCCTCAATGTTAGAGCCGAGGAACTGATGCTCAAGAATTGGGTTTCTGCCGTCAACAATTCTTGAATAATCGCGACGCTTGTAGAACATACCAAGGTCAAGACCTAAATAGTTTGAATATAACATACAACGGCTCATTCCGCCCTCGTCGGGAGAAATAATCATTGTGTGCTCTTTATCAAGATGAAGGTCTTCAACATTGTTAACAAGAGCCTTAATCATCTGATAAGCAGGTGATACATTTTCAAATCCGTTAAGCGGAATAGCGTTTTGAACACGAGCATCGTGAGCGTCAAAGGTGATGATGTTGTCAACACCCATATCCAAACAAAGCTCTTGAAGCATAACTGCGCAGTCAAGTGACTCTCTTGAAGAACGCTTGTGCTGTCTGCCCTCATAAAGCATGGGCATAATAACTGTGATTGTCTTTGCCTTACCTTCAATAGCAGAAATTGCGCGCTTAAGGTTTGCATAGTGGTCATCGGGACTCATAGGAACTGTCTGACCATACATTTTATAGGTAACACCGTGGTTGAAAGCATCAATAAGAATGTAAATGTCATAACCACGAACTGATTCGTGAAGTGAGCATTTGCCTTCACCTGTACCAAAACGGGGGAATGTGGCATTGAGAATGTAAGTGTCTCTTTCATAGCCTGAAAAAGCGATTGTTGATTTGTGCTCTGAATCTTGCTGCTTGCGCCATTTTACAAGGTAACGGTCAATTTTTTCTGCCATTTCCTCGCAACCCGGTAATGCAATAATACCGAGAGGCCCGTTGGGTATTGTGGTGATTTCTCTGTCTGCCATAATTTAACCTCCGCATAACTATATACAAATTTTTAACATATATATTCTACTATATTTTGTGTCTTTTTCAAGCCTAAATCGACAAAAAAATTATTTTTAGTTAAAAGCGTGTTCAACTGTGATTACGGTGAAATATCTTTCGTCTATTTTGCTCAATTTATTATCAATTAATTTGCAGATTTCATCGTTGCTCATTTCGTATTTATGAGGAACAATCAAATCAAAAATCAAATTCGTATGTGTAGGACCGTCAACAACCCTAAAATCGTGAATTGACATTTCTTCGCAGATTTCTTTAACTGTTTGCGAAGTCATTCGTCTTAATTCGTTAATTCTTTCGTCATCAACAATAATCGGGTCCATATGAATTGAGATAAGAAGCCCGTGTTCTGCCATAATATCACGCTCAATAAGGTCAATTATGTCGTGACATTCCATCATATCTGCATTTGCGGGAACCTCCGCGTGAGCCGAAGCAAATCGTCTTTGCGGGCCGTAATCGTGAATAATCAAATCGTGAACTCCCACAACAAAATCGTATGAGAGTATTTTCTGCTCAATTGCCTCAACAAATTCCTTTTCGGGTGCCTTGCCAAGAAGCTCTGCCATTGTGTCGCGAAGAATATTAAAGCCTGCAAGAAGAATAAATCCCGCAACAAATATGCCTAAATATCCGTCAATATTGATGTCAGAAAAAGCAGAAATGATAATCGCTGCAGTTGCCACCGCAGTTGCAAGACAATCGCTGAAGCTGTCTTTCATAACTGCCATCATAGGTGCAGAATTAATTTTCTTACCAAGCTTTTTGTTGAAAAGACCAAGCCAAAGCTTTGCCAAGATACTGAGTACAAGAATAATGAGTGATACCCAGTTGAATTGAACGGGAACTGGATTTGCAATCTTTTCAATTGAGCTTTTAAGCAGCTCAACACCCATAAGAAGAACAAGAAAAGCCACAATTGATGCCGAAATATATTCAATTCTGCCGTGCCCGTAGGGGTGACCCTTGTCAGCAGGCTTGGCTGAAAGCTTCACACCGAAAAGCGAAACTATTGAAGAGCCTGCATCTGACAGATTGTTGATTGCATCTGCCGTAACAGAAATACTGCCGGAAATGACACCGGCAATGTATTTTGCAACCGCTAAAATAAGGTTTACAACTATACCCGTAACACTGCCCAATGTTCCGTAAGCGGTGCGTACTCGTATATCCTTTGTATTTTCGCTGTCGCGTATGAATAATTTAATCAGAACTGTGTGCATTTAAAAGTACCTCTTTAGCCTCATCACCAATAACACCCCAAAGACCTGCAACAGTAAGGTTTATCCACATTTCAGCAACCTGTTTTGAGGTCCATTCAGGATGCATTGTGAACCAGCAGTTAGTAAGCCCGACAAGTCCGAATTTGCCGTAAGTATATGCAAAATCATATTTCGTATCGTCCATATTGGGGAAAATACTTTTAAAGAGCTTGTAAACCTTTTCGTTCATAAGCTCACCGATTTTGTAAGTGAACTGTACATCACCGTGCTCGCCCATAAGCATTGAATATGTATCCATATGCTCACGAAAATGCTGGCACAACACTTCGCATACCTCAACAGTATTTTTCAAAAGCTCCTCAGAGGTAATTGACGAGATTTTTGAGTTAAATTCCTCATATAACTCGTTTTCAAGTGCCTCAACAAGCTCATAAATATCCTTATAATGAAGATAAAATGTGCCCCTGTTTATCTCAATATGGTCTGTGAGCTCTTTAACGGTAATTTTTGTAATGCTCTTGGTTTGCGAAAGCTCGGCAAGCCCCTTTTTTATTAATTTTTTTGTTCGCTTTACGCGACTGTCATTATCATTTACAGGCATTTTTGTGTCCTCCTATATTATGATACTTATCAGTATACACCAATTATGTTCAATAATCAACACTTTGTTTTGTTTTCAAACTTAAAAAATACACAAAAAAATAATGAACATAAATTAAAATATATGTAGCATTATTACAATTTTTATGGTACAATGTACAATGTATGATTTTGTGTAATAACAAGGGGCGTAAAAAATGTCATTTATTGAATTAAGAGATGTTGTTAAAACCTATAAAATGGGTGAGGTTGAAATTAAAGCAGTCGATAATATCAGCTTCCCAATAGAAAAAGGCGAGTTCGTTGTTGTAGTTGGTCCTTCCGGTGCAGGTAAAACAACCGTACTCAATATTTTAGGCGGTATGGATAAAGCCACATCGGGTGAAGTAATAGTTGACGGAACTGATATTTCAAAATTCAGCGAAAAGCAATTGACAAAATATCGCCGTGACGATGTAGGCTTTGTTTTTCAGTTCTACAACCTTGTTCAGAACCTTACGGCATATGAAAATGTCGAGTTGGCCGCACAGATTTGTGAAAATCCAGTTGATGCAGAGCAGGTGCTCGGTGAGGTAGGTCTCGGTGCTCGTCTTGACAACTTCCCGTCACAGCTTTCGGGTGGTGAACAGCAGCGTGTGTCAATTGCCCGCGCACTTGCTAAAAACCCTAAACTTTTACTTTGTGACGAGCCTACGGGTGCTCTTGACTATATTACGGGTAAATCAATTTTAAAGCTTTTGCAGGATACCTGTCGCGAAAAGGGTATGACAGTAATTGTTATCACACATAACTCCGCCCTCACTCCTATGGCAGACAAAATCATTAAGATTAAAAACGGACAGGTTGACAGAATTCTTCTCAATTCTAACCCCACACCCGTTGAGCAGATTGAGTGGTAAAGGAAGAGAATTGCAGATATGACTAAATCATTGAGAAAAGATTTCCGCAGAGAGATAAAGAAAAGCTTCAGCCGATTTATTTCAATTCTGCTTATAGTTACATTGGGTGTTGCCTTTTATTCGGGCATTCGCTCCTCAATGCCTGCTATGCAGATGACGGCGGACAGTATTTATGATAAAGAAAATCTTATGGATATTCGCGTTGTCGGTACTTTGGGTCTTACCGACAGTGACCTTAAAGCTATAAGTGAAATTGAGGGCGTTGAATTCGTTGAAGGTGCTTATACTACCGATTTTCTTTGCCTTGTAAATTCAAAAGAACTTGTAACTAAGGTGATTGCCACACCCAAAAAGCTTAATGATGTAAGGGTGACTGAGGGCAGATATCCCGAAAAATTCAACGAATGTATTGTAAGTAAAGAGTTCCTTGACGCCTCAGGTCTTGAAATTGGCGGATTTGTAACGCTTAAAACAGGTACCGACGCAAGTATATTCGATACTTTAGCTGCAGAAACTTATGAAATTGTCGGCGTGTGCTCATCTTCATATTTCCTTAACGGCGATATGGGAACTGCCACAATAGGTGACGGTACAGTTGACGGTTATGTGGTAATTCCGCAAGAGGCTTATGTTACGAATGTATATACTTCAATCTATGTTCAGGTTGAGGGGGCAAAAGAGCTTGACTGTTACGGTGAGGAATACACAAAACTCATTGAAAATATGATGAATAAAATCAAGGCTATTTCAGACCGCCGTTGCGATATTCGTTATAGTGAAGTCCGTTCAACAAGTAATGAGCTTTTAGAAAAAGCCCGTACTGAATTTGAAGCAGCAGAAATAACCGTGCAGACCGAGCTTGCCGAGGCTTACCAGAAAATTCTTGAAGGCAGACAACTTTTTGAAGAGCAGAAGCTCTGGGTTGAACAAAACGCTGAAATTCTTAATAATGCAGAGACAAATCTTCCCATATATGAAAAACAACTTGCAGAGGCAAAGGCAGAAATTGACAAGGGCGAAAAGGCAATAGCAAATACTCTTGCCGCACTTGAAAAAGCCAATGCTGAGCTCGAAATTGCTAAACTACAGCTTGAAGAAATAAAGAATAATCCTGAAGCTACCGAGCAAGAAATCAAAGAAGCAGAAACTGCATATAAGCTTACCGAAAGTGTATGTGCCGCATATCAGGCTACAATGCTTACCGAACAGCAAAAGCTTGAGGACGGTAAAAAAGAATATGAAAGCAAAAAGGCAGAGGTTGATGCACTTCGCGCCGCTGTCGAGAGTGGTCAGCTTGCAAGTGCTCAACAACAGCTTGCACAAGCCGAAGAAGAACTCAAGCGCGCAGAAGAGCAATATGAAATCTCAAAGCAGGACGCTACGGACGAATTGGCTGATGCAGAGGCAGAGCTTGAAAAGGCAGAGCGTGAAATCACCAATATGGAGGTTCCCGTATGGTATGTGCTTAACCGTGACAGCGTTGAGTCCTATTTAAGCTATAAAAACGATTCGCAGAGCATTGGTGCAATCGGCACAGTGTTCCCGATAATCTTCTTCCTTGTTGCCGCATTGGTTTCTCTTACAACAATGACCCGTATGGTCGAAGAACAGAGAACTCAAATCGGTACATTAAAGGCTCTCGGTTACAGCAAACTCTCAATTGTCAGCAAATATCTTCTTTATGCTGCTCTTGCAAGTATAATCGGTAGCGTAATTGGTGTGTTCCTTGGCGAATACACAATTCCCGCCCTTATAGTATGGGCATATAAATTAGTTTATTATAATCTTGGCAATGCCGTTGTAACTCTCAATGTGGAGTACGGCGTAACTGCTGCAGTTGCTGCAACCTTCTGCACAACTGTTGCCGCGTTTGCATCTTGCCATAAAGAGCTTAAGAGCGTTCCTGCAGTTCTTATGCGCCCCGAAGCACCGCGAGCAGGTAAGCGTACCCTTATTGAGAGAGTTTCATTTATTTGGGATAGACTTAATTTCGGTCAGAAATCTGCAATGCGAAACCTTTTCCGTTATAAAAAGCGTTTTCTTATGACGCTTTTCGGTGTTGGCGGATGTATGGCACTTTTGCTTGTGGGACTTGGCGTTCGTGATTCAGTTTCTGCTATGGCAGATAATCAGTATGGAGTGGTGTTCAATTATAGCGGAATTGTAAGTGTTGATACAACTCTTACCCGAGCACAACGCAGAACACTTCTTTCAAATATTTCCGATATTTCAGATATCACTGAATACACACAGGCAACTCGAACAATGGTTTATGGTACGGGCGAGAGTGAAAAGAACCTCGAAAACGAGAAAAATGCATATATGATTATCCCCCGTGATGTTGACGGCTTTGCATCTTATGTGAAACTTCAAGAACGCGTAGGCCTTATGACAAAGTTAGAGCTTACTGATGAGGGTGTAATCATCACCGAAAAATATGCCGATTTACTCGGTGTCAGCGTTGGCGACAGTATATTTATAAGGAAAAGCGAAGCTGACGCATATTCAAAAGAGGTCAAGGTAACAGGCATAACCGAAAACTATATTTTCAATTATATCTATATGACACCAAACCTCTATCAGTCAATCTACGGCTCAGCGGCAGAAGTAAATATTCTAATGCTTAAAACTGCTAACAATGCAAATACCGAAGATATAAGCACAAGACTTTTAAGTATCAACGGTGTGAATTCGGTTACAATGAATGAAGAGGAAATTGGCGAGCTTAACACAGTAATCAATAACCTCTATTTCATAGTTATTGTTATGATTATCGCCGCCGCAATTCTCGCATTTGTCGTTCTTTATAACCTTAATAATATCAATATCAGTGAGCGCCGCAGAGAACTTGCAACACTCAAGCTTTTAGGCTTCTATAACGGCGAATTGGCACAGTATGTATACCGCGAGAATGTAATTCTCACATTACTCGGCACATTGCTTGGAGTGGGCTTGGGCATAGGACTTCACCAATTCGTTATGGTAACCGTTGAAACCGATGTTTATATGTTCGGTCGAGAATTAGCACCTTTAAGCGTTGTAATTGCCGCTGTACTCACAATCATTTTCGCAATGATTGTAAACTCAATTATGTACTTCAAGCTCAAAAAAGTTGATATGATTGAGTCCCTTAAATCAGTAGAATAATAAGCCTCCCGATTTGCCTTCCCCTTGAGGGGAAGGTGGCGGCGAAGCCGACGGATGAGGTGTTGTAGGGGGCGGTGTCCTCGACGCCCCGTATATATTAACAATAAATCTATAATAGGAGATAAAAACTATGTTCCACCAATTAAACAAACCAACAGAAAAAGATACAATCGCAACAATTAAAACAAATATGGGTGAAATAAAAATTAAGCTTTTCCCAGAATATGCCCCAAAAGCAGTTGAAAATTTCACAATTCACGCAAAAAATGGCTATTATAACGGACTTATCTTTCATCGCGTAATCAATGATTTTATGATTCAGGGCGGTGACCCATTGGGCACAGGCACAGGCGGACAAAGCATCTGGGGACATTCATTTGAAGATGAGTTCACAGGCGAGCTTCATAACCTTCGCGGTGCGCTTTCAATGGCTAATGCAGGTCCTAACACAAACGGCAGTCAGTTCTTTATTGTTCAAGCTAAAGAATGTCCCGAGGATTTGCTTGACCAGATGAGAATGGCAGACGAGCGAGTGTTCCCGACCGAGTGTATCGAAGCATATGAAGAAGTCGGCGGTACGCCTTGGCTCGATTTCCGTCATACAGTTTTCGGTCAGGTTTTCGAGGGTATGGATGTTGTTGACGCTATCGCAAAAGTACCCGCAGACTATTTCAATAACAAACCCAAAGAAGATGTAATCATCGAAACAATTATTATAGAATAAAACCTTATAAAGCCTCCCTTGTCAAAGGGTCGCGGGTCTCCGGTGGAGACCTCTGCGAAGCAGAAGCGATGTCTGAGCCGGCAGGCGAGTAATAGGGGGACCGTCGAAGACGGTGGAAGGATTCTTTTATGCTCTTTAAAAACATTTCACTAATTAACGAAAATCTCGAAATCCAGAACAATATGTTCGTTGGTATCGAGGGGGATAAAATCGACTATATTGGCACAGAAAAACCGCAGAAAAACTACGGTGAAGAATACGATGGCAATAAAAAACTGTTGTCAGCGGGCTTTGTAAATCTGCATACTCATTCACCGATGACACTTCTCCGCGGTTATGCCGAAAATCTGCCTCTTGACCGCTGGCTCAATGACCGCGTTTTTCCTTTTGAAGACAGATTAAACTGTGACCGTGCATATTACGGCACAATGCTCTCAATTGCAGAAATGCTTGCTTGCGGAACTACCTCATTTACTGATATGTATTTCTTCGGCGACGGCGTAATGAAAGCAGTGATTGAAAGTGGTGCAAAAACCAATTTCGGCCGTTCAATCGTTTCGTTCGTTGATGAGGATATCACTAAGAATGACCGTTTCCAAGAGGGTGTGTATTTAACTGAAAAATACCACAATACCCAAAATGGCAGAATTAAAATTGATATGAGCCTTCACGCTGAGTATACAAACCGACTTTCAATTATTGAGCAGTTTGGTGAATACACAAAGGGCAGGGGACAGATTAATCATATTCATCTCTCTGAAACCAAGTCAGAGCACGAGTCTTGTAAAGAAAAATACGGCAAAACTCCCGCTCGCCTTTTTGCCGATGCAGGTGTGCTTGACAGCTCCTCAATTCTTGCGCATTGCGTATGGGTTGAGGATGAAGATTTAGACATTTTCGCCGAAAAAGGTGCAACAGTTGCTCATTGTCCCGCAAGTAATTTAAAACTCGGCAGTGGCGTTTGTAACACATATAAAATGCTCACAAAAGGCGTAAATATCGGTATCGGCACAGACTCCGCCGCAAGCAATAACGGGCTTGACATTATGCGCGAAATGTATTTAGCCGCAATTCTCCCAAAAGGTATTCAAAATCGTGCAGATATTATCACTCCGCAAGATATTTACAAAATGGCAACCGTCAACGGCTATAAGGCACAGGGCAGAAATGATTGCGGTGTCATCAAAGAGGGATATAAGGCAGATTTAATTGTCCTCGACCTTGATAAGCCCAATATGTACCCCGATTTTGATGTGCTCAATAACCTTGTTTATTCAGCAAATAAGAGCGATGTTGTGCTCACAATGGTTGATGGCAAGGTGCTTTATAAAAACGGTGAATTCACTACAATTGATGTTGAAAAAATGGGCGCAGAGGTCAGCCGTTTAGTTCGCGAAGTTGAAAAAGAGGTGCAAAGCGTATGATTACAAAAGCAGTAGAATATATTCAGTCTAAAATCAGCGGTAAATATGAAATCGGTATAATTTTAGGCAGTGGCTTGGGCTCACTCGGTGAAAAAATCGAAAACCCCGAATATGTTGATTATGCAGATATCCCGAATTTTCCCGTATCCACAGCACCCGGCCATGTTGGTCGCTTTGTGTTCGGTACACTTAACGGCAAAAAGGTTATGTGTATGCAGGGCAGAATTCATCTCTATGAGGGCTATCCCGTAGAAAGTGTCGTAATGCCAATTCGCGTTATGCGTAAAATGGGTGTTGAAAAATTAATCGTTACCAATGCCGCAGGCGGAATAAATGAAAGCTTTGCAGTTGGTGACATTATGCTTATTACCGACCATATTAACTTTACGGGTCGCAACTGTCTTATGGGTGAAAACGACGCAGATTTCGGTGTGCGTTTCCCCGATATGAGTTTCGCTTATGCCCCCGAGCTTCGCGAAATTGCACTTAACTGTGCAAAGTCTTTAAATATGAATTTACAGCAGGGCGTTTATATCGGTTGTACAGGCCCTTCTTATGAAACTCCTGCAGAAATCCGCGCATTTCGTGTAATGGGCGCAGATACTGTTGGTATGTCAACAGTTCAAGAGGTTATCGCCGCCAATCATTGCGGTATGCAGGTTTTAGGCTTCTCTCTTGTTTCAAATAAAGCCGCAGGACTTTCAGGCGAGCGACTTACCGAAGAAGAGGTGCTCACAATCGGCAAGCAGAAGAGTGAAGAAATGCAAACTCTTATTATGAAGATTTTAGGTGAATTTTAATGTCATTTTTAAACGGCGCAACCGTAGGCTTTGACACCGCGAATAATAAAGCGGTGTTTATTGACCAGACACTTTTACCAAATGAATATAAAGAGGTTTTTACAGACGATTTCAGCGAAATGTATGAGGCAATCAAGCTTTTAAAGGTGCGCGGAGCACCCGCTATCGGTGTGTTTACCGCAATTTCCCTCGCGGTGCTTATGAATAAAAGCACCAAGAATACATATGCAGAATTTTTCGCAGAGCTTAAAAATTACGCTGAAAATCTCATAAAATGCCGACCGACAGCCGTAAATCTTAAATGGGCAACAGAAGAAATGCTTAAAATTGCTGAAAAATGCAATGCAGAGAATTTCAAAGAAAATCTCACAAATCAAGCACTTAAAATGATAGACGAGGATATCGCTGTATGCCGAAAAATCGGTGAATATGGTGCAGAAATCCTTAAAAACTGCAATTCAGTTTTAACTCATTGTAACGCAGGTCGCCTTGCAACCGTAAAATACGGAACAGCACTTTCGCCTGTGTATATAGCAAAAGAGCAAGGGCACAATTTAAAGGTTTATGCCGACGAAACCCGCCCGCTTTTGCAGGGTGCAAGACTTACCTCATTTGAGCTTTGCGATGCAGGTGTTGATACAACGGTAATCTGCGACAATATGGCTTCTTATGTAATGAAAAATCACCTTGTAGACGCTGTGCTTGTGGGTTGCGACAGAGTTGCACTCAACGGTGATACTGCAAATAAAATCGGCACAAGCGGAGTGGCAATTCTTGCAAAGCATTACGGTATTCCATTTTATGTGTGTATGCCGTTTTCAACTTTTGATAAAAATATCAAAACAGGTGACGATATAGTAATCGAATTGCGTAACGGTGCAGAAATAGGGGAGATGTGGTATGAAAAACCAATGATTCCCGAAACTGCAAAAACCTTAAATCCCGCATTTGATGTAACCAACCATTCACTCATCACCGCATTCATCACCGAAAAAGGCGTAATCACACCCGACGAAATTAGAAATTTAATATAGTGTTTTGCCTCCCTTGTCAAAGGGAGGGGGACCGTCGAAGACGGTGGAGGGATTCTTTCGCCGTTTTTCTTTCCTCCCTCTGACGACAGAGATAAAAAATAAAAACATTATTTAAAATGAGTCACATTTCCCCTTGAAATATAAGGGGATTTATTGTATAATATTATTGTTAAAAATTTGTCAGAATTTCTGACTATGGAGGTATATTATTATGGCAAACCGTTTTGTACTTAACGAAACATCTTATCACGGCAAGGGCGCAATCAACGAAATTGCAACCGAAATTAAAGCAAGAGGCTTCAAAAAGGCTTTCGTGTGCTCAGACCCCGACCTTATCAAGTTCGGTGTTACTAAAAAGGTGACTGATATTCTTGATAATGCAAATATCGCATACGAAATCTATTCAGATATTAAACCCAACCCCACAATTGAAAATGTTCAGAACGGTGTTGAGGCAATCAAAAAGGCAGAGGCAGATTGCATTGTAGCAATCGGTGGCGGTTCTTCAATGGATACAGCAAAGGCAATCGGTATTATCATCACAAACCCCGAATTCGCTGATGTTCGTTCACTTGAGGGTGTTGCACCCACAAAGAACCCTTGCGTGCCAATTATCGCTGTTCCCACAACAGCAGGTACAGCAGCAGAAGTTACAATCAACTATGTTATTACTGATGCTGAAAAAGATAGAAAAATGGTGTGCGTAGATGTTCACGATATCCCCGTTGTAGCAGTTGTTGACCCCGATATGATGTCAACAATGCCTAAGGGACTTACAGCCGCAACAGGTATGGATGCTCTCACTCACGCAATTGAAGGCTACATCACAAAGGGCGCTTGGGAGCTTTCAGATATGTTCCATATCAAAGCAATCGAAATCATCGCAAAATCACTTCGCGGTGCAGTTGATAACACAGACGAGGGCAGAGAGGGTATGGCTCTCGGTCAGTATATCGCAGGTATGGGCTTTAGTAATGTAGGTCTCGGTATTGTTCATTCAATGGCTCATCCTCTCGGTGCTCTTTATGATACACCTCATGGTGTTGCAAATGCTATTATACTTCCAACAGTTATGGAATATAACGCAGAGGCAACAGGTGAGAAGTACAGAGACATCGCAAAGGCAATGGGCGTTGAGGGTGTTGACGCAATGAGCCTTGCAGATGCAAGAAAGGCTGCAATTGACGCAGTTAAGCAACTTTCAGTTGATGTTGGTATTCCTGCAGACCTTAAAGAAATCGTTAAGTCAGAAGACATCGACTTCCTTTCACAGTCTGCATTTGATGACGCTTGCCGTCCAGGTAACCCAAGAGATACAAGCGTTGCAGAAATCAAAGAACTCTACCTTTCACTTATGTGATTTAATAAAACCTTGTGTCTGCCTCCCTTGTCAAAGGGAGGGGGACCGTCGAAGACGGTGGAGGGATTCCTTCACCGTTTTTTATTGACATCTTCAAAAACAATGGTATAATATAACCATTAAAGTGGGTATTTATGTATATGAATACTTGCGTGAAAGGTGGTAACTCCGATGAGCTACACAGTAGAGGATATTCTTCGCATAGCAAAAGAAAAGAAAATTAAGTTTTTGCGTTTGCAGTTTACCGATATTTTCGGTCAGATGAAAAATATTGCAATCACTGAAAATATGTTTGAAAAAGTACTCAGCGAGGGTCAGATGTTTGACGGCTCTTCAATTGAAGGCTTTGTCCGTATTGACGAGTCCGATATGTATTTAAAGCCCGACCTTGATACTTTTACAATTTTGCCTTGGAAAGAGGGTACAGCACGAGTAATCTGTGATGTTTACGGTGCAGATAAAGTAACTCCGTTTATGGGTGACCCCCGCCATGTGCTTCGCGCAGTTATTGAAGAAGCCGCAGAAATGGGATATTCAATCAATGTGGGTCCCGAATGTGAGTTCTTCCTCTTTAAGCTTGATGAGTATGGCAGAGCAACAACAAAAACAAATGATGCCGTAGGATACTTTGATATCGGTCCTGCTGACGATGGCGAGCAGTGCCGTAATGACATCTGCATTGCACTTCAGCAGATGGATTACGAAATCGAGGCTTCTCACCACGAATGTGCAGAGGGTCAGCACGAAATCGACTTCAAATTTGCCGAGGCTCTTGAGGCTGCCGATAAGGTTGTTACCTTTAAGCATGTTGTTAAAACCTATGCAAGACGCAACGGACTTCACGCAACATTTATGCCCAAGCCCGTTTATGGCGCCGCAGGTAACGGTATGCACACAAATCTTTCACTTATGAAAGACGGCAAAAATGCTTTCTATAACCCCGATGATAAATACGGACTTTCAGATACCGCTTATCAGTTTATCGCAGGTGTTCTTCATCATGTTAAGGCAATCACTTGCGTTGCAAATCCTCTTGTAAACTCATATAAGAGATTAGTTCCAGGCTTTGAGGCTCCCGTTTACATATCTTGGTCAGCATCAAACCGTTCAGCGCTCATTCGTGTTCCTGCTGCTCGCGGAATGGCAACAAGAGTTGAGCTTCGTTCAGCGGACCCCTCTTGCAACCCGTATCTTGAAATGGCGCTCTGCATTGCTGCGGGCCTTGACGGCATTAAAAAGGGTATGCGTGCCCCCGAAGGAATTACAACAAATATCTATGATATGAGTGCCGAAGAGCGTAAAGAAAAGGGTATTGAAAATCTCCCAAGCACTCTTCAAGAGGCAACAAGAGAATTTGAAAAGAGCGAATTCGCACGCGAAGTTCTCGGCGACCATATCTTTACAAAATACCTTGCAGGTAAAAAGAAAGAATGGGCAGATTACAGCACTCGCGTATCCCAGTGGGAAATCGACGAATACCTTTCAAAATATTAATAACACAAATGCGGTAGAGGGTTTCCTTTACCGCTTTTTATTGACATTTTATCTTCAAAATGATATATTTGAATTGAAATAAAACTTGGGGTTTTAATAAAAGGGGATATGGAAATGAAAAGAATAACAAAGCTTTTGGCACTTTTAATTGCTTTAACTCTCATTCTTACAGGTTGCAGCTTTTTTGGTGCTGATAATGACGAAAGCACTACAACTACAACAGAAAATAATCAAGACATAGTTATTGACGATGAAGATTTGTTCGACAATGAAGATTGGCTTGGCGATGAAAATAATGAGCCTGCATCTTCTGATAAAGTCGAAGACAAAAAAGATGAGACCTCAACCCAAGCACCCGAAACAACAAGCACAACTAAACCTGCCGAAAAGGAATGGACAACTGCCGAAATTGTCGATTATTTCAATAAGAGTGCAAACAAGGTTAAAACCGATGCTACGAAGGTAGTTAAGAATTATGAAGACAGAACGGTAGGCGTGGTCGAAGTTCCTAAAATTCTTCAGTCAACCGCCGAAGACCTTATAGCAACCGCAATGAAAGACGATACAGACCCCATAACTTACGGCACAAAAGAAGAAATTCAAGAGAATTATCAAGTTCCAAAGCAAAACTATGTAAGTCGTCTTACAGTTGATTCGGTTGAAAGTGCTGAAATAAAAGATAAAGGCAATGAATATGTAATTCGCATTGAATTGTATAATGAAAATAATCCCACCGCAGGCTCAGGTGTTGGCTCTGTGTTTGATGTTATTGAGGCAGAAGAGGTTGCCGAATCAGGAATGGTAGAGGATTTTTCTACCGAGTATTATGATTGCGTGGTAATTGCCACAATTGATAAAGAAACAGGTCATATGATACACGCAAACTATACCACTCCTCTTATTCTCAATGTAACTGTAAATATGCTTGGTACACATAACGGCAAACTCGGTTTAACCTTTGAAAAGGATTACACGATTACATATTAACTTTTTAAACATATACCGCCTCCCTCTGACGAGGGAGGTGACAAAATCTTTGATTTTGACGGAGGGAGAGAAACAGTTTTGTTTCAATCTCTTTTTTTGTTGACTATTTTCATTAATTGTGATATTATTTATACATGATTTTGGTAAGGCATTCGCCTTAAAAAAGGAGAAATTTATTGTGGCAGTATTAAAAGACATCGACAAGGCTGCTGAGTCAAAGGGCTCACTTCTTGTTACAATCTGGCAGTTCGTAAAATTCATCGTTGTAAGCCTTCTTGCAATGATTGGTCAGTTTGTTCTTCTCAACACACTTCAGCTTATTCCTGCAATTAAAGACCTTTATACACAGGATTTCAGCTGGTGGGTATTTGTTTATCCCGTTGCAGTCGGCGGACTTGGTTACTTTATCGTAAGTAATGTTGCTAATGTTGTTGCACAGATTGTTGCTTTCTTCGTAAATAAAGAAAAAACATTCAATTCAGGCGCAAATGTTGCAGTTGCACTTCCTATTTACATAGTGTTCACAATCGCACTCATATTCTTCTCAGCATGGCTTAACCCCACACTTAAAGAAGTGTTTATCGGCTTTGATTGGTGCAATGAAGCACTTGCAAAGAATATCGCAACAATGATTTGTTCAGCTTTGCAGTTCTTCCTCTATTTCCCCGTTGATAAAATCCTCTTCCACAAGAAAAAAGAAGAGAAAGCTGAATAATCCAATACATAATGAAAGCTCCTCATTCAAACGAATGAGGAGCTTTTTGTGCTTATTTTCTTATTTTTCTTACAATCTTTTTAATTGTCTTTGCGGCGCGTGGGTACATCTTTATCCATACAAAGTATCTCGCCTTGTCAAATACTAAATGGAATTCACCGGGGAACTCAATATAATTACCTGAGAATTTCTGTTTAAAGCGGTGTATTCCGAAAAGCGGACTGTCTTCTGATGGGTTAGGTATAGTGCCGAAAAAGTCCATAAACTGCATATTCGCCGCGTGAAATCGTTTAATGGCGGCATATGTTATTGCGTAGTTTGCGTTGTAAGAACGCAGAATATCACGACTTCCGCCGAATACAGTCCAACCTCGATTTTGTGAATTTATGTTAATTCCTGTTGATAAAACTATTCCGTCGGGGTAAAGCTTTAAGTTTTCTTCTGCTTCACCCTTGATTTTAAGTAAGCGTTCTTTCTTTTCGTTTGCCTGTTTTAATGCAGTCTGATTTTTTGCCGTGTTTTTCGCCTCAAGCTTTTCTTCGGCTGTATTGATTTCAGCATTAACCTTTGAAATTTGACCCTCTAAAGCCTTTAAATGCTTTTCGGGGTAATATTTAGACATTAAGAGCTCACAGTAGCCCTGCGGATGAAGAATATCATAAACGGTTTTGTAATAATCAAGTTGATTTTCAATAAACCCGTCTCTGAGTGCGGTTTCTTTCATAATTTCAGCATAGGTGTCGAAATCATCTGACGGGAAAACCTCAATGCAGTTGTCCTCAGATTGCTTGATTGCCTTTTTCGCATATCTGTCAAAGTTGGCAAAAATTGAGTCAAGGTCATCTGTAAGCGGTAAACGGAAGGTGCATCGTGGTTGACTTCCGTCAAAGCCCTGAGTAAATCCGCGGTGAGTGTAACCGATTTTTTCCATACGCTCAACAAAATCATTTGCCGATGTCACTTCATTTTCGTATTTGTCAAGCACTCTGTAATAATAATCGGGGTCAATAAGAAGATAAACTGCCTTTTTGGGCTTCAGATATTTGTATAACTCATCGGTGAATGCTTTCACCAAATCCAAATCATCATAATCAACAACAAAACCACGGGGAGCATAGTACAAATACCCGCCGATAAAGGGGATTTTGCGGTGCAAAAGCATAACTGAGCCTGCTAATTCTCCGTCTTTAAACAAGCCTAAAAGCTCGTCATCCCAATCACCTGTAGATTTCACTTTACCCCAATAAGAGAGTTGCATAAAGTGTTCTTTTTTGTGACCGTTTACAAATGAATCGTGTTCATTTGCTGTAATTGTTTTTAATTCATAACTCAAGTGAATCACCTGCTAATGTTAATTCAAAATTCTAATTCTTACTTCTGCTGACTGTTTTTTCTTTAATATGCTTTTTAAGTATGGTGTTTTTAATCTTTTTAACCTTTGGTAAAAGAGTTCTGAAAAGCATAAATGTGAATTTGTCACTGATTAAATACATATCACCGACATATTCAGTTAATTGTCCGTTGTAACTCATTTTGTATTTTGCAAGTCCGAAAAGGGGATTGCTCTCATCGTGCGGGTCACCTGTAACTCTGCCCAAATCGTGATGCTCCATACCTTGCTCAAAGCTCTTTTCAATTCTTACCCAGTTAAGAAAATGAGTGGGACGAAGCGTATTTCTTAAAATATTTCTTGTTCCGCCGTAAAGACAGATTGAAGTCTTGCCAAAGCGTGATGTAATTGCAACCGCAACGCAGAGCTTTTCGGGAATTTCGTCACCAAAGCGTTCAGAAAGCTCCTTGTCAACCTTTTCATTTCTTGTAAGAGTTGTTTCAATGGCGTCAAGCTCTTTTTTTACTGCAGAAATCTCTTTTTTGTTCTTCTTTTCTGCATTTTCAAGCTCTTGAAGTCTTGAATTAAGTTCTGCTCTTTTATTTAAAAGGTCGTCACAATAAGCCTTTCTCTTGTTCTGGTCACAGTAAATAAAGTCCATAACAGCCTTGCCGTTGAGGGCGGTAACCATTGTGCTGTAATAGCTTTTGTCACGCTGAATAAATTCTGTTCGGTCAGCGGTTTCTGTCATAACGCTGAAGAATTCATCTAATTTTTCGGGGTGCTGGGGCAATGTGATGTGGTCATAGCTTTCAACATATAAAAGACCGTCTGCTGCCGCCTTTAAACCGTGGCGCACACCTTTTTCACATTTTTTCAAGAATGTTTCGGGAGTGTTGTCTTTAAGAGGTGAGACAATTGCAATTGCGGGCTGAACAATGTAAAAGTTTTTATCCTCGTTAAGCTGAAAACCGCCTTTAAGCATTGCGTTTATTGCCGATGTATCGCATTTTTCACCGTCAAGCTTTTCAATAACAAGTGGGTCACAAACCATAGCACAGATTTTATGCTTTTTCATTTCGGATTTCATAAAAGCACAGAATTCAACAACAAGCTCCGCGTTGTTCAAATCACATACAAAACCGTCGGGGCAGTACCAAAGCTTACCAACCTTAACATCGCGTTCAAGACAAAGACAAGAAAGCACCTCTGTGCCATTTTCATCATATCCCATATAAAACGAAGGCTTCCAAGCACTTTTTACCTGTGCCCAGTATGATGTCTGATAAATTGAACCGCCGTTTGCCTCAGAAAAATTATTGAATTTTTCCATATCAGTCTGTACTGAAAACCTATAGTTGCCCATTAGTTTACACCTCAAAAATATTATTACACGAAAAATGCATACCAACACTATTATATCAAAAATTTTATCATATTACCCATATTTTGTCAACGAAACAAAAAAGCCTCCCTCTAATGAGGGAGGTGGCAGAAAATGTATTATTTAAACTCTATAAACCCATAACTTTCTAAAATCTGAAAATACTGCATCAACCTTTCATACAGCGGTTCTGCCTTATCACCAAAACACTCTTTAACATCTTTACCAATTGCAAAAACATTCTTTTTACCGTCAATTTTCTGCCATATAAACGAGCCCATATCATCAAGGTGAATAAAACTCACTTTCGGTTTTTTCAAAATAACCTGCATAATTTTATTTGCAATTCCTTTGTTTTCAACCTCTAAAATAACTTTGCTGTTTTCGTCAATTGACCAGTTAAGTCCGTCTTTGTGAATTGGTATTTTATCAAGATAATTCTCATAAACAACTTTTTTATTTTTCATTTTTCTCACGCTTTTTCCATACCGTAAATTTAAGAACGGTGAGAATAATGACCGCAAAAAGCACAATTCCGCCAATGCTCATTACTGCAGTTGAAATCCCAAATCTTGCACCAAGGTCAATGAATTTGTCAACACCGAAAATTGCAAGAATTGCCAAGAAAATTCCAATAAGCCCTTCGCCCGCAATCATACCCGAGCAGAAAAGAATACCGTCACCAACAATCTTTTTCTTTTCTTCCTCATTCTTTTTGAGCTTTTCCGCGATAAGACGAATAACACCACCCACCATAATGCAAGCATTTAACTGTACGGGTAAATATACACCAATGGCAAAGGGGAGTACGGGAATACCGATAAGTTCAATCACAACCGCAATGCATACGCCGATTGCCACAAGTCCCCACGGCAGATTACCGCCCATAACACCCTCAACAATAAGCTTCATAAGTGTCGCCTGCGGTGCACCTAACTCGTCCGAGCCGAAGCCCCAAGCCGAGTCGAGAATATAAAGTGTTCCGCCGATTGCAAGGGCGGCTGCAGTAATGCCAATAAGCTCACCGATTTGCTGTTTTTTTGGTGTAGCACCAAGAATATAACCGGTTTTTAAATCCTGCGAAGTGTCGCCTGCAATAGCCGAAACAATGCAGATAATCGAGCCTATTGCAATGGCGCTTGCCATTCCTATTGCACCGTCAGCACCCGTAATTTTGAGAATAAGTGTTGCAATAAGAAGTGTCGCAATCGCCATTCCTGATACGGGGTTATTACTGCTACCCACAAGACCTACCATTCGTGATGAAACCGTCGCAAAGAAGAAACCGAAAATAACAACAATAAATGCGCCGAGCAAAGACACGGGAATTGCAGGGATAATCCAGACAAGCAATGTAAGTATAAGAATTGCAATAATAACAATCTTCATATTAATATCCCTTGCTGTTCTGTCACTTGAGCTAATACTTGCACCGCTTATGTTTTTTACTGCTCCCGCAAATGTCTTTACAATAAGGGGGAGTGACTTAATAAGACTTATTATTCCGCCCGCCGCCAGAGCACCCGCACCAATGTATCTGATGTATGTACTCCAGATACCACTCGCACCGTTTTCTGCAAAGATTTCGCCAATGCTTTCTGTACCGGGGTAAAGCAGGATTTCAGAGCCGAAAAGCACAATGAGGGGAATAAGCACCATCCAACTGAGTATTCCGCCCGCAAACATATATGACGCAATTCGCGGACCGCAAATAAATCCGACGCTTAAAACCGCAGGGTAAATCTGTGTGCCGATTTCACCCGCGTAGCCCTTGAATTTAAGTGAAACCTCGCCTGCAACCACACGAAGTCCGTCAATAATAAACTTAAAAAGAGCCGCAAAGCCCATACCCGCAAAAACCGTGCCCGCATTTGCACCGCCTTTTTCACCCGCAAGCAAGATAACACCTGAATTAACGGTCACTTCCGTTATTATGGGCGTTTTGC
>JAZNYY010000088.1:0-9339 GCA_045594645.1 Candidatus Fimenecus sp.
TTTGTCTAACTCATTTATATGGTTATGTAATCTTGTAGGGGCTGGCGTCCTCGACAGCCCTAACCAAATATACAGGTAAATTAACAATGGGTCGTCGAGGACGCCGACCCCTACGAAATGAGTTAGACAAACCTCAATTTGTCGAAACACAAAGCAATAACCTCCCAAGAGTAAACTTGAGAGGTTATTTTTATTCAATAGGCTTTGATATTTCTAACCATTCTTTATAGTTTGAATATTTTTCTAATTCGGGGATTGTGAGTTCAATGGCACTGTTACTGCCACCAACTGCGGGAAAAACAGTTGTAAATCTTTTCAACGAATTATCGAGATATACATCTACACCGTCTTTAATGCCGAATGGACAAACTCCGCCGATTTGATGACCTACGAATTCTTCTAACTGGTCGGGTGACATCATTTTGGCTTTTGTATGGAAAAATCCTTTATATTTAGAATTATCCACCTTAACATCGCCTGCCATAAGTATGAGAATTGGCTGTTCGCCAACCATAAATGAGAGAGTTTTTGCAATTCTTGCGCCCTCAACCCCGAGAGCCTGCGCGGCAAGCTCAACCGTTGCACTTGAAACCTCGAATTCCTGCACTCTGTCTTCCATACCGAACTTCGCAAAATATTCTCTGCCTTTTTCTATGGACATATTAATTCTTCCTCTCCCCTCCCTCCGCGAGGGAGGTGGCATTTCCGCAAGAAAATGACGGAGGGAGTTTTTCAATGATTACTCCCTCAGTCAGCTTCGCTGACAGCTCCCTCAAAGAGGGAGCGGATTAACTATGTTTAAGGCGGGAGCAAGCCCCCGCCCTAAAAATTTACTGAATTTCTGAAAGCTTAACAGGTCTGTGCTCGTTAGCTGATTTTTCAGCAGCAAGAGCAATCTTAACTGACTGCAAGCCTGCGTGAATACCAACGGGGACTTCTTTATCGTTAACGCAAGCGTCAACAAACTGTCTAACTTCTTCTGAGAATGAGCCCATATATCTTTCAAGGAAGAAATAGAGTGGTTTCTCACCTGTTACGCCGTTTGCGTCAGAGATAACTGCTGTTGAAAGTGTATCATTAGCAGTTGCAACCATACCCTTTGAGCCGAAAAGCTCTGCTCTCTGGTCATAGCCATACATAGCCTGACGAGAATTATCAATAACTGCAAGAGCGCCGTTTTCCATTTTCATAGAAATGATAGCTGTGTCGAAGTCGCCATACTCACGGATGCCGGGATTGATAAGAGCATCTGCATAAACATAAAGTTCTTCAACATCGCTGTTTGTAAGGAAGCAAGCCATATCAAAATCATGAATTGTCATATCAAGGAAAATGCTTGCTGCACAGTAGCCAACAGGTGGTGCCTGAGGGTCGCGAGATGTGATTTTAAGAATCTGTGCTTCACCGATTTTGCCTTCGTCATAAGCCTTACGAACTGCTGCGAAGTTATGGTCAAAACGACGGTTAAAGCCAACTTGGAATTTGCATTCAGGATGAGCTTTAAGAGCGTCTGCAATTTCAAGAATCTTATCTACTGTATTTGCAAGAGGCTTCTCGCAGAATACATGCTTGCCTGCATTGATTGCTTCAATTGAAATAGGAGCGTGAGTATCAGTTGATGAGCAAACAAGAACTGCATCAATGTCAGCATCTTCAATGATTTTCTTGTAATCTGTGTAAACCTTTTCAACACCAAAGCCCTCGCAGAAAGCACGAGTTTCGTCATTCATAAAGGGGTCTGCGATTGCAACAACCTCTGCACCCTTTACATTGTATGAGATTGATTCAAGGTGCACTTTACCAATACGGCCAGCACCGATAATACCAATTTTAAGCATAATAATTTCTCCTTTTTATTTTTTATAACGGGTCGTCGAGGACGCCGACCCCTACGAATACATTTTATTAATCTGTAGGATTTTCATCGCAAGACAATGTGGCATAATCCTACAAAATTTTTAGAGATTTTTTCGTTAGACAAGGCACGAAAAAACATCTCAATTTGTAGTATTTTTATCGCAAGACAATGTGGCGAAGGCGAAGCTGTATGTGCTATACCGCGAGCCGAACGCCACGAAGTATTGCGAGAAAAAGACACAAATTAGATTGTGCCGTCCCATGTTGAAACAGTTGTATTTGTCTTTTCTTCTTCGTCAAACCAATGCTGTGTAACAGCCTTTGATTCTGTGTAGAAGCGATATGCGTCTTTGCCGAGACAGTGTAAATCGCCGAAGAATGACTGCTTGTGACCTGAGAATGGGAAGAATCCAACTGGAACGGGAATACCAACATTGATACCAACCTGACCGCCGTCTGTGTAACGAGCGAACTGACGAGCCCAATAACCGCTCTGAGTGTAAATAACAGAGCCGTTTGCATATGGGTTGTCGTTCATAATATTAAGACCCTCGTGGAAGTCCTTGCAACGCTTAATGCAAAGAACGGGTCCGAATACTTCTTCGTCACCGATTGTCATATCAGCAGTAACCTTGTCGAAGATTGTAGGTCCGATAAAGTAGCCGTTTTCATAGCCCTCAACCTTAACATCACGACCGTCAAGAACAAGCTCTGCACCTTCGTCAATACCCTTTTGAATATCAGCGAGAACTTCTTCATAATGCTTTTTATATGTAATCGGGCCAAGCTTTGAAGTTTTATCCCAAGATGGACCAACCTTGATATTCTTTGCCTGCTTAACAAGTTCAGCAACAAACTTATCTGCGATAGCTTCTTCAACTACACAGCAAGTAAGAGCCATACAACGCTGACCTGCGCAACCGTAAGCAGAGTTAATAACGCCTGCAACTGTTCTTTCAAGTGCACAGTCTGACATAATTAAAGCGTGGTTTTTAGCCTGAGTAAGAGCCTGACAACGCTTGCCTGCTGCTGCGGCACGAGAATAAACCTTAAGACCAACGGGAGTTGAGCCAACGAATGTGATACCCTTAACATCGGGGTGGTCAAGAATTGTATTAACTTCATTTCTTGAGCAAGTGATAACATTGATAACGCCGTCGGGCACGCCTGCTTCTTTATAAATAGCCGCAAATTTCATAGCAGTTTTTGGTGTGAGAGAAGCCGCTTTAAGCACCATTGTGTTACCTGTTGCAATACAAGTAGGAGCCATCCAACCGAATGGAATCATTGCGGGGAAGTTAACGGGAACAATGCCTGCAAACACGCCGAGTGGCTCACGGTATTTAACTGTGTCATAACCGCTTGAAGCATCCATAAGGCTTTCGCCCATCATAAGTGAAGGAACCTGAGTTGCAAGCTCTGTGCCTTCTTTTGCCTTGAGAACGTCGCCCTCTGCTTCGCCCCAAACCTTACCGTTTTCACAAGCAACGCACATTGTGAGTTCTTCCATATCGCGAATAATAAGCTCACGGATTTTATAAAGAATCTGTGCTCTTTTGATTGCGGGAGTTGCTCTCCAGCCGGGATAAGCTTTCTTTGCTGCTTCAATAGCTTCAAGAACCTCGTCGTTTGTACAGCAAGGTGCTTGACCTACTACTTCGCCTGTACTTGGATTATGAAGGTCATACCAAACATCAGTTTTTGAATCTTTGAACTGACCGTTCACAAAATATTGTAATTTTTCTACTGCCATATTTGTTTCTCCTTAATTTGGATTGATTATGTTTTTGATAACGGGACGATGTGGGGTGCGGGTGTCCGGTGGACACCACTGCGAAGCAGAAGCACCGACCGAACCGGCAGGCGAGACAATCGTCCCCTACAAAGTAAAATTATAAGCCAGATACTTCTGCTATGTATTTGCGTGCTTTTACAGCATATTCAAATGGGTTTGCGATTGCGGGGTCCTGCTCTGCTTCAACGAGAACATATCCCTCATAGCCTGTTTCTTCGAGAACATCGAATACGGGCTTGAAGTCGATAACGCCGTCACCGGGGACTGTGAATGCGCCTGCACGAACGCCCTGCAAGAAACTCATTTTTTCTGCCTTAACCTTTGCAACAACATCGGGACGAATATCCTTGAGATGCACATGGCGAATTCTATTTGCATACTTTTTAAGAACTGCCATATAGTCCTCACCGCAGTATGCAAGGTGACCTGTATCGAAAAGAAGACCGAAAAGCTCGGGGTCTGTGTTTTCCATCATTCTGTCAATTTCAGCTGCAGTCTGAACAACTGTACCCATATGGTGATGGAAGCAAAGTGCGATACCCATATCCTTTGCAACTTTACCGAGTTTGTTAATGCCTGTGCAGAGCATATCCCACTCTTCGTCATTCATAACATATTTGTCATCAAAAATTGAGAGGTCTGTGCCCTGAATTGAGTGACCCTGCTCAGAGATACCAACAACCTTTGCACCCATTTCTTTAAGGAAAGTGATGTGCTCGATGAAGTCTTTTTCAACCTCTTCGTAAGGCTTTGTGATAAGAAAGCTTGAGAACCAAGCGTTGCAAATCTGCATTCCGCGGAGTTCAAGTGCCTTTTTAAGCACCTTTGTATCGCGAGGATATTTGTTGCCAACCTCACAACCTGTAAATCCTGCAAGTGCCATTTCAGAAATGCACTGCTCAAATGTGTTTTCTGCACCAAGGTCGGGCATATCGTCATTTGTCCAAGCGATAGGTGCAATACCGAGTTTAACTTTGTTCTTATCCAACATAATTAATATCTCCTTGCTTTGTTTTTATTTTCTTCCTTCTCTGCGAAGGCTTTGTTTACTTTTTCATTCTTTGAAACAGAGGGAACACCTGTATGCCACCAAGCACCATAGCCGTCAGTCATTGACTTGGGTAATACTTTGATGTCAATAAGCGTTGAAACGGTCTGCTTCTGTGAATCGATAAGTGCAAATTCCAATTCTTCCATAGTTTTTGCTGTGTAAGTCTTGCAACCATAGGCCTCTGCATTCTTTGCGAAGTCAATCGGAATAAGACCGCCAAGCAAATCACCGTTTTCGTCGCGATAGCGGAATTCTGTTGCAAGATTACCGATACCGTTTGACATTTCAAGGTTATTGATACAACCAAAACCGCTGTTATCAAAAAGAAGAACATTGATTTTCTTGTTTTCCTGAATTGAAGTAACAAGCTCAGAGTGAAGCATTAAATAGCTACCGTCACCGCACATTGCGTATGATTCACATTCGGGGTGTGCCATCTTTGAGCCGAGAGCACCTGCGATTTCGTAGCCCATACAAGAATAACCGTATTCCATATTGTATGAATAACGGCTGTCAGATGTCCACATTCTCTGTAAACAACCGGGAAGTGAGCCTGCCGCACCTGTGCAAAGCGCATCTGCGGGGATAAGCTTACGGATAAGTGCCAAAGCGGCTGTCTGTGTAATCACACCGCCGATTTTCTCAACGAATTCAGGGATTGTTTTTTCATCACGAGCAGCAATAAGTGGCTTAAAATTCTCGTCATAGCTATAATTTGAAAGGAATTCCATTTCCTTATCCCAATCAGCTTTTGCGTCTGCAATTTCAGTTGTGTATGCTGACTTATAATTCACCTTGCGAAGCTCGTTGCCGAGAGCGATAATACCGAGCTTTGCGTCAGCCACCATTTTTGTAGCATCAAGCTTATATGCATCAAAGCGTGATGTATTGATTGTTACCATCTTAACATCGTCTTTGAAAAGTGATTTTGAAGCAGTTGTAAAGTCAGAGAATCGAGTACCGATACCGATTACAACATCTGCATCCTTTGCGATTACATTACCTGATGAGTTACCTGTAACACCAAGACCGCCAAGGTTATATTTATCAGATGAAAGGCAAGCCGTTTTACCGCTCTGTGTTTCTGCGAAAGGAATATTGAACTCTGCACAGAATTTTTCAAGAGTCTCGCCTGCTTCTGAATAACGAACACCGCCGCCGCATATTACAAGGGGCTTTTTAGCGTTCTTGACAACTGCTAAAACATCTTCAAGTTCTTCGCACGCTACGGGCATACGAACAATTTTATGTACTCTTTTCTGGAAGAAGCTATCGGGATAGTCATAGCTTTCGCCCTCAACATCCTGACAAAGACAAATTGCAACCGCACCTGTGTCTGCTGTATCAGTAAGCACGCGCATTGCGTTAATCATTGCCGACATCAACTGCTCTGGGCGTTGAATTCTATCCCAATAACGAGTTACTGCCTTATATGCGTCATTTGTAGTTGTAGCAAGTGAATTCACCTGCTCAAACTGTTGAAGAACGGGGTCGGGCTGACGGGTTGAGAATGTGTCAGCAGGGAACAAAAGAAGCGGAACATTGTTAACTGTCGCAGTTGCCGCCGCAGTAATCATATTTGCAGCACCGGGGCCGATTGATGATGCACAAGCAATCAGCTTTCTTCTGTTGTTCATCTTTGCAAAGGCGGTTGCCACATGAGCCATACCCTGCTCATTTTTGCCTTGATAAACGCGAAGTCCACCCTTGTCGGAATCAAGTGCCTCACCAAGACCTAAAACAATACCGTGACCGAAAACTGTGAAAATTCCATCAACGAACTTTGTTTCAACGCCATCAAAGGACACATACTGATTGTCAAGGAACTTAACGAGTGCCTGCGCCATTGTCATTTTTGCCATATTGTCATCTCCTCATTATAAATCAAGAAGCCATTTATGCTTCGGGTCGTCAATTCGTGTTTTAATCCACGGGTCACCGTCAAGATGTCTAATCATCCACACATAGCACATTGAATAACCGGGGGCTGCAACCTGCTGATGTGTTTTCATTGGTGTAATGCAGAGAACACCTTGGTCCTCTACTTTATAACAATCATCACCGTTAAAGCCTACGCCAAAGCCTTGTGGCTTATCGAATTCATAATAATAAACCTCGGGCTGTGGGTGATAATGTGGCGGGTAGCTTGACCAGCAACCCGGTTTGTGAATAACCTCACCCAAAACAAGATTTGAATAAGGTGCATTTTCGTAATCAAAAAGAGTGAGCACCTGACGGTGTGCGGTACCGCTCCATTGGTCTTTACCGAATTCCTGCAAAATCACATTTTCGGGACTATACCACTTGCAACCGAAATCGTTTGCGTTATCGGTCTGCTGAATGAGAATTCGAGAATCAGCGTTTGCAACTACTGTAACTTCATTATTTCTTGAGAAGTGCACACAGTAAGGGCGATCAATAAACTGATTTTCACGCTTTGCGTTTTCTGTTTTGCCGTCGAAATTATACTCAACATCACCCGCAATCAAGAGAATTGCAGTTTCATTTTCAGCGTCACAGATTGCAACGCTCTCCCCTGCTTTTAAGAGCTTAATCTTGATATTCATAAGCATATCAGAATTAGCGCCATTCATTTCGCAAAGGATTTTTTCGTTGTTTGAATTGTAATTTGGATTTTCGTACATATAATCACCTATCTGTTCCCCTCCCTCTCAGAGGGAGGGGGCATTTTCATAAGAAAATGACGGAGGGAGTTTGTCTATTTTCTTTTTTACTCCCTCAGTCAGCTTCGCTGACAGCTCCCTCAATGAGGGAGCGGATATATAGTTTTATTGTTTCACACACGCTCTTTGTCATCTGTAAGTGCACCGCTTGCGTGTATTGAAATCGGGTCGCCCAAGTATGTCGGCTCGGGTTGTGCTATGCAATAAAAGAAATCTTTGGTGCGAGCCAACCATTCACGCATATTGTTGTGAAATCCGTATTTCATTTCATCAGCGGCTACACCATAAGCCTCAATGCCCAATTTGCGAGCATCATAGATTGAGCGGTATAAATGATATTTTTGAGTGACAATTACCATTTTTTCAACTTGAAAAACATCGCGGGCACGGTACATCGACTCATAGGTTGAAAGACCTGCGTGGTCCATAAACACATTGTCGGCAGGCACTCCCGCCTCAATAGCACAATCTTTCATTATGTTTACTTCGTCATATTCCTCGCGTGCGTGGTCGCCCGTCATAAGAATTCGGTCAGTACAGCCTGTAAAATAGACCTCAATTCCGAAATCAAGTCTTTCTTGAAGCATTGGCGAGGGCTCTGTACCCCAAATGCCTGCACCCATAATCATCACGCAGTCAAAGTCATAATCGCCGACCTCGTCCATTGTGAGAATGTATTCATCAACATAAGACACCATATAGGCATTTATGCCCGCAACGGCAATTCCCACAACAAGACACAGGCAGAGAACCGCGGCTAATATCCTTTTAACTGCTTTGTTTTTTAATAGCCTCTTAATCATTTCAATTCACCGAATTTTATGCTTTGCTAAAAGTTGCTTTTACAATACGCATTATTTTCAAGCAGATTTTTCGTAAGACAATGTTGCCGAGGAGAAGCTGTATAAGTTATACCGCGAGCCGAAAGCAACGAAGTATTACGGAAAATATGCTGAAAAGAATTAAGCTCTTGCAATCATTTCGCCATATTCTTCTTTTTCTTTCTTGATAAATTCTTTTACTGCCTCAACTGATGGCATATCCTCTGAGCAAGCGTGAGAAGCTACGAGCATTGCGGCAGAAGCTGAACCGAATTCAAGGGCATCAATAATCTCCCAACCCTCAAACACGCCGTAAAGGAATGCGCTGGCATATCCGTCACCGCCGCCGAAGGATTTAAGCAGTTTAACGGGGAATGGCTTAATCGAATAGCTTTCACCGTCATTTGTATAAGCGGTTGAGCCCTCTTTAGCGTGCTTGATAATAACGATTTTTGCATTCTGTGAGTGCCAGTATGCTGCAGTTTCTTTATCTGTCATACCTACTTTGATAAACTTCTCTGTAAGGTCATATTCTTCGCGAGAGCCAAGAATAATATCTGCTTCACGAGCAACTGAAGAATAATAAATTGCGATTTCATCAGCATTTTTCCAGTTATATGCACGGTAGTCAATATCAAAAATAATTGGCACACCGTTTTTCTTTGCAAGTGCTACTGCTTTAAGAGCTGCTTCTCTTGATGGGCTTTCTGCAAGTGCAGTACCGGAAATCAAGATTGCTTTTGCTTTGTTGATGTATTCTTCGTCAATGTCTTCTACATCGAGTTTAAGGTCAGCTGCCTCGTTACGATACATAACGATTGAGCTTTCAGTTTCTGACTTGATTTCAGTAAATGTAAGACCGATTTTTTCGCCATTCTCACAACGCTTAATGTGAGATGTATCAATACCCTCGTTATCAAAATAGTCAGTTACGAATGTACCAAGCTGGTCATCTGAAACGCGAGCGAAAAATCCACACTTTTTACCAAGACGAGCAAGTCCAACTGCAATATTTGCAGGTGAGCCACCTAAATATCTCTTAAATGTTGTGCTTTCGTTAAGTGGGCAATAATAGTCAACAGGATTTAAGTCAACTGCCACACGACCTAAAAGGATTAAATCAAATTCTTT
>JAZNYY010000089.1:0-18539 GCA_045594645.1 Candidatus Fimenecus sp.
GGTCACGTTGACTTCACTGTTGAAGTTCAGCGTTCACTCCGCGTTCTTGACGGTTCTGTAACTGTTCTTTGCGCAAAGGGTGGTGTTGAGCCTCAGTCTGAAACCGTTTGGCGTCAGGCTGACGAATACAAAGTACCCAGAATGATTTATGTTAACAAAATGGACATCTTGGGTGCAGATTTCTACCGTGTTCTTGACATGGTTAAGGAACGCTTCAACTGCAATGGCGTTCCGATTCAGCTTCCTATCGGTTCTGAAAACACATTTAAGGGAATCATTGACCTTATCAATAATAACGCTATCGTTTATTATGATGATATGGGTAAAGATGTTAGAGTTGAAGAAATTCCCGACGATATGAAGGAACTTGCAGAAAAATATCGTAACAACCTTATCGAATCAGTTGCTGAGCTCGACGAGGACCTTATGATGAAATATTTTGAAGGCGAAGAATTAACAGTAGACGAGATTAAGAGTGTTATCCGTAAGGCTACACTTTCAAACGATATCGTGCCCATCTGCTGCGGTACTTCATATCGCAACAAAGGTGTTCAGCCACTTCTCGACGCTATTGTTGATTTCATGCCCGCTCCCACAGATATCGAGGCTATCAAAGGCATTAACCCCGATACTGAGGAAGAAGAAGTTAGACATTCATCTGACGACGAGCCTTTTGCAGCTCTTGCATTCAAGATTGCAAACGACCCCTTCGTTGGTACTCTTTGCTTCTTCCGTGTTTATTCAGGTACAGTAAATGCTGGTACAACTGTTTACAACACAGTTAAGGACAACAAAGAAAGAATGGGTCGTATCTTGCAGATGCACGCTAACCACCGTGAAGACCTTGAAACAGTTTATGCAGGTGATATCGCTGCCGTTGTTGGTCTTAAGAACACAACAACTGGTGACACACTTTGTGATGATAAGCACCCAATTATTCTTGAATCAATGAACTTCCCCGAGCCCGTTATCAGTGTTGCTATCGAGCCTAAAACTAAGGCTGGTCAGGAAAAAATGGGTATTGCACTTTCAAAGCTTGTTGCAGAAGATCCAACATTCCGTAGCTATACAGATGAAGAAACAGGCCAGACAATTATCGCAGGTATGGGTGAGCTTCACCTTGAAATCATCGTTGACAGACTTCTTCGTGAATTCAAAGTTGAAGCAAATGTTGGTAAGCCTCAGGTTGCTTACAGAGAAACAATCCGCGTTCCTGCATCTTCTGATACAAAATATGCTCGTCAGTCAGGTGGTAAGGGTCAGTACGGTCATGTTAAGATTAACATTGAACCCAATCCCGATGGCGGTTACGAGTTTGTAAACAACATCGTTGGTGGTGCTATTCCTAAGGAATACCACAAGGCTGTTGACGACGGTATTCAGGGCGCTATGCAGTCAGGTGTACTTGCAGGCTACAGCGTGGTTGATGTTAAGGTTACTCTTTACGATGGTTCATACCACGAAGTTGACTCATCAGAAATGGCGTTTAAGATTGCCGGTTCAATGGCATTCAAGGATGCTGCTAAGAAAGCTAACCCCGTTATTCTCGAGCCTATTATGAAGGTTGTAGTTATTACTCCTGAAGATTATATGGGTGATGTTATCGGCGACTTGAACAGCCGCCGTGGCGAAATTCAGGGCTTTGAGGACCGTTCAGGCGTTAAGCAGATTAACGCAAGAGTTCCTCTTTCAGAGATGTTCGGTTATGCAACTGACCTCCGTTCAAAGACACAGGGCCGTGGTCAGTATGTAATGGAACCCGACGGATATAAAGAGGTTCCGAAATCAATTTCAGAATCAATTATTTCTGAAAGAAGTAAGAGAGACTAATATTTTCTCTTAAAAGACTTGAAATTTATCAAGTTTATTGATACAATAAGTATCGCAATAATTTGTAAATTATTTTCCAAAAATAAAAGGAGGAAATTCCAATGGCAAAGGCAAAATTTGAAAGAACCAAACCCCATGTTAATATTGGTACTATCGGTCACGTTGACCACGGTAAGACAACATTAACAGCTGCTATCACAAAAACACTCGCTTCTAAAGGTCAGGCTGACTTCGTTGATTATGCAAACATCGATAAGGCTCCCGAAGAGAGAGAGCGCGGTATCACAATCAACACAGCTCACGTTGAGTACGAGACAGCAACTCGTCACTATGCTCACGTTGACTGCCCCGGCCACGCTGACTACATTAAGAACATGATTACAGGTGCTGCTCAGATGGACGGCGCTATCCTTGTTATCGCTTCTACAGATGGTCCTATGGCTCAGACTAAAGAACACCTTCTTCTTGCTCGTCAGGTTGGCGTTCCTTACATCATCGTATTCATGAACAAGGTTGACCAGGTTGACGACGAAGAGCTTCTTGAACTCGTTGAAATGGAAATCCGTGAGACTCTTGACGAGTACGAATTCCCCGGCGATGATACACCTATCATCAAGGGTTCAGCTCTTAAGGCTCTCGAAGCTACATCATCAGACGACCCCGCTTGTGCTCCTATCTGGGAACTCATGGACGCTGTTGATAGCTACATTCCTACTCCTGACCGTAAGGCAGACCAGCCATTCCTTATGCCTGTTGAAGATGTATTCACAATCACAGGCCGTGGTACAGTTGCTACAGGTAGAGTTGAAAGAGGTCAGCTCAGAACTTCTGAAGAAGTTGAAATCGTTGGTCTTACAGACGAAAGAAGAAAGACTGTTGTTACAGGTATCGAAATGTTCAGAAAGATTCTTGACTATGCAGAGGCAGGCGACAACATCGGTGCTCTTCTTCGTGGTGTTCAGAGAACAGATATCGAGCGTGGTCAGGTTCTTGCTAAGCCCGGCACAATCAACCCTCACACAAAGTTCTCAGGTCAGGTTTACGTTTTGACAAAGGATGAAGGCGGCCGTCATACTCCTTTCTTCAACAACTACAGACCTCAGTTCTATTTCAGAACAACTGACGTTACTGGTACAATTTCTCTTCCTGCAGGCACAGAGATGTGCATGCCTGGCGATAACGTTGTTATGGACGTTGAGCTCATCACTCCTATCGCTATTGAAGAAGGTCTCCGTTTCGCTATCCGTGAAGGCGGCAGAACAGTTGGTTCAGGCGTTGTTACAAAGATTAACGAATAATCTTTAATTGTTTAACAAACCAATATGCCCCTGTCAATTTGACAGGGGTGTTTTTTTGCGTTTTTCTATAATTACATTACAAAATTGAATTTGTGGAACTGCTTAATAGGTTTATTTAATTTTGTAGGGGCGATTCACGAATCGCCCGAAAAAGTTTTATTGCACACTTTGGAACGGTCGCAACGCGCAAGCGACCCTACATAGTATTGCGTTCTATATTAGTGAGGTATAAATTTATGTCGCAGATCCGACATTTTGCATTTGGCACTTTGCGTTTTGTATTTATATCCTGACAAAACCTAATTTGTAGAATTAGACCTGTTCAAAAGTGAAAATCAAACTTTGAATGGGACGGGCTGTAATCGTCCCCCACAAATCTTGACTAAACACACAAAATGTTCTATACTATATAAGCACTAAACAATAAAGGAAAATCAATATGGAACAGAAAAAAATTGACAGAATAAACGAGCTTGCAAAGAAAATGAAAACAGTGGGTCTTACCGAAGAAGAAAAGGCAGAGCAGGCAGTGCTTCGCCGTGAATATATTGACGGCTTTAAGCGTAGCCTTACGGGTCAGCTTGAAAGTATGTATATAGTTGACGAAAAAGGCAACAAAACGAAAGTTGAGCGTAAAAAGAAATGAGTGAAATTAAATTAGGTAAATATCGTCACTTCAAGGGTAATGAATACGAGGTAATTGGTATTGCAAACCATAGTGAAACACTTGAAAAAATGGTAGTTTATCGTGCTCTTTACGGTGAAAAAGAAATTTGGGTGCGTCCACTTTCTATGTGGAACGAAGAAATAACTCGCGACGGCAAAACCTTTAAGAGATTTGAATTTGTCGAAAAATAGAATATGTTGGGCTTTTAAATGGCTTAAAACTTGACTAAACCGCTAAATATAGTGTATAATATTTAGCGGTTATTTTAATAATGTAGGGGCCGGCGTCCCTGACGGCCCGTATTTGTATGGTATATTAAATTGTTTGGATTAAATTCCTATTAAGGAGTAAAATATATGGCAAAAAAGGCATCATACGGAAATGAAAGCATCTCACAATTAAAGGGAGCGGACCGAGTTCGTAAACGCCCCGCCGTTATTTTCGGCTCGGACGGTATTGAGGGCTGTCAGCACTCTGTGTTCGAAATTCTCTCAAACTCAATCGACGAGGCTCGCGAGGGCTATGGCGACAAGATTGTTGTTACCCGTTTCATCGACGGTTCGGTTGAAATTCAAGACTTTGGTCGCGGTATTCCCGTTGACTTCAATAAAAAAGAAAACTGTTATAACTGGGAGCTTGTTTTCTGCGAGCTCTATGCCGGCGGTAAGTATGATACCAATGACGGTGGCAACTATGAGTATTCTCTCGGTCTTAACGGCTTGGGCCTGTGTGCCACACAGTATGCCTCTGAATATATGGATGCCGAAATCCATACAGGCGGATTTAAATATCTTCTTCACTTTGAGCACGGCGAAATTGCAGGGGATATGATTAAAGAGCCATATAATAAGCGTGACACAGGCTCAAGAATTCGTTGGAAGCCCGACTTAAAGGTTTTCACCGATATCAATATCCCCCTTGAATATTATCAAGAGACAATCAAGCGCCAGTCCGTTGTAAATGCCGGCATTAAATTTATACTTAAAAATCAAATTTCGGGCAATTCCTTTGAAACATTTGAGTATGTTTACGATAACGGAATTACTGATTATGTGAAAGAAATCGCGGCGGGTACAGAAATGTCAACTGTGCAGTTTTGGTCAACCGAAAAGGTTGGTCGTGACCGTGCAGATATGAAGGACTACCGCGTTAAGATTACCGCTTCACTCTGCTTCTCAAATAAGGTGCAGATGAAAGAGTATTACCATAACTCAAGCTTTCTCGAGCACGGCGGAGCCCCCGAAAAAGCCTTCAGAAGCGCTTTTGTAGCTCAAATCGACAACTATCTTAAGCAGAATGGTAAATACCTTAAAAGCGACGCAAAAATCAGTTATCAGGACATTGAAGATTGCTTAATTTTAGTGGTTTCTTCATTCTCAACACAGACCTCATACGAAAATCAGACTAAAAAAGCAATCACAAATAAGTTCATACAAGAGGCAATGACTGAATTTTTCCGTCATCAGCTTGAAATCTATTTTATTGAAAATAAGCTTGATGCCGATAAGATTTCAAACCAGATTCTTATAAATATGCGTTCGCGTATTAAGGCAGAAAGCACAAGAATTAACATTAAAAAGACCTTGCAATCAAGCAACGATATGACTTCTCGTGTTGAAAAATTCGTTGATTGCCGTAGTAAAGATGTGAATGAGCGCGAAATCTTCATAGTTGAGGGTGATTCGGCTCTTGGTGCCTGTAAGCAGGCTCGTGACTCCGCATTCCAAGCAATTATTCCCGTTCGCGGTAAAATTCTCAACTGCTTAAAGAGTGAATATGATAAAATTTTCAAGAGCGATATTATCGTTGACTTGATTAAGGTTATCGGTTGCGGTGTTGAGGTAAATTCAAAGTCAAATAAAGAATTATCACTTTTCAGTCTCGAAAATCTTCGTTGGAGTAAGGTTATTATCTGTACTGACGCGGATGTCGATGGCTTCCATATCAGAACACTTATTCTCACAATGATTCGCCGTCTTATGCCCACTATCATTAAAGAGGGCAAGGTGTTTATTGCGGAATCACCTCTTTATGAAATCCGTTGCAAGGACCAGACCTATTTCTGCTATACCGAAAAAGAAAAAGCAGATGTGTTGGCCGAAATCGGCGACGCAAAGTATACAATTCAGCGTTCAAAGGGACTTGGTGAAAACGATGCGGATATGATGTGGCTTACCACAATGAATCCTAAAACCCGCCGTCTTATCAAGGTTGAGCCTGATAATATCGAAGCGCTTATGGACGAAAAATTTGAGCTCTTTATGGGCGACGATTTGCAGGGCAGAAAAGACTTTATTGCCGAAAACGGTCATATGTATATTGACCTTGCTGATATTTCTTAAAGCGCAAAACGCAAAATGCAAAGCGCAAAATGATTGTAGGTGAATTTAGGTGGACGAAAATATTGTAGAGAAGAAAAGTTTTAAGTTTGCAATAAGAATTGTTAATTTATATAAACACCTTACAGCAGATAAAAAAGAATATATTATGTCAAAGCAACTTTTAAAATGCGGAACAAGTATAGGTGCAAATGTTGCTGAGGCAGAATGCGGTCAGACCAAAGCTGATTTTTATGCTAAATTGAGTATTGCGTTAAAAGAAGCACGCGAAACATACTTTTGGTTACGGCTTTTATGTGAAACTGAATATTTAACCGAAAAAAGAATTTATCTCAATAGAAATTGATATAAAAGAAATAATTGCGTTATTAACGGCAATATGTAAAACAACCCAGCAAAACCAAAAATAATTTTAAATTAAAATGCGTCGCAGACCCGACATTTTGCACTTTGCGCTTTGCATTTTGCGTTAAGGAGAAAATTTATGGCACGAAAAAAGAAACCCGTTGAAACCGAAATCACCGAAGAGCAACTTAATGCCCATATTATCGGTGCGGGCGAGGTTGTAACTCAAAATATTACACATACTCTTGAAACAAACTTTATGCCATACGCAATGAGCGTAATTGTATCCCGTGCAATCCCCGAAATTGACGGCTTTAAGCCCTCTCACAGAAAATTGCTTTATACAATGTATAAAATGGGACTTTTGAATGGCAACAGAGTAAAATCAGCAAATATTGTTGGTAGAACTATGCAGTTAAACCCCCATGGTGATGCCGCAATCTACGAAACAATGGTGCGTTTATCCCGCGGTAATGAAAGCTTGTTGCACCCTTATGTTGATTCAAAGGGTAACTTCGGTAAGGCATATTCAAAAAATATGGTTTTCGCCGCATCCCGTTATACTGAGGCAAAGCTTGAGGCAATTTCTGCCGAGCTTTTCCGTGATATTGATAAGGATACAGTTGATTTTGTGGATAACTATGACGCCACAATGCAAGAGCCCACATTGTTGCCCGTTTCATTCCCGTCAGTGCTTGTAAATGCAAATACAGGTATTGCCGTTGGTATGGCATCTTCAATCTGTTCATTCAATCTTCGCGAAATCTGTGAAACCACAATCGGACTTATCAAAAACCCCGATTTTGATGTAATGGAAACTCTTAAAGCCCCCGATTTTATCGGCGGTGGTAAGATTATCTATGACGAGCGTCAGATGAGCGAGATTTACCGTACAGGCCGTGGTGGCTTTAAGGTAAGAGCAAAATATACTTATGACAAGGCGAATAATTGTATCGATATTACTGAAATCCCGCCAACAACTACTGCCGAGGCAATAATCGACAAGATTATCGAGCGCGTAAAGGCAAACGCAATCCGTGAAATCAGTGATATCCGTGACGAAACCGATAAAAAAGGTCTTAAAATCACAATCGACCTTAAACGCGGTACAGATGCGGATAAACTTATGCAAAAGCTTTATAAAATGACACCACTTGAAGATACCTTCTCTTGTAATTTCAATGTGCTCATTGCAGGTGTTCCGCAGGTGCTGGGTGTTGCCGATATGCTCACAGAATGGATTGCATTCCGTACAGAGTGTGTAAATCGCAGAGTTTATTTTGATTTGACTAAGGCAAAGGATAAACTGCATCTTTTATTGGGACTTCAAAAAATTCTTCTCGATATTGACAAGGCAATCAAGATTGTTCGTGAAACTGAAGAAGAGGCAGAGGTAGTGCCAAACTTGATGATTGGCTTCGGCATTGATAAGATTCAGGCTGAATATGTTGCTGAAATCAAGCTCCGTCACCTCAACCGCGAATATATCCTCAAGCGTCTTAATGATGTCGAAGACCTTAAAAAGCAGATAGAGGATATGGAAGATATTCTCGCAAATAAAGCAAGAGTTAAAAAGATTATCGTAAACGAGCTTAAAAATATTGCCGATAAATACGGTAAGGACCGCCGTTCTGAGATTATCTACGCTCAAGAGGTTGAAGAAGAAAAGGTTGAAATCGAAGAAATTCCCGATTATGCAGTTACTCTTTTCTTCACAAAAGAGGGATATTTCAAGAAAATTACTCCCTTGTCGCTTCGTATGAGTGGTGAGCATAAGCTTAAAGAGAATGATGAAATTATTTCAACTGTTGAAACTACAAATAGTACAGAGCTTTTGTTCTTCACTAATAAGTGTCAGGTTTATAAGTCAAGAGCAAGCGAATTTGATGATACAAAAGCAAGTGTGCTTGGCGATTTCGTGGCTTCAAAGCTTTCAATGGAAGAGGGCGAAACCGCAATTTCAATGGTGGTGCTCAAAGAATATAAGGGGTATATGCTCTTCTTCTTTGAAAACGGCAAGGTTGCAAAGGTTGATATTTCAGCATATGAAACCAAGACTAACCGTAAAAAGCTGATTAAGGCATATTCTGATAAGAGCCCATTGGTAGCAGCCGTGTATATCCCGCAGGATAAAGAGCTTGTAATGAAATCTACCGCAGGCAGATATTTGCTCTTTAATTCGGGCGCAATCTCGGCAAAGACCACAAAAGATAGCCAAGGCGTTGCAGTAATGAGCCTTAAGAAAGGTCACCGCGTTGATACCGTCACCGATTTCACCGATGGTATGTTCGCAAAGCCCAGTCGCTACAGAACAAAGAACCTTCCCGCAAACGGAGCAATCTTAAGCGCAGAGGACCAAGGCGAACAACTCACTTTTTAAGTGCAAAACTAAAAATGCAAAGTGCAAAATGTAGGGGACGCCGACTCGGCGTCCCGTTTTCTTTTATATTGACAATATAAATTGAAAATGATATATTTGATTTAAGATATTTTAATAAAGGGGATTACAAAATGAAAAAGTCTGTTAAGATAATCGTTGTTGCATTAATTGTTGCTTTCGCCGTGGTTTTTATTGCTTTTTTTGCTAATTCATTATTCGGTAATCCCATTTCCAAACATCTTGCTAAAAATACTGCACTTGAATATGTAGAAGAAAATTACCCGAATAGCGATTGCCATATTGAAGATATATATTTTGATTCAAAATACGGAGATTACCAAGTGCACATTATATCTTCCACAGATGATAATATAGACTTCTCTTTGTTTATTTCACAAAGCGGTAATTTAAATTTAATTGAATATTGGAAAACTCCAACTTCAGCCGAAAGTGCAACTCCGTTAACCGAAGAAGAAATTAAAGAATTGTTTTTAGAAGCTCACAAATTATATGTTGATTGGTCATCTCCCGTTGCAAAATATCTGAACGCTGATTGGGATAAAACCACAACAATCGACGGCGTTGAGTATTTTGAAGTTATTCCAAACGAAATTAATTCTGTTGACGAATTGAAAAAAGAATATGAAAAATACTTCAGCGAAGAAATAATTAAAGAAAATATCGACAGATATTATTTAATGCATAACGGCAAAATGTATGGCAATGCAGTGCTCATTGAGGGTGCAGATTTTCCTTGGGATAGTCATAGACTTACTGTAAAAACCAATTCTAACACTGAATGTACCTTTACAGTTAAATCAACAATTGAAAATTCGTATAACGAGTTGGATTACAAATTAAAAGTAATCGACGGCGAATGGAAATTCACAGAAGTATTCAATTGGGTAACAATTGACGAAAACTTCAAGCTTTCGTAATAAACAAAACCGACCGCAATGAAGCGGTCGGTGCAGACAGCAAACACAAACGCAAATTAAATACTTACCGTCTGCAAAATTATTATGTGAAATAAAAGTTTTTAAATTCATTGAAAAAAATTCCACTTTTTATAAAAAAACACTTGCATTTTTTAATATGTTGTGTTAGAATATCAAGGCTATGAAATCTACAGAGTTTGGAGGTTACGCGAAATGTCAGCACTTCATATTGTTTTTGGTATCTTACTTATAATTTTGGCAATACTTATTGTTGTACTTGTTCTTTTGCAAGAAAGCAATCAGCAGGGACTTTCTGGTGCTATTTCTGGCGGTTCTTCCGAATCTTTCTTCGGTAAAAACAAGGGCAGAACTGATGAGGCTAAAAAAGCTTTCTTAACAAAAGTTCTTACAGCAGTGTTCTGTGTGCTTGTTGTTGCATCAACACTTGTGATGCTTTTTGTAAAATAAAAAACAACCCGATGTTAATCGGGTGAATATGATCCACTAGCTCAGTTGGCAGAGCACTTGACTTTTAATCAAGGTGTCCGGAGTTCGAATCTCCGGTGGATCACCAAATAGAAAAGGCAGGTCAAAAGACCTGTCTTTTTTATTTGCTTTATTTTTCTGGAGATTCGAACTCGCGAGAGTTTTTGCGTTAAGAAAATGATGCAGTGCATCATTTTTAGCAAAAAGCGGTGAAGGCGTAAGCCGAGCCAATAGTATGCGAGGCGAAGCCGAAGCAGACGGTCGAATCTCCGGTGGATCACCACTTAAAAAACCTCGTAAACCCTTTAAAATTGGGGAATGCGAGGTTTTTCTTTTTGCCACAAAACACCCCTTGTGGCTGATTTTTAATACTTTGCCATTGCTTTTTTTAGGCGGTTATTATTTTGTATTTCCCACACGGGCACGATGAGTCCGCCTTTGAGGCGCATTGAGTTTTCGTGGAGTGCACCGTAAAATGCTACCTTGAAATCGCAATGTTCACTCATTTCGCACTTTGATTTGTAGGTGTCATAAAGTTTATAGGCATTTCCCCACATATTGAGAAATTGGAACAAATCATATTCGCGGTCAGCCCACATTGAACCGCAGGGGTCAATAAATCCCGTAAGTTTCATAGTCTTGGGGTCTGCCATAATGTTCATAATGTTAAGGTCGCCGTGAATAAGCACGGGGCTTTCGGGCTCATTTGCAACTTCTTTGAAAATATCAAGTCCACGGCAAAGTAAATCATAGTTTTTCTTACTGTATTTACCCTCGGCCATTAACTTTTTAAGCCCTGTAAGGTCGCGTGACACCTTGGTGTCTATGTAAAACTCTTTCCAACTGTCATAAGTCGCATTTTCAAGATAACCGAATTTCTCACCCTTGACACTGTGCCATTGCAACATTCCGTCAACCACATCGTTTGCGAATGCCTGCTTTTGAGCCTTGCTTTTCAAGAGGAATGACGGGTCAAGTGCATTTTTGCCGTCAATGAAGCTCATACACAAAACTGCGATTTCATCATCGTTGTGAGTAAAATACACTTGTGGCATTTTAACGCTTGTGTTCGCACCAAGAAGCTTTAATTGCTCTGCCTCGGTCTTTTCCATTCCACTCACATGATATGCTTTAAGAATGATAGTTTTACCGTCAGATTTTGTACATTTGTAAACCTTACCGAAGCTACCGCCACCGATGAATTTTAGATTGTCAATGCGAGTATTCAGGTGTTCTTCTGCGATTTTCGGTAATTTTTCGAGTAAAAATTTATCGTTCAAGTTCATTAGTTATACTCCTTATTCGATTAAAAACTTTCTTGTGTGCATCACGACTTTCGGGTAAAAATTGAATTAATTGAAAACAGTGAAACATACCATCATATTTGTAAAGTTCAACATTAACTCCTGATGCTTTCATTAGCTCAAAAACTTGGTCATTGTCGCTTTCGTCCATTTCTGCACGGCCACATACTAAAGTAGTAGGCGGAAAACCCTTGAAATCCGCAAAAATAGGTGAGGCATAAGGATTTGTTCTGTCAATATTTTTAGCATAAGCCGAAATTCTATGTAGATAATCCCAATTATCCTCAATGGATTTGCGCTTTGCAATTCCGCCGAATGGGTCAAGATAAGCATTTTTCACTCTCGATTCACCGCTTGAAGTCATATCAGCCCAAAGTGAAAAGCAGACAATTTGTGAGGGGAGCGGATGTCCGTTGTCACGCAACCAGAGTGTAATTGTGACTGCCAAATTTGCACCTGCACTGTCACCGATTATGATGATATTTTCAGGCTTAATTCCACGCTCTAACATTTCAAGATAAACATCTTTTACATCAAGTAATTGTGCAGGGTGTTCGTATTGCGGAAAAGTTCTGTAATCAACACTCACCACCGTTGCACCGTCAAGTAAATTGCTGTATTTCTCGGCAAGTCGGCGGTACATATCAATAAGTTTCACTTTAAAACTTCCGCCGTGCAACAAAAGAATGACTTTGTCGGTATTGCAATTTTTATTTTCAAGAATTTCATAGTAACAATTATTACATTTGTGCCGTGAAAATGTGAAATTCTTTGATGGCTTGTAATAGGATTTGAAATTCTTGGTTTTCTTGCCTGCTTTATTTGACATATTTGAATTGTCAACAAGAGGTGAATGGAAAACCGCCCTTAAACAAGCACATAAAATCTGTGATGTGACAGATTGCATACTTACACCTCGTTTCAAATCTATTTTACCATATTTTTAATTATATTATATCATTAAATTGATTTCAATATAAAAGTATTATGGTTTGTTGTGACTATTCTTAATGAATAACATTAAAAAGACCGAACAGAAATTTCTGTTCGGTCATAATTTTTATGAATTATAATCTTCCTGCGGCGGCTTTGTCGAGGAATATGTGCACATTGGGGTGAAGCTGAAGAACTGATGCGGGGCAGGCGGGGGTAATATCGCCGTTTACCATGCCGTAAATTGCGTCCTGCTTGCTTCTGCCGGTTGCAATCATAATTATCTGCTTTGACTTCATAATTGAAACTGTGCCCATTGTAAGCGCATAGTGAGGCATTGTGTCCTCATCAAAATAAACAGAGTTTGCGTCGATTGTGCTCTGGGTAAGTCTTACTTTAAATGTGCCCTTTGTGAATTTGTTTGCGGGCTCGTTAAAGCCAATGTGACCATTTCTGCCAACACCCAAAAGCTGAATGTCAATTTTCTTTTCAGTAATTAAATCGTCATAACGCTGACATTCTGCGTCTGCATCTTCTGCATTGCCGTTTAAGAAGTTAACATTTTCTTCTTTAACATCAATCTGATTGAAAAGATTTTCGTGCATAAATGTATAATAGCTGTTTTTGTCGCTCTGTGGCAAATCGCAGTATTCGTCAAGGTTAAAGGTTGTAATATCCTTAAAGCTCACCTTGCCACCTGTATACGCCTTAACAAGATGATTGTATGTAGGGATTGGTGAAGCACCCGTTGCAAAGCCCAAAACTGAATTTGGTTTTTCGTTAACCTGCTCAACAATCATATTTGTAACTGCCGCACCGATTTGCTCTGCATTATCAAAAATATGAAGAATCATTTTTCACACCTCATTGCTGATTTAAAACTTATCGAGCTTTTATTTTATCATATTATGGAAAAATTGCAATAGAAAAACGGAAACATTTGGATTTTTCAAACATTTCCGCTTTCTTTTATTCTTCTTTTTCGTTTTTAGGATTTAGCTTTTTGTCAACATATTTATGTAAACCACCAACTGACATATATGTTGTCAAAACTAAAGTTATACCAATCGAATGGCTAAAACCATTTACTATGGGCAGACAACTTAACGCAAAGCAAACAATTAAATTTACATAGTGAAATATTCTGTTTCGCATTAATGCGTTTTTGCCAACTGAAAATAGTGAAGATATAATTTCAGTCAGAGAAAATATAATTATACAAGCAATTAAAACGAGTGTGCAAAAATACGCTTTGTCTGACAACCACATATCTAAATTCATACCGTTATCAGTATTTGTCACAGTTCCAATTATTGACTTTATAAGTGTAATCAATGAAATATTAGTGATTTCTAAAGTCTCGCGGTTCATTTGTGTGTATATTGGTAAACACATCCAGAGAAGTGGCGAGAACATCATCACAAAACGGAAAATCTGTTCTTTACCGCCGAATGCAGAGGTCTTGATATTGTTGAGAACTTTATCAACTGCCGCTTGCTCACGCATTGCTCTTTCGTGGTCTTCTTGAAGTCTTTTGTCAAGGTCATAATACACAAGATTTGTGTTGCACTTGGGGCAGGTTTGCTTCATATAAAATGGAGATAATTTCTCATTGCATTTTGGACACTTATTACTCATTAGTAGCACCTCCCGAAACCTGTGCCGAAAGAACAGTTCTGCGTTCTGCCATTTCTTCACGAACTTGGCGGAGCTTGTCGCCTGTCAAATCATACCAAATGTATGGAATAAGCGGAAGAAGTCCTAAAATAGCGGGGGCTAATGTGAACATACCCCAGATGAAGAAATCTGTCTGCTCATAAGCCTTTATTGCAACGCCCGTGGTTTCGTCAAATGAAAGACCAATCAGCGCCATAAGTGCCGCACCGATTGCACTTGATAGCGAGCCTGTAAGTTTGCCTACAAATGTGAGTACCGAGAAAGAAACACCCTCGTTTCGCTCGCCGGTTTTCCATTCCATATAGTCAATTGTGTCGCCAATCATTTCGGTTGGTATAACCATATTAATGGTGTTGAAGAAGGTGAAAAGAAGATTTTGTACCATAAGTAAGGGTACAACGACCCAAAGGTTTGTAAAGCACTTCATACCAACAAGGAATACGATTGAGCCCATAATAAGTCTTGCAAAGCCATTTAAGAAGATAATCTGGCGGTTGTCAAATTTCTGCTTGATTTTTGGGATAAGCAGATATGTAACAAAGCCTAAAATTGTACCGGGGAGTGCAATGACAATTGTCAGAGAGTTCATTTGCACAACTTCTGAATAGTAGTAGGTCTGGAAGAATCCGCCCACACCACTCACGGCTGCAAGTACATTACCGATAACAATTAAAAGTAAAGGCTTGTTTCTTACAAGAGCCTTAAATCCGTCAAGTACGCTGGGCTCTTTAACTGTCTGCACAACTCTTTCTCTTGTGCAGATACCCGACATTGAAAACAGAGCCATACCCAATGTGCCTGAAATCACAGCCATAAGCAAGAATACTTGTGAAAGTGAAAGAGGAATTGACCTGTTGTTGCTTAAATCCATAAGCACCACGAGAATGGTGTTTGAAAGTCCGCCGATAAGTCCCGAAACAAAGCGGGCAGAAGAAATTACTCGCGTTCTGTCAGAGGGTGAGGGGCTTATTGCCGCGCTCATTCCCCAAAATGGCACATCACCGAGGGTGTAGAATAATTCCCAAATGAAATAGGTGACGAACATATAAATGATTTTTGCCGTAGTTTCTGCCGCGTCGCCTAAGATTTGCGGACCTGCAAAAAGCATTATCGTTGCAAGCCCCAAGGGAATGGGAATTATGAGCAGATATGGGCGCAATTTGCCATATCTTGTTCGTGTTCTGTCAATAATTGAGCCCATAAGCGGGTCGTTGATTGTGTCCCAGATGCCTAAAAACAGCATCATTGCAGATACTGCACCAAAGGGAACGCCGAATACCTTTGTAAAGAAAAGTGAAAGATAACTGCTTGAAATTATGTTGTAGCCAAAGCATTGACCTGCGTTTGCAATTCCGTATGCGAGAGTTTCTTTGACGCCGACATAACGAATATCGCCTTTATTTTCAGCCATAACTATTTATCTCCTTCCCTTATTTCTGTCGCGGAGTGCCCCGCCCTTATCGTTAAGACGGTGCACGCGTTTGCTGTTTATGTATGTGAGCTTTTCGCGGGCATTCATCTTGTAATCGAAATATCTGCCCTTTATGTTGTCATAAAGTTCTGTTGCAAGTGCGCAATTGCGGTCATCACTACTTGCTGTGATTGCAAGAATAAGAATATCGCGGTCAACGGGCAGAGTAATTGCGTCACCCTCAGTTTCAAATTCAACATTCCAGAAGAATAACTGCTGACATTTTGCGTCACCATTGTCATTGTGAGAATGTGTGAATTCATAACCTAACTTGCCGTCTTTAGTGAATGCAACTTCTTTAAAATCGTATAAATCCCAACCTGCGTAGTATTCACGGATGTCGTTTACCTTAGCCGAATTTCCGCCGATTGTAATATATTTGTCACCGTTGAGTGAAGCTATAAGAAGATTGACTTTCTTTGTATTTTCGGGGAGAGCGATTGTCTGCCCTCCGCAAAGAATTGCCTTGTCAGAAAGTGTAAACTTTACACCGCCAACATAAACCGTGTCGGGACAAATTTCTTTAGGAATTGTCTTGTCGATTACGGGAAGTGTTGATTTCGGTGCATCATTTGTTGAATAAGCATCAATATTGCCTGCAAAATCAACCGCCTTTGAATTATCTTTAATGTTGGCGGATTTAACCGTAAGTGCAAAAGAACGGATTTCATATGGCTTTAAGTCGAAAACAAGCTTGCCGTTTTTGATTTCAACATCGTCGATATGCTCTTCTGAAGCATAGATTTCTCTCGCACTCAAAATCGGTGTGCAAAGTGAGAATTCAACATTTTTCTGTGCTTTTTTCTCGCCCTCGCCAATGCGGATAACAATTTCGTCGCTGTTTTCAGCCTTTTTCATTGCGCGAAGTATTGCGTTGCCGGAAAGACTTGCGAATGAGATTTCACCGATTTTAGCACCCTCGTGCTTTGAACAGATAAATGATGCCATTGGCATTACAAAGTTTCTCGCTTCGCGTTGTGTGCCGTGACCAACTGCGCCCTCGTGTGAGTAAATCGCATAAGAATAACGGTTAAGCCCCAATTCCATCATTGATTGCATACTGTCAACGCGGTAATTCTTGAGGGGAGTGTGCATAAGAGTAAGGCGAAGGGTGTTATTGTCAAATTTATCCCAACCGTATTTGCATTCGCTGATTACCGAAACACCGAATTCACCGCTTTCATCGGTGATGTCAGCCCATTTCTGTGCAGGCACTTCAAAAAGCTTTTCAGTCATATTTCCGCGCTTGATTGCGCCAAGCCCCAAATCGTATGTTGCAACGGGGCTTTCAGCGGTAAAGCAGAAAATTTCTTTTGCGGCAGAGCAGGTGCTTCGCCATTCGGTTTCGTCATAAACCTCAACAACCTTGCCACCGCGGGAGAGTGCTACAATTGAAGTAAAAGTGCTGTCTTTGTAAGTCTTTACAATCTTCATTGCAACACGGCAAACGCCCTCTTCTATTACTTCGATGGACTTAACTCGTGGTGAGTGCTGTGGCTCGCGGTTGAGTTCTTCAAAATTTAATTCCCAAGCGGGCCAATCCTTACTGCCGTTGTAGTCAAAAATACCCGTATAAATCGGCTTTTTAAGAATTTCTTTCTTTAATTCCTTATCAAAAACTGAACGGATATCGCCGTTGCTGTTAAATGTAACCTTGTATTTTTCATTTTCAAGCCCGTGAATTGATGCTTTCAGCGGAGTTGAAACTCTTGCGCGCTTGCTCTGAATGTCAAGAAGCTTATAGCCCATGGGTGCAACTGTTACATATACGAGAATAACTGAATGAGTGGCAGTATTTTCGATAACTTGAGTGGGCAATTCGTTGCCGTCGCTGTCAAATGCCGCCATATTCTTGTAACGAAGCTTTGCGGGGATTGTAATTTTCACAACACCGGTTCTTTCGTATTCCATAGGGTTGTTGATTATTACGGGAATTCCCTTAACTGCCGAGGTGTCAATGAGTGAGGCAATATTTTTTACTGCGCCCTCATATTCGTTTGTGAATTGGTTAAGCGACATTGCGTAATCGTTCCAACTGCGACGGTAAGCACGCTGAACCGATGTTCCGGGCAAATCGTCGTGGAATTGGTGAGCAATAACCCTTTTCCAAGCCTTTGTAAGTGCTTCTTGAGGATATTCAAAGCCAGCAAGTGTCATAGCCGCAACACTTGCACGCTCTGCCATATCGGCGATTTCTTCGTTTCTTCTGTTCCAACGCTTGCCGATTGCACGAGATGTGTATCCGCCAACTGCGTGATTTGTCATAACAAGCTCGTTGTTCCAAACGGGTAATTTTTGCTTGATATCTTCGGGCAAAGCATCAATATCGTGGAATATTTTGTCAGCAGGAGCAGATAATACCTCTGTGTCGTTTGTATCATTATTTTTGATTTCATCGCAAACTGTTTTAACAGACTCCTCTTTTGGTGCACCTCCGCGGTCACCAACGCCGTGGAATACTGCGGTTAAAGGCAGGTCATATTGCTCGTTTTCAGTAAGCTTTTTCTCTATAACTTCGTTGTTTCTTACTTTTTTCAAGGTTTTATCGTATGCGCCGGGGTTTGTGTTGCCATAGACAAAATTGCCGTCAACACCATACCACTTACCAAGGTCAAAGGGTATGCCGTAAGCCGAGCCCCAAGAAAGCTTTTGTGTTGTGAAGCCCTTAAGGTTTGCGTGGTGCATAATTGAGGGCAGGGCATAACCAAAGCCAAAGCAGTCGGGCAAGAAAATATCACAGCTTCGCTTACCGAAATTTTTCTCAAAATAATTATTACCGAGAAGAATGTTTCTGAAAAGCGCCTCGGGTGAGGGTACATTAACATCGCCGTTTTCAAATGCACTACCGCAAACATTCCATTTGCCCTCTGC
>JAZNYY010000090.1:0-10221 GCA_045594645.1 Candidatus Fimenecus sp.
GTTTGTCGAACTCATTTCGTAGGGGTCGGCGTCCTCGACGACCCATTGTTAATTTACCTGTATATTTGGTTAGGGCTGTCGAGGACGCCAGCCCCTACAAGATTACATAACCATATAAATGAGTTAGACAAATTCAAATTTATATATTTGTTCCTTATTCCACCGTAACACTTTTCGCAAGATTTCTGGGCTTGTCAACATCAAGACCGCGCTTGACTGTTGTGTGATACGCAAGTAACTGCAGGGGTACAACAGTAAGTGACGGTGTAAGGTAACGAGAGGTATTTGGGATATAAATTACTTCGTCAGCAATTTCCTCAACACCTTTAGTTCCTTCTTTTACAACTGCGATAACATAAGCACCACGGGCATGCACTTCTTTGATGTTTGAAACCATTTTGCCGTAAAGTGCATCGTCGGTAGCCACCGCCGCAACAACTGTGCCGGGTTCAATAAGTGAAATCGTGCCATGCTTTAATTCGCCTGCACCGTAGCCCTCGCAATGAATATATGAAATTTCCTTGAGCTTTAATGAGCCCTCAAGACAAAGAGGGTAGTCAATCCCGCGACCAATAAAAAACATATGCTCTTTAGTTGCAATGTGAGGTGCTAATTTTTCTGTCACTTTGTCAGTGTTGAGTACCGCTTTGATTTTTTCAGGTAGTGTGAGAATTTCGTCGGTGAAATTCTTTATATATTCGTCATCAACAAGACCTTTTTCATAAGCCAAAAGAGCAGAGAGAATATATGAAACTCCAAGCTGTGCAGAGAATGCCTTTGTTGTCGCAACCGCGATTTCTGCCCCTGCATTTGTGTAAATAACGCCGTCACTCTCGCGGGCGATTGTACTGTAAAGTACATTTACAATTGACATTGTGAACGCACCCCTCTTTTTCGCCTCGCGCAAAGAAGCGAGTGTGTCGGCGGTTTCACCTGACTGACTTACAAATATGCAAAGGTCACCTTTTTCGATTATGGGATTTCTGTAACGGAATTCGCTTGCAATGTCAACGGTTACGGGAATTCGCACCATATCCTCAATAATATATTTTGCAGTCATACCAACATGATAAGCACTTCCGCAGGCGACAATATAGATTCTTTTGAGTTCTTTAATAAAGCTTTCGGGAAATTCAAAGGGTAATACAATTTTACCGTTCTTAATAAGCGGAGAAACTGTATCGCGAACGGCTTTGGGCTGTTCATAGATTTCTTTCGCCATAAAATAGTCATATCCGCCTTTTTCAGCTGCGTCAATACTCATATCTATGGTTTTTATTTCTGTTACTTTTTCTTCACCGTTTTTATCGAATACCTTAATATCATTTCTGCCGATTTCAATGAATTCGCCGTCATTCACAATATAACATTCTCTGGTGTAGGGGAGAATTGCAGGAATATCCGATGCAAGATAATTCTGATTTTCACCCTTGCCCACAATCATGGGGCTATCTTTTTTCATTGCGTATACTTTGTTGTCTCGACCGTTCACAAGCATTGCAACAGCATATGAGCCATTAAGAAGATTTGCGCATTTAATCATTGTGCCGATAACATTACCATCATAAAGATAATCAAAAAGCTGTGCAATAACTTCGGTGTCAGTATCTGAACTGAATTCATAACCATTTGCAATAAGCTCGTTTTTAAGTTCAATATAATTCTCAATAATTCCGTTGTGAACAAGAGTTACAACACCGTTCATTGATTTATGAGGGTGAGCGTTTGTTCTGTCAGGAACACCGTGAGTTGCCCAACGGGTATGGCCAATGCCGATTGTACCCTGTGGATTTTCTTCGTCAACGCGCATCTGCAGATTGTCAATTCTGCCCTTTTCTTTAACAACCTGAATGTCATCACCGCGAACAGCAATTCCCGCTGAGTCATAGCCTCTGTATTCGAGTCTGCGAAGACCCTCAATGAGAATGGGAGCAGCTTCGCTATCTCCGATGTAACCTACTATTCCACACATAAATATGCCTCCAAAGTATTTTTGTGAATTTTTATGTTAATACTAATTTAAAAGGAGCTGAAAAATATGGATACCTCATACATTAAACTTAAAGCAAAAAATCGACTTGTAAAAAACACTTTTCGTTGTTTTTTCGCTTCTGTTTTGCCGTATGCAACCTTAATTTTTTTGTCACTTTTTAATTATTATTTGTATGTAGTCTTGAAACATACAGACTTTGCCTCGCTATCATCATATGCCCATATTCTGCGACCGTCACTTTTAACAATAAGCTTGGTTGTTTCTTTTATTATTTGGCGAACTGCAAGACTTATTGCTGACAGATTTTTTTATATAAAAAATAATAATCCCGATGCGACCTTCTGGAAGTCGGCAAGGGGAGTGACTTTCCGTCAGTTTATAACCGCGTCAATGGCAACTGTGCTGAAATTTTTTCTCGGTGTTGCGTGGAGCGTGGTATATCTTTTGCCCTGCGCCCTGATGAGCGGGATTTTTATCTATGCCATAAAATATGAAGAATTCAACCGAAATCTGTTTGTTACTCTCTTTGCCTCAATGGTCATACTCTTTTTCATCGGTGTTTCATTTTTGTATGTGACTATGAAACGCTACACAATGACCGATGCGGTAATTTTCGCTTGTAAAGAAAAAGACTCTTTAAAAGCCATTGAAAAAAGCATAAAAATAATGGAAGGCAATACACTGAAATATTCACTATACTGCCTATCTTATCTTGGTTGGTTATTATCCTGCTTGCTTGTGTTGCCAATATTTTATGTATTGCCATACAAAACAATGGCGAAATACAGTTTTTACAGTGTTTCGTCAAAATCGACATTTTTCAAACATTCGCATCAAAAGCCAATTGTTTTCTATATTACAAAAACTGTAAAAGAATAAAAGAAAAGCCTAAAGGATTAACCTTTAGGCTTAATTATACTATTCGTTTGTACTTATAACAAGTGACTAAATATCACTGTGATAATTCAAACATTAAAGAATAATACCCATTGTTCCGGGCTTGCAAAGTGCTGCGTTTGACTCGTCTGTGTCAATGTGCATTGCAAGTGCAAAGTTGGGGTTAACGCGAACAACAACATCACCGAATGTAAGAGTTCTGTCATCAGATGTTACCTTAACTTCAACAATCTGCTTGTCAACAAGACCATATTTTTCAGCATCGTCCGGAGTCATGTGAATATGTCTCTTTGCAACGATAACGCCGTTTTCAATTTCAATTTCGCCCTTAGGACCAACAATCTTGCAACCGGGTGTGCCTGCAATGTCGCCTGATTCTCTAACTACTGCGGGAACGCCGATTGAACGAGCGTCAGAAGCAGAAATTTCAACCTGTGTAGCAGGTCTTACAGGACCAAGAATTGAAACGCCGGGGAACTGACCTTTAGGACCGATTACTGCGATTCTTTCTTCACAAGCGTACTGACCGGGCTGTGAAAGGTCCTTTTTCTTTGTAAGCTCATAGCCCTCACCGAAAAGGATTTCAAGATGCTCTTTTGAAATATGAGCGTGACGAGCACTTGTTTCAACTAAAACTGTCTTTTCCATAAATCATTCTTCTTTCTTTATGTAATATAATTTATAACCTTTAATATAATATAACTTTTTTTCTTATTTGTAAAGAAGTTCCGAGAAGGATTTTATATAATAATCCGCATTTGCGGCTATTTCTTCTGTGTCTTTTTCTGAGAATTTGTCATAAACCCCGCAAACTGTAAATCCACCCTTAATAGCGCCGAGAATTGCGGGCAGAATATCCTCAAAAACTATGCACTCGGCAGGGGAAAGCCCAAGCCTTTCACAAGCCAAAAGATAAATGTCAGGCTCATTTTTGTTTGTTCCCGCCTCAAAAAGATAAGCTCCCGCGTCAAACAAATCAAAAATTCCGTTGTTTTTAAGACAAACTTCGCTTAATTCCTTTGTATTTGCAGTTGCAAATGCAATTTTGATGCCGTGGCTTTTAAGATTTTCAAGATATTCTTTTGCACCGTCTTTTAAAGGCACTTTCTTTTCATATTCCTCAAAACACAGCTCGCACCATTCGTCCATAATGTCGTGAATATCGTCGGGTAAATCAAATCTTTCCTTTGTATATTCCGCCATAGGTTTAAAGTGCATATCCTTTATTGCTTCTTGATAATCGTCGGGCATTTCGATATTTCTTCGTTCAAAAAAAGCAAGGTCAACATCCTTCCAAATGCCCATAGAGTCAAAAAGCGTGCCGTCTAAATCGAATATTGCACCCTTAAATTTTTTAATATCCATATTATTCACCGAATACATATTGCTTAATTGCCTTGGCAACTCCGCCATTATCGTTGGTATCTGTTATAAATTTTGCCGAGCTTTTTGCATAATCACTGCCGTTTGCCATTGCGAATGAGTACTCCGCAAACTCTAACATTGTGCAGTCATTTTCGCCGTCACCAAAGCACATAACATTTTGACTTTCAAGCCCCAAAGATTTTGCAAGACTTTTTACCGCAAATCCTTTATTTGAATTTGTGTGAGTCATTTCAAGATTTCCGTCGCGACACTCATCTTTCGGGAATGATGACGCATATGAAAATTCGCCAAAGGCTGAAACCTTTTCTTCGATTTCTTCCCTTTGTTTAGCAGAAAGAGTAAGAATATTAAGCTTTTCCATTCCCTTATCGCGGATAAGCTCTGCAAGATTTGGCACTTCTTTAATGAAATCCTTTAATAAGGCAAAAATATGGGGTGCAACATTCTCTGCGTTAAACATTGAATAGCTTTTTCTGTTCATAAAACAGTCGCCGTTAAAATAAATCTCATAAAGCAAACCGTAATCATCAAGAATGTTAAAAATTTTAACGGATTGCTCTGCAGAAATAAGTGTTGAACATATTTCTTCACCCGTTTTCAAATCATACACGCACGCGCCGTTTGATGTGATAAGATAATCTAAAAACGGCAGCTGCTCAACAAGATAATCTGTAAGAATTTTAGTTCTTCCGCTGGCAAGCGCAACCTTAATTCCCATATCGTGAGCCCTTTTGAAAGCCTCAATATTTTCTTGCGGAATTGTCACATGGTTACTGTTTAAAAATGTACCGTCAAGGTCGGTAACGATAAGCTTAATACTCATTTTAACTCCTATATGCAATAAATATTAGTGTCCCAGAATGATATGTGAGGGTGATGTCTCATATAGATTTTGTAATCGGGATTTATTTGGTTTATTTGATTAACAAGTGCGAAAATATCCTCACTTTTGTGGTAAACCGCCATACAGATTTTTGGTGTGCAGGATTTCAAAGTGGATTTTGCTCCCTCAAGCATTTCTTTTTCAGCACCCTCAACATCAATGTTTATGTAGGTGAATTCGCCGTAGTGTTCAGTTAAATAATCAACACATACCGCCGAAATTTCTGTGCCGTCAGCCTTTGCCGAGCCCCCGCGACCACGGTTTCCGTCAAAATGAAGAGTACAGTTTTCACGCCATATTGCGTTGTTGAGTGTTACGCAGTTTTCAAGAGCCTCACAATGCTTTTCTAACTTTTTGTATGTCCTCAAATCAGGCTCAATCGCCACGATTTTTTCATAATTATTTACATAATGCAGAAACTCGTCAACGGTATCACCGCGGTATGCACCTAAATCGAGAAAACTCTCATTATTATTCAATTTGAGAATTTCAAAAGCCTCGTTTTTGTCGCTTTCACAATCAAAACAGAAATTTAAATCACCTGTAATCTGAAAACGAATAATATTTTCAAAGACTTTTTTAGATTGCTCGTCAGCAAGCAAGGAATTAGCCTTTTCAATTTCATCAAGATGGGCTACCAAAAATTCTTTATTAAAAATCTCGCTTTCATAAACGGGCACAGAGGGCATTATAACCTTATGTCGCACTGACAGATTTTTAATGTTTTCAATAACTTCGGGCAAGGGGCTTGCAAATGCCAAAGCAATCACAAAATTACCGATTTCATTTTCAAGTTGCGAAACGGATTTTACCTCAAACCCGCGAAAAGTACGCTTGCGTACAAATCCGTCACTGGCTACTACTGCAGAAACCTTTATTCCAAGTCTTTCAAATTCCTCAAATACTCTGTCAGCACCGTTACCTGTACCATAAACCGCAATGGGCAGGGGAGTGCTCTTCAAAAATTCCCAACTTGATTGCTCTTGTAATAATTTTTCAAACATTTCCCCACCACCTTTAATTATCGTAGCAATTAAGCCTCCCTCTGACGAGGGAGGTGGCAAAACAAAGTTTTGACGGAGGGAGAGAAAAAATTATTCTACTTTCTCGCCCTTTGTTCCGTCGTCTTTTATGTAATATTCATCAATGATTTCACGAAATCCACCGCCGAAATACCAACCGTTTGATTCAACCCATTCAATAAATCCGTCAATTACGGTGTCTTTATCAACATCTTCGGGAATATCAATGCAACCTCTTATTTCAATTAAATGTTCCATTTATTATTCCTTCAACATAATCCTTATAATCTCTTTATCCGTTTCTGCCATACCGCTTTGTGCCAACTGACCAACATTACGGATTGTCGACTCAACATCGCGGGCAACAATACCGTCACCGCCGTAAAATTCCTTGCCGTGCATATACATCTGCATACCAAGAAGTCCCGACTCCACCGCCGACGCGATTTTTGCCGCACAGCTTGCCTTTGCACCGTCACAAACAACGCCCGAGTTGATAGCAAGTGCATTTACAACCGTGTGTGAAATTTCTTCAAATTTACCGCCGTGCAGATACATAACACCCGCACCCGCACCACAGCCTGCGCTGATAGCACCGCAATATGCCGAAAGACAACCGATACCCGATTTCAAGTGGATTGTAGTAAGATTTGCAACAAGTAATGCTCTGTAAAGTAATTCTTGTGATACACCAAGCTCTTTTGCATAAACAATAACGGGGAGTGAGGTTGTAAGACCTTGGTTACCGCTACCCGAATTGATTACAACGGGCATTTCGCAACCACTCATTCTCGCGTCAGACCCTGCCGCCGCCCACGCTTTTGCGCGGTTGTGCACATTGTTGCCGTAGCTCATAAGTAAGGTTCTGCCGATTGCGGCACCGTATTTGCCCGTAAGACCCTCTTCAGCAATATCGGTGTTATAAGCAATCTGACGGTCAAGCAACTCTTTCACATCATCAATATTTGCATTGTCAGCAAAATCAATTATACCCTCAATGCTTAATGGTGAATTTTCGGCAGTTTCTCCGTTTTCGTTGATTTCACGCTCAAATATAATTTCACCGTCAACCTCAATAAGACAAAGCCCTGTGTGGCTCTCAACCGTGCGGGCATATACTGTGTGATTTTCGCTTTTGAGCGTAATGCCGATGTCAAGCACCTGCTTTGTGTCAGCCTCGGTTACGGTCATAGGAATATTTTTAATGAACTCCGTAATGGCAGACTGCTCGTCCTCGGTAATTCCCGCAAGAAGCTCAAGCTCATTTTCTGGCTTGCCCGCCACAAGACCTGCCGCCGCAGCAGCCTCAATTCCGCGAAGTCCACCCGTGTTGGGTACTTTTACGCTCTTAACATTTTTGATTATGTTACCGCTTACGCAAATCGAAACCGATTTCACAGGCTCGTCCAAATATGACTTAGCCTTTGCAGCCGTCAACGCAATGGCAATAGGCTCAGTGCACCCCATAGCAGGCACTAATTCCGCGTGCAGAATTTCTAAATATGCTTCATAAAGGCTTTTCTCCACAAAAATCATCCAATCCAAATTTTATAAATAAATTATAGCATAAAGACATAAAACTGTAAAGTTTATAAACTTAAACAAAAATAAAAACACACCTGAAATCAAGTGTGTTTTTTCTGGCATTAACTACGCTATTTGATACAATTCGTCAGTTTTGAAATAGCGTTGCACCGAAATTCAAAATAATTAAAAGTAGTTTTTGATTACTCTTTAAAGTAACTTTTTGCGTTTTCAAACAATTCAGAACGGTTGTTGATGTTAAGCTTTTTGAAAATGCTTGATGTATGTTTTTTGATTGTGCTTTCTGTTACAAAGAGTTCATCAGCAATATCTTTTCGTTTTTTGTTCTGCATAATCAGTCTTAAAACCTCTTTTTCGCGTTGAGAAAGAGAGTGGATATCATTCCAGTTTTCAAAAATAACATCAATCTGACTCTGCTCAAAATACCTGATATTTGCTATTTGTTCGTCAGAAACAGTTTGTGCTGTTTCGCTTTGAATTACAACAGATTCGGAAGAAATTCCTTGAGTATCTGCAAGACCGTAATCCTGTAAAATACCGTATAGGAATAATATTAAGCCCTCTGTGATTATATAGGATATGGACATAAATTCAAACCCTGCGTTTATACTGTTTTCAATAAGCCAGATTGCAATATTGCCGATAACAACAAATGCGAGAAAAATAGAGCGTTTAATAGATACTACAGTCTTTTTAACGGCTGTGTATATTATAATTGCAATCATTGCAGAGAAATATGCAAACAGAAAAACCTTATATAATTTATGTAAAGGACCGTAATCTTTAACAAGTGTACCAACACCGTTTATAATTTCAAATGTAACATTTTTATAATAAATCGGCAACCATCCGCCACTTGAAGCAATGAAAAGCATTATCATATTGATACCGATTAAAATACCCGGCAAACATTTTGGATAAGTGAATCTTGACAGATTCATTATCATCATCAGTACGGAAAAAGGCAGAAATATGTTTCCAAGGTACGCAATTCTGTTTGCCCATAAAGCAAAATCAAGATTTTTTGCAACGGAGAGAAGAAAATAACCTAAATCACATACTGCTACACAAACAAAAAGAAGTAGCAACCAAACATCCCGTTTTCTGTCAACGAGAAAATACGCAGTAATCATCAAAAGAGAAATGGCAAAAATAATACCGTAAAGTGTAGTCATATTATTCCTCCTTTGTTGCTTTAATTTCAATTCCGTTACGCATACAGAATGAATAGAATTTGCCCACCATTGCAAGATGTGGTGTTCTGTTTTCTCTTTCCCAACGGCTGACAGTTGCATAGGAAATGCCGATTTGCTCAGCAAGTTCAGTTTGTGTCAGTTGTAAAAGAACGCGGACAGTTTTAACCTGTTCAGGAAAGTTTAAGTTTTTTATATCAAGTTTCATAGTTTAACTCCATAACTTTATATATCATAATATAGCATAATTTGAATTTTATGTCAATTTTTGCATTAAATTGTTATATATTTTTTCGTTTATGCAATATGTACAAATGGATAGTTTGCTTTTTGACATGGTAGCCCTAAAGGTAGCCTTCTTTTTAAGAAAGTAACCTGTAGGGCTACTTATTTTAATAAGTTTTAACAAGTAAAATTATATTGTAAATACTTATATAAGGAGGTCGTAAAAAATGCTGAAAGCTGTAACAAAAAGATTTACTGATAAGTCAACAATAAAGCAGTTTGAGTTTGAGTTCTATTGTGACTGTTGCGGTAAACCGATAAAAACAGACATACACGAATTTGTTTCAGGTTTCAAAGATAAAAAGTTTTTAAGTAACGATGAACGAGAAGCAAGAGCAATCATTTACGCAAATGACCACGGAAAAGCTTATGAGCGTGCAAACAACGAAGTACGACTTGAGCTTAATAAATGTGAAATTTGCGGAAATATGGTGTGTGAAGAATGTACAGTTTATGGGGTGGACCTTCAAGGAGGCCTATGCTGTAAAAACTGTGCTGAAAAATAAAATAGTTAGTTGAAGGGAGAAATATAATATGGGACTTATTAAAGCAGGCGTAGGAGCACTCGGTGGTGTTCTTGCTGACCAATGGAAAGAGTTTTTCTATTGTGATTCAATAGACAAGGATGTAATGGTGGTAAAAGGAACAAAGCGTGTAGGCGGGCGTTCTTCAAACACAAAAGGAAGCGACAATATCATTTCAAACGGTTCAGGCATTGCAGTTGCTGACGGACAATGTATGATTATTGTTGAACAGGGCAAGATTGTTGAAATCTGTGCAGAACCTGGTGAGTTCACTTATGATGCATCAACTGAGCCAAGTATTTTTTCAGGCAAACTCGGTGACAGCATAAAAGAATCTTTCAGGACAATCGGCAAACGATTTGCTTATGGTGGCGACACGGGAAAAGACCAAAGAGTTTATTATTTCAATACAAAAGAACTCGTTGGTAATATGTTTGGTACTCCAAACCCCGTACCATTCAGAGTAGTTGACAAAAACATAGGATTGGACATT
>JAZNYY010000091.1:0-36124 GCA_045594645.1 Candidatus Fimenecus sp.
TACCCTCTGTCATCAATTTTAATGCGTCCATAACTAACCTCCGATAAAAATTTTTCAAGTGTTCGTACCGAATGTCAGCAGAGGACCACCCGAGATAATAGTTATTTCATTGCGTACTACCGCAAATGCTCAAATATAATAGCACAAGTCAAGACAAAATGCAAGAGTTTTTTTGATTTTTTTGAAATTAAAGTAAAATTCTTACAATATCGCCCTGCCTGCTCTTGACATTCACAATTTCAAAATCCTTATAATTCTTTGCCATTTTTAAAACGGGCTTTATGTGCTTATATTTGATTTTGAAGAAAAGTTTATGCTTTGTAATCAAAAACAACTTTAACAACCCAAACAAAAATCTATTGAATAATAAACAATTAGGAATTTTAGTGGTTTTAATAAGCGAATTTTTAGGGTAGATTACTTTCATTTTTCTACGACCACCCGAACAATATCATTGTTTTGAGTTTTAACATTTACGATTTCGCCCAAAGCACCACTTTCAACCATTGTGAAAATAGTTTCAAAATCAACACCGCTTAAATCAATACCCGAAACTACTGATGAAATATTCTTGCCCACATTTATAAGCTCTTTTACTACGAGATAAGGCAAGCTTACCTTAACAACATCGCCATTTACAGTATCAACATAAACGCGAAGCAAAAGTTCGTTTTGGTTTATCTGCTCAGGCTTTTCAAATTTAACATTTGACTGAACCTCGTCATTTTTAAAAAGCTCATCAATTGTTATACCATAAAGCTCTGCAATATTAGGTAATGTCATAATATCGGGGCACGCAATATCATTTTCCCATTTAGAAACTGCTTGTGCGGATACACCAAGTTTTTCAGCAACATAATCCTGCGTAAAGCCAGACTGCTTTCTTAAATCATAAAGTTTTTTGCCGATTGTTTTTTCCATCGAGAACACTCCTTAAAAATTTTGTAACCGATTACATTTGCATTGTACGGGGCAAAATTCAAAAAGTAAATGTAACAACAGTTGATTTTTTATTTCTAAACCATTGGTTGAGTAATTATTTTATCATTTCTTCAAATTGTTCTTCGTTTATTATGGTAACGCCCAAGTCAGTCGCCTTTTGAAGCTTTGAGCCTGCTGCCTCACCTGCCAAAACATAGGTAGTTTTCTTTGACACAGATGAAGATGCCTTTCCGCCAAAAGACTCAATAATTTCTTGTGCTTCTTTTCTGCCATAGGTTGAAAGTGTACCCGTAAGCACAAAGGTCATACCCTCAAAACGATTATCTTTAACCTCACGCTGACTTTCCATATTGAGTCCGAATTCTTTAAGCTCGGCAACCATCTGCTGTGTTTGTTCAAGTGAGAAGAATTCAACAACGGATTCCGCCATAATTTCACCAAATCCCTCAATTGTGAGGATTTCGTCTTTTGTGGCATTCATTACATTATCAAGAGTTTTAAAGTTATCAGCAAGCAATTTTGATGCCTTTTGACCGATATGACGAATACCGAATGCAAAAATAAGCTTTGACAAATCATTCTGCTTTGATTTTTCAACTGCGTTTCGCATATTATCTGCACTCTTTTTGCCCATACCCTCAAGCTCTGCGATTTTTTCGTAATCAATGCGGTACAAATCGGCTATTTTACCGATTAAGCCTTTATTGAGTAATGTTTCAAGAACTGCGTCACCAAGCCCCTCAATATCCATTGCATCACGAGAGCAGAAATGGATAAGCACTCTGAGAAGCTGTGCGGGACAATCGGGATTATCGCAACGAATTGCCGCTTCACCATCTTCACGATGTACAGGCGAATTACAGGACGGGCAGAATTTCGGCATTTCGTAAGGAATGGTGTTTTCTTCGTGCTTAACAACCGAAAGCACCTCGGGGATAATATCACCCGCTTTACGAATGATAACTGTGTCGCCAATTCTTATCCCTTTTTCTTTAATGAAATCCTCATTATGAAGAGTTGCACGGCTTACAGTTGAGCCTGCTACCAACACGGGTTCAAAAACGGCTGTAGGAGTAAGAACACCTGTTCTGCCCACATTGATTTCAATATCAATAAGCGTTGTTTCTTTCTCTTCGGGAGGATATTTATAAGCTAATGCCCATTTAGGAAATTTTGCGGTACTGCCGATGGTTTCACGATGTGTGAAATTATCCACTTTAATAACCGCGCCGTCAATATCAAAGGGCAAAGTATAACGGATGTCACCAATACGCTGAATTTCACCGAGGACATCGTTGATATTATTAAATTTATTGAAGAACGGAACTGTTTTAAATCCAAGTTCTTTAAGAAATTCAAGAGATTGGTAATGCCCTGTTATTTCTGCACCCTCAACTTGCTGAATATTGAAAACAAAAATATCAAGCTTGCGTTCAGCAGTGATTTTTGGATTTTTCTGTCGCAGGCTTCCTGCAGCGGCATTACGGGGATTTTTAAAGGGCTTCTCGCCTTTTAATTCTTGTTTTTCAACGATTTCATAGAAAGAGTCACGAGGCATATACACCTCACCGCGAACCTCAATAAACGGAATATCTTTTTTAAGTCTTAAGGGAATTGATTTTACTGTACGAAGATTTGCGGTGATGTCTTCACCTTTAACACCATCACCACGGGTAGAACCGCGTGTAAATACGCCGTTTGCATACTCAAGAGATACTGAAAGTCCGTCAATTTTAGGCTCAACAACAAATTCAATGTCATTAAAGCTTTCGTGAACACGACGGTCAAAATCACGCACCTCGTCGTGACTAAAAGCGTCTTGAAGACTTTCCATTTTAACGGTGTGAACTACTTCTTCAAACTGACCATCAGCCTGACCGCCGACACGGTGAGTTGGTGAATCCGGTGCAAGCAATTCGGGATATTCCTTTTCAATTGAGTCGAGCTCACGCATAAGCATATCATACTCATAATCTTCAATATCGTTTTCATTTTCAACATAGTAACGATAAATATGATGATTGAGTTCTTTTCGAAGCTCTTCGGCTCTTAATTTTTTCTGTTCAAAATCGTTCATTACATTTCACCTTATGTGACAAAAAATACTTATACACAAATCACCCTACACACTCATTTTGCCCGATAAAACGGGAATAATAGCTAAAGTGAATGCATTAAAGGGTGATTTTATGTCTAACGCAGAAAAATACATTTTACTTTTCTTAATTGGTGGGATTGGCTATGGTGCTATTGAAGTAGCCTTTCGCGGATTTACGCATTGGTCAATGATTTTGACCGGTGGTGCCGCATTTTTATCGCTTTATTTAATAAACTCTGCTTTTACAGACACATCAATTTTCATAAAAGCCTTATTGGGAATGTTGGTAATCACAGCACTTGAATTTACAGTAGGAATTGTTGTTAACAAAATCTTTGCTCTTTCTGTATGGGATTACTCAAATGTTCCCGGAAATTTTATGGGACAAATCTCTTTGCCGTTTTCTGCCTGTTGGTATGGTATATCAATAATAGCGTTTTTAATTTTTGAAAATATTCACATAATTACTGATTTGCAGAAACTCTGAAAATCTTGACACCGTGAGATACAACAGAAGCAGTAATCTTATCACTAACTGTTTCTTCTGTGTTATCCCAAAGCTCGCGGATTGTATAGCTTTCTGCCTTAGGAAGTGTAACTGCAACAACATTGTGAATTTCGTTAAGTGATACACTCATATTTGCGGTTACGGGGCCTTTATTGAATAAGCAAACTGCAACCTCGTTATTCTCAAGAGGTTTAACAAGAACATCATTAAAACCGTTTGTTTTAATTCTTTCGCATTGAATACCGAGCTTATCCTGATTAACTGCAATAACATCTCTATTTGTGAGAATACCGAGAATTTTATTATCCTTGTCAACTGTACCGTCTTCTTTAATAAAGCTACGGATATCGTTACCAAGAATAAGGGGGGCTGCCATCATTGACCATAGAGTAAAGTGTGCTTTATTCTCGTCATATGTAAGCTTACCATTGCCAACCTCAAGCATATCGGGGTCATTGAATGCACCAGGCTGTGCATATTCATTAAGTCTTACATTAACCTCATAAATACCCACAATTGAAGCCCAATTAGCCATAATATCTCCGGTAGTTCTCCAGATATTACCTGCTTTTCCGCCCCATTTCCAAGGCTTATTCCAACCCCATTCACAGATTGAATAGAGAATTTTCTTTTCTTCACAATTATTCTTTTCTGCAAAATTCTTGGTTGCTCGCTTAAGCTCTTTACCCATTTTTTCATACTGCATTGCAGCACTGTCCATAGGTGAGCCAACAGGGTTTGTGATTGAAATTGTATTAACACCTGCATTGAGTTTAATCTTAATCTGTCGTCTGCCCTCACGAGAAAAAGCTTTTTGCTCAGCAATAAGAAAATCATATTTATCTGTTCCGTTAACGGTAATTACACAGAACTGACCTTTACAAGTATTTTTACGCATTACGAGGGTGAGAACATATTCGCCGTCTTTTTGAATCTCAACATTATTGAATTCAATTGAGCCCAAGCCACTGCAAAGTCCTTTTACATAGCTTTCACCATTATTTTCTTCAATAACTCTTGCTTCACCTGAAAGCACTGCGTCTTTTGCTTTGAAAATGAGCTCACCGTCAATTCCATCGCCACCAACGGAAATACTATCAATATAAGGCGCATCGGTAGGGAGCAACACATGATGGCAATAGTCATATTTAAAATACTCAATTCCCCACTCTGCAAAGGTTTCAGCATCAATTCTTTCGTTATAAAGAGATGCGGGTAAATCCTCGCAGGTAAGAGTACCGTTTGATGAGTAGATTCCAAGCTTAAGACCTAAATCATTAACCTGTTCAACAAGCCATTTGATACCGTGAGGGAAAGTAGTTAAGTCACCCTGCATTCTACCGTTTTCATCACGCATTGATGACTGCCAGCAGTCGTCGATATTAACATAAACATAGCCTGCGTCACTGAGTCCGCTTTCTTTCATTGCCTTTGCAATGCCGAGAATTACATTTTCATCAATTTTGTGTCTGAAAAGATTCCAGCTTGACCAACCCATAGGCGGTGTAAGTGCAGCACCGTTATTATACATTTCATCTTTTGTATAATGAATTTGAGTTTTTGCAAGTGCTTTTTTCACTTCACAACGGGGACAGATATCTTTTCTCTTTAAATACATCAAGCCACTGCCTACTGCAGCACCTGCGGCGGCAATTCCCGATAAAACTGCTAAACCTTTTTTCATAATAGTTTACCTCACAAAAAAACAAGTCAGACAATGTGTTTCGCATTATCTGACCTGTAATATTTGATGTTACGGCCTTAATGCCGATTTAATTATTCCTCAACGGGAGCTTCTTCAACAACTTCTTCAGCAGCTACTTCTTCAACTGCAGGCGCTTCTTCTACGGGAGCTTCAAGAAGTGCTTTGATTGAAAGGCTAACTCTCTTCTTGTCGAAGTCGATTTCCATAATCTTTGCCTTAACAACATCGCCAACCTTAAGAACTTCAGCAGGTGTGCCGATATGCTTATGAGAAATCTGTGAAATATGAACAAGACCGTCAACGCCGGGGATAATCTGTGCGAATGCACCGAATGATGTAAGGCTTACAACCTTGCATTCAACTTCGCTGTCAACGGGATAATCACGCTTAAGGATTTCCCAAGGATTATCTTCAACCTTCTTGTAGCCAAGAGAAATCTTCTTGTTTTCTCTGTCAAGCTCTTTAACATAAACTTCAACAGTGTCGCCAACCTTAACAACCTCTGAAGGATGCTTGATTCTCTGCCATGAAAGCTCTGAGATATGTACCATACCGTCAACGCCACCAAGGTCAACAAATGCGCCATAGTTTGTAAGGCTTCTTACAGTACCTGTGTAAACATTGCCTTCTGCAACATTTGCCCAGAATGCATCAGCGATTTCCTTTTTCTTTGAAGCTGCAACCTCACGAATTGAGCCTACAACTTTTCTTCTCTGCTTGTTAACTTCGATAATCTTGTATTCAACAGTTGTCTTGAGAAGGTCTTCGAGAGAATCGCTTCTTCTCATCTTTGCAAGTGAAGCGGGAACAAATACCTTAACTGAACCACTCTGAACAAATACACCCTTGTTATCGCCAACGATACCTGTTACAACGCCTTCGCGTACTGTATCATCAGCTTCAAGGTTTTCCCAGATAGCGCCACGGTCATAAAGACGCTTTGAAAGCTTGATTGTGCCTTCAACATCGTTTGTCTTCATAATGCGAAGCTTGATTTCGTCGCCAACCTTAAGCTCTGCTTTAGGGTCAGCTGAAGGGTCATCACTATATTCATCAAAAGAAACATAGCCTGTGTGCTTTCTGCCTGCAATTTCAACCTGAATTTCGGTTGCTGTGAATCCTACAACAGTTCCGACAACATTCTGGTCAGAGCTCATGCTGTTAAGTGATTCTTCAAGCATCTGCTCAAAGCCTGCGGTCTCCTCCATATTAATTGTGTTTGTGTTTTCAAAATTCTCGGACATAGTTTTTAGTACCTCCTTAATTATACTATCGGGTGTTGAAGCACCCGCAGTAACGCCTATTGACTGAACATCACAAAAGGCTATGTCCAAAAGCTCTTTTGCCGTTTCAATCAAATAAGTCGGGCAATTGGGTTCGCACACCGCTTTAAGCTTTGCCGTGTTTGAACTTGTTCTGCCCCCAACAATTATCATCATATCATTTTTCTGTGATAACAAGAGGGCCTCAGCCTGTCTTTCTTCGGTCGCATTACATATTGTATCAAAAATAATTGCGTTTGTATAGTGTAAATTTATTTTTTTTACACATTTTTTCCACTCTTTTATGCTAAAAGTTGTCTGTGAAACCACAATAAAGGGTTTTTCTTCATTAAAAGTGTGTTGATTTAATATTTCTTCAAGTTCGTCAACAGAATTAAATACATAGCACTCCCCTGCGCAATAGCTTTTTATTCCCACAACCTCGGGATGTTTTTTATCGCCTGCTATGAGCACGGGAAGATTTTCATTAGAATTTTTCTGCACGATTTTATGTATTTTCTTAACAAAGGGACAAGTGGCATCGATATAATCAAGCTTATTTTCTTCGCAGTATTCAAGAATATCGCGTTCAACACCGTGAGTGCGGATAACCACCTTTTTACCCTGAACTGCATCTGCAATATTCTCAATAATATTCACACCACGGCTCTGCAAATCTTCAATGACCTGAGGATTATGGATAATAGGACCTAATGTGCAGACATTTACACCGTCATCAACCAAGTCATAAAGCATATTTACAGCTCTGTTCACACCAAAGCAAAAGCCCGCGGTTTTAGCGAGAGTTATTTGCATCTGCACTCCTCCCAAAGCTCTGTAATTTTTTCCATAATCATATTGGCTGCGGCTTTATTTTCTTTTGTTTTACCGCCGTCAGTAAATCCCATTTCGCTATTTTTGATTGCTTTACCGAATTTTACAACAACTTTTGAGCCTGCTTTGTCCTTATTCTCCATATAAATACCTACGGGCACAACATCTGCACCTGTGTATCGTGCAATATAGCCTACACCGGATTTTGCCTTTTGCGGTGTACCGTCATCTGAACGCGTACCCTCAGGGAAAATACAAAGCACCTCACCGCGACGAATAAGCTCAATTGCATAATTTATCGCAACCATATCGCCTTTTCCTCTGACAATTGGGAAGCCGTTAAGATGAGTCATTGCTTTATTAAGAATAGGATTTTCAAAAAGCTCGTATTTTGCTATGTAGTGGTAAAGTCTGTCTGACGCCATTGCAATAAACAATGGGTCAAACTCGCTTACATGATTGGGTGCTATGATGAATCCGTCATTTCTGTTGAGATTTTCAAGGCCTTCAAACTCAACCTTGTAATAGGTTTTGCAAAGAACTTTACCCAACGGACGAATTACATCCATCATTTTGTAATTTTTAAATTTTGTATAATCGAATTTAGGTACGATTGCCATTAAAGCTTCTCCTTGACTGTATTTACAATTTTTTCAATAGACTCTTCAAGAGTATAACCTGTTGTATTTACAATTACTGAATCCTCTGCAGGCTTTAAAGGTGCGATTTCGCGGTGAGAATCGTTATAATCACGCACTCTCAAATCGTCAAGAACTTCTTGAAAGGTTACTTCACTGCCCTTTTCTTTGAGTTCGCGGTATCTTCTCATTGCACGCTCTTCGTCATCTGCAGTAAGGAAAATTTTCACTTGTGCGTCAGGCAGAACAACTGTGCCGATATCTCTGCCATCCATAATGCAGTTATTCTTTGCAGCAATATCGCGCTGTAAATCAAAAAGGAATGCACGAACAGCAGGGATTGCCGATACATTTGAAGCCGCCATTGAAGCCTCGGGAAGTCTGATTTCAGTTGAAACATCATCACCATTGAGTAACACATGCTGAACACCGTCAATGAATTTAAGTTCAACTGTAATTTTGTCGAGAATTGCGCCAACACCTTCTGCATCATTTGTTGTTATGCCGTTACGAAGGCAATAAACACCTACAGCACGGTAAAGTGCGCCTGTATCAACATAGATGTAACCGAGTTTTACAGCCGCTGCGCGAGCAACTGTGCTTTTACCTGCGCCTGCAGGGCCGTCAATTGCAACATTAATCATAATAATATCCTCACTTTTTCTTTTTATGTCTTTTATATTAATTTTCTGTTAATTACTTGCGTTTATACCCGCAAGGTAACCTGTAGAAAATGCAATCTGCAGGTTAAACCCGCCTGTATAACCGTCGCAATCAATTACCTCACCCGCGAAATAGAGCCCTGAACAAAGCTTACTTTCCATAGTTTTGGGATTGATTTCGCTGACCTTTACACCGCCAGAGGTAACTATTGCCTCAGAAATATCATTAAAATCCATTACGGTAAGCTTAACTGATTTCACCGCGTCAACAAGATTTTTTCTCATTTCTTTCGTAATCTGATTTGCCTTTTCAGAGGGCTTAATCTGTGCTATACGAAGGATTGGAGCAATCATTGACTTTGGCAAAAGAAGTGCCAAAATATTTGAAATTGATTTATTACTGTTATCTGAAAAATCGCGCAAGATTCTTGCGTCAAGCTTTTCGTGTGAAAGTGCGGGCTTTAAATCAATGTAGATTTCATATCTTGCCTTTTCCATATCACGCATATGAGCGCTTGCAGACAAAATCATAGGACCTGACACGCCGAAATGTGTGAAAAGCATTTCACCGAAATCGTCATAGATTTCTTTTTTCTTTTTTGTATCTATGACTCTAATTGAAACATTTTTAAGAGAAAGTCCCATACACTCACTGCACAAGCCTTCACGGCAAACGAGGGCTGAAAGTGAGGGGCGAAGCTCAGTTACGGTATGTCCCATACTTTTAGCGAGTTTATATCCGTCACCGCTTGAGCCTGTTCGAGGATATGATAAACCTCCGGTTGCAATTATGACACTATCCGCATTATAAATATTGCCAAGCTCGGTTTTTACACCGCATACTGCACCGTTTTCAATTAACAATTCATTTACTCGTTCTGTTTTTCGCTGAACACCTGTGTTAGTAATATAGCGATTGAGTGCGTCGACAATATCCATTGCTTTATCACTTACAGGGAAAACACGGTCACCGCGTTCAACCTTAAGTGGTACGCCATATTCCTCAAAGAAATTCATAACATCTTGATTGTCAAAGGTCGAAAATGCGCTGTATAAAAATCTGCCATTACCCGGAATATTCTGTATGAACGACTGCACATCACTAACATTATTTGTGACATTGCATCTGCCCTTACCGGTAATTAAAACCTTGCGTGCAATTTTTTCATTTCGTTCAAGAAGCAGAACATCCGCTCCGTTCTCTGCGGCAACACCAGCCGCCATTGTACCCGCGGCACCTGCACCGATTACTATAACTTTCTTACTCATTTTCTGCTCCGTCTGATTTATCATAGACCTGATATTCATCCCAAATGCTTTCAAGCTTATTGAAATTACTGTAAACCTCTTCGCGACGGCTAAAGGTTACCGCAACAATCAAAGCATTAATAAGGCTTAAGGGGGCTACAAGAGAATCAACAACCGACACCATATCACTCTTTGCAACAAGAAGATTATCGGCATATTCAGCAATGGGAGAATCTTTAGAATCAGTAATTGCAATAATTTTTGTTCCGCGGTCATTTATAAAGCGAAGTGCATTGATTGTCTGTTTTGAATAACGGGGAAAACTGATTGCAACGCAGACATCATCTTCACCTATTCTAAACATCTGCTCAAACATTTCGCTTCCGCTTGAAGTATCGACAAGCACAACATTTTCAAAAACGGGATTGAAATAAAAATACAAAAAGCTTGCAAGCGAAGCGGAACTGCGCACACCAAGAATGTAAATTCTTTTTGCTTTATTTATTGTTTCCACCGCTTTAGTAAATTCATCGGTGGAAATTTGTTCAAGCGTATGTCGAATAAGCTCAATATCACCATTAAGCACTTTTTTGATTGCGTCTTGTTCGCCGATTAAGTTACTTGAAACTTCCATTCGCTGAACTGCAGTAAGCTTTGACTTAATCATCTGCTGAAGTTCTTTTTGAAGCTCGGGATAACCCTTAAAGCCCATTTCAGTTGCGAAACGCACAACTGTTGACTCGCTTACTCCAACCTTTTCGCCAAGCTTTGAGGCAGTCATAAACGCCGCTTTATCGTAATTTTCAGTAATATACTGTGCGAGCTTTTTATGACCTTTTGACAGTTTTTTATCCTTTATATCTACTTTTGTTAAAATAAAATTTTTCACCCTGAACATCTCCGAATAAACAAATATTCAACTTAACAAATATACTATATTTTTCCAATAAAAACAAGCAGTTTTGCAAGAAATCTTGCAAATTATTGCATTTTTATAGGTGAAAATGTCATTTCGTTTGAACATGAAGAGGATTTTTGCATAATCAACGAATAAAAATCCCCTGCTTTATTCTCAATATTGAATATTTTTTCTGCATCATTTGATTTGAGATTTAATATATCCGAGTACGATGCAACAAATGGAATGTTTGAGTTTGATGCGAGCTTACCCATAATCTCTGCTGATTTAATATTAAAGCCTAAAAGTCTGCAATATGGCACGGAGATTTTCAAATCATCAGCAGTAATGCCGAGAGTTAGTGAAAGTACCGCGCGTCTTATTCTTGAATGTGCAAAACGCTTGGTTTTTGCTCTATCATAGATTTCATCAAGGATTGTACTTTCTTTGATAGCGGATTTAATTCGATTGTCAAGTCCCTCTGACATATTGGCAATACACGACAAATCTTCATTGAGTTTTGAACGCAGGATTGCAAGCGAAGCAATATTATATTTATAATCCGAAATAAAGTTACCGTTTTTAAGCTCTTGAGAATAAAGCTCAAACGCGTTTTCAGGCACATAGGGGGAATAATTTTCATCGTCATATATAAGCTGACGAATATGGGTTGCAGATGCAATTCCGCCAACAGATTTTATATCGTTATATCCTGCACCGATACGGGTTGTTGGCATAGGTGTCATTTTTGAGTTAAGCTTTTTAATGGCTTTCATATATTCAAGTGCAAGGATATTATTCGGTGTTGAAATATCAAAATCAACATTATATTCATCATATGCACGCTGACGGGCAACGGGATAGCTCACACCTGCTTCAAGATGTTTTTTGATTTTAGCATCAAAATCAACATCATCAAAAACATTAACAGCTTTTTCAAGAATTGAAGTATCTGCATTTTCTGTACCGAAAGCGAGCTTATCGCAACCAAAATCGTTAAGTATCTTAACTGCATTGTATGAAAAGATTTCTGCAGAAGCGGTGGCATAAACAAATGGTAATTCAAGCACAATATCAGCACCGTTTAAAAGTGCAGATTTTACTCTTGCTTCTTTAGAAAAAAGTGCAGGCTCTCCCCTTTGCACAAAATTACCGCTCATAACACACACAACAGTATCGCCATCTTTTTTTACAGTATCAATTAAGTATTTATGACCTTTGTGAAAGGGATTGAATTCGCAAACAATACCGATTACAGACATAATAAAAGAACCTCACTAAAATATGGTAAAAATTACTTGAAATTAAATGAATACAAGTATATAATAATACAGTATGGAAATTACTTCAAGAAAAATTTAAAATTATTTGGAGGATAAAAATGAAAGTTCTCGTTATTAACGCAGGTAGTTCATCACTTAAATATCAGCTTATTGATATGGATGATGAAAGTGTAATCGCAAAGGGTATTTGCGAAAGAGTTGGTTCTGAAGATGCTTGTATCAGCTTCAAAACTCCAGACGGTCAGAAAATCGAGTATAACGCACCTATGCAGAATCACACCGCAGCATTTGCAGAGGTTAAAAAGGTTCTTACAGAGGGCGAATACAAGGTTATTGATGACATCAGCGAAATCGCAGCAGTTGGCCATCGTGTTGTTCAGGGCGGTTCACTCTTTAACAAGAGTATGCTTGTAACTGACGAGGTTATCAAGGGTATTGAAGAAATGTGCGCTCTTGCTCCCCTTCACAATCCTGCTCACATTCAGGGTATCAACGCAAGTATTGAGCTTTTCGGCAAAAATGTTCCTCAGGTTGCAGTTTTTGACAACGCATTCCACAGCACAATGCCTGCTGAAGCTTACACATTCCCCGTTCCCTATGAATTCTATGAGAAATATCAGGTTCGTAAATATGGCTTCCACGGTACATCACACCGCTTTGTAAGTGCAAGATGTGCAGAAGTTATGGGCAAAAATATTGAGGACCTTAAGATTGTTACTTGTCACCTTGGTAACGGCTCATCAATCACAGCAGTTAAGGGCGGAAAAGTTATCGACACAACAATGGGACTTACTCCACTTGACGGTCTTATTATGGGTACTCGTTGCGGTGCAGTTGACCCATCTGCAATTCTTTTCATTATGGAAAAAGAAAATCTCTCTGTTAAAGAAATGGATACACTTCTTAACAAGAAGTCAGGTATTCTCGGTATTTCAGGCGTAGGCTCTGATGACCGTGATGTTAAGGCAGAGGCTGCTTCAAACGAAAAAGGTCTTGGTGAGCGTTGCCAGCTTGCAAGAAACATTCTCGCATATCAGATTAAGAGATATATCGGTGCTTACACTGCTGCTATGGACGGTATTGATGCTATAGTATTCACAGGCGGTATCGGAGAAAATGCTGACGATATTCGTGCAAAGGTTTGTAAAGAGCTTACATTCCTCGGCATTGAAATTGACGAAGAATATGGCAAGACTCTTGTTAAAGGCGCTGAGGGTGAGCTTTCAACAGCTAACTCAAAGGTTAAGGTTTATGTTCTTCCTACAAATGAAGAACTTGTTATTGCAAGAGATACAAGAGATATTGTAGAAGCTCTTTAATTCTTAAAAATAGTTATAAAATTAGCCGTGCTGAAAAGCACGGCTTTTTTGTTATTATGGATGACAATGTCCACAAGGACTATAACCCATATCTATTACTTCATCACGAGTTCCTTTGTATGTACCATAATTCTCATCTTTAATTTTGCTAACATCTCTACATGTTGATAGATGAAACTTCATTGTTGATGTATTTAATACATATGTTATTTTTGTTTCTTTCTTTGTAGTATTTTCCTTTTTGGTGGTAGTTTCTGTCTTTTTAGTTGTAGTTTCTTTTTTATTTGTCGTGGTTTCTGTTTTCTTGGTTGTAGTTTCGTGTTTCTCAGTAGTAGTTTCTTCTTCAGTTGTAGTTTCCGTTGTGCTTTCCGTTGTTGATTCTGTCGCAGTTTCAGTAGTTGACTCAGTTGTGCTTTCCGTTATTCTTTCGGTAGTATTTTCATCATCGACAAGTAATTCATCGGACATTCCAGAAGTATTACTAGGCTCTTCCGAACTTGGGGATATTAATACTCCTACAAACAGCAAAACAACTGACAATATAATTGCTACTACACTCTTAATCTTTATTTTTTGCAATATTTCTCTTATCGGCTTTATTGGAGCCATCAACACTGCGGCAATGAATACGATTATTCCCGAAACAATTGAGCCTGTTGAAAAAGACATAAGTGCAAAACTCACTGCAAAAAACCATTGAATAATTTGAGAAATTTTTTTCATTTTTTCACACCTCATAAAATTTTTACTTATTATAATTAAATCGCATTTAATGTTATTTTTGTGACAATACTTTTATAATTTCTTAAATATATCTAACAAACTAAATGTAGTTTTATGATATATTTTATTCTTCACAGCTCTTTTAGGATTTTTAATATATCCTACTCTCTTCCTACCATAAAAAGGATTGACAGATTTCTTTATTCTCCTTTTCAGTCTACCAGTTGTTCTCGCCTTAAAAGACCTCTTAATGCTTGGTTTTCTCATTCCTATTTTCAATAAAATCACCCCACAAAATAAAAAAGTGCGCCAGCCGAAGCCAACGCACTGAAAAACACATAGCTCCAACTGTCGCCAAACAAATCTACAATACTCACTGAAAGTATATGCAAATAGAGCATCTGTATTTTTACCAAAAATAATAAAAATACACATACTTAAAGTGAGTTCAAATATTAAGATTTGTTTGGCATTTGTAGTTTATCACTATTTTTCAGAAAAATCAATATTATTATAAAAAAACAGGACAGACAAGGATGTCTGTCCCTACGCGAAATTTCTCTCCCTCCGTCATTTCCTTGCAAAAATGACACCTCCCTCGTCAGAGGGAGGCGTAGACGCGTGATATTTAATTTCTTGTTTCAAGTGAAGTTTGAATTGCTTTAAAAAGTGACATATCGCTTTCATAGGCAACATCGCAGGTATAGTGCCAAACCATTACGCCACCAAGTCCGTAATCATTTGCGAATGCGGTTTTATCCCTAATCATCTGCACACCATTGAAGCTTGTTATTATTGAATCATCTGTAACACCATTCATATATGATTTTGCAATCCTATTTTCAAATGGATTATTATTCAAATCAGGTGCAATATTAGCATATGATGGCCAAGCCTCGTCACCGCCGTGAGTTCTGCCATAGAACGGTAATCCCAAATCACATTTTGAAATGTCATATCCTTGTTTTATAAGGTCACCAACGGCAAGAACACCACCAACTGATGCAAATTCAGCGTGGCTGTTAGTTTCAGTCATATTGTCATATGCCATTATTTCAACTCTATCAAGTGCATCGATAGCTTTTTTTGAAATATGATTGCCACTCCAATGTGAAAATGCTGCGCCAAGAATGTAGTCACCCAAATGAGAATCAAGCTCTACAAGAAAGTCTGAAAAGTCTTCACTACTTTGTTTTGCATAAGGATATTCATAATCAAAAAAGATTCCGTCAAAATCATATGATTTTAATAAGTCTAAAATATTATCAACAAGCACTTCACTGTTATCAATAAATGCTTGGCTATGTAATTTTTCTTTATCAGAAGCATCTGCACCATCCGGTCCTAAAATATTACAGTGAATATTAGCATTGGGGTTTGCTGTTTTTATAATCTCAATAATATCTTTAAAAATTATATCTCCGCTTACCATTTCACCGTTAATATCAATGTCCTGAAGATAAACATTTCCATTTTCGTCAAAACGGGCAACACCAAACAAAATGATATCGGTCAATGTGTTCATTTTTTCTGTTTCTACATTTTCATTGCCATAGAACCATTGGCACACCAAATATGATGTCACACGGAAATTCTCATTCTTATTGTCTTTAACATTCAGCACATCAATACTTTTCAATTCATATTGGTTTTCATTTGATGATTTGATACAGATTTTAAGTGAATCTGCAGTATGTTCACCGATTTCGCAATAACGGTAATCGCCTATTCTATCTTGTTGATATATTGACTGATATTCTCCGTTTTCATCTTCAAGCCAGATTGAGAACTTATCAATCTGATTATTTTTTTCTTCGATTACAACAGTATCAAAGGTTACAGCCTCGGGAAAACGAATTTCAATAAATGTGCCCTCCGCGGCAACCTGACCTTTTAATTCGCCGATTATTTCAGCATTATTCATTACGCTGAAATCATCGTTCTTTGGAATATCGTAATTAACCCCACAAGACGACAATGAGAAAACAAATGCTAAAACTAAAATTATTGATAAAACTTTTTTTATGTATTTATTCATAATAATTCTCCCTTTAAAATTGTCATGACGGGAGAGGAATCCCTCCACCGCCGTTGGCGGTCCCCCTCCCTTTGACAAGGGAGGCATTACCACCGTTAATTTATCAATATGATTCTACTACTTTTTCGTCTACCGATACCTTTTCGGCAGGCTTCTTTTTAACTGCAAAAGCAATATTTTTTGAATGGTCGCCTACACGCTCAAAGTCGATAAGGGTATTTACAAACATCATACCCGCTCTTGTTTCGCAATGCTCTTCATTAAGACGACGAAGATGCGCATCCTGATAACGCTCTTTTAAATTATCAGACACAGTTTCAAGAGTTTCAATGTTCTTTGCCTCTTCAACAGTAAGCTCTTGCTTTTCAAATGAAGCAAGTGAAGCATCAAGCAAGTCGACAACGCATTTACGCATTGTTTCAAGCTCTGCAACTGCTTCTTCTGAAATTGCAAGCTTTTCATTATTGCGAACAACAACGGCCTCACTCAAGTTAACCGCGTGGTCACCGATACGCTCAATATCATTGACAACATGGAAAAGTCGACCGATGTATTTTGCGTCAGAATAATCCAAATCAAGCGCATTGATTTTTACGAGGTGCTTGGTTATTCCGTGATTTAAGAAGTTGATTACATCTTCAACAGCTTCAATCTTTTCGCACTTTGAAGTATCGTTATTTATGAGTGCTTTTGCGGCACGGTCAAAATTATCACGGGCAAGATGAGCCATTCTGACAACCTCTTTACCGATTTGTTCAACAGCAACTGGAGGTGTTGTGAGAAGATGCTCGTCATAGAATTTGAATTCAAGCTTTGAATCTTCGGGCTCTTTATCGGGAACAAGAATACAAGCCATTTTGATAATCCAGTTTGCAAAGGGGAAGAGAATAATGGTACTTACCACATTAAAAATAATATGAGCCGTTGAAATCTGTACGGAAACATTATCGCTTATACCTTCAAGCAAGTCAGTATAAGGAGTAAACACAGTAATCAGTAAGAATATAACTGTACCAATCACATTAAAGAGCAAGTGCATCACTGCGGTTCTCTTTGAATTAGTTTTTGAGCCTGCTGCAGAAAGAAGAGCAGTAACACAAGTACCTATATTTTGTCCCAAAAGAATATAGATGGCAAATTCAATAGGCACAAGCCCTTGAACTGCGAGAGCCTGCAAAATACCGATACTTGCAGATGAGCTTTGAATGACAGCAGTAAGTACAAGACCTATAAGAATACCAACAATAGGATTACTGTAGTTTGTCATAAAATAAATGAAAACTTCAGAATCTCTTAAAGGCTCCATAGCCGCCGACATTGTATCCATACCCAAGAAAAGCATACCGAAGCCTGCAACAGTCTGACCGATGTGCTTGATAATATCTTTCTTTACAAAAAGCATTACAAACACACCGAGGAAAAGTGCAATCGGTGCAATGTCACTTAAATCAAGAGCAATAAGTACGCTGGTCACAGTTGTACCGATATTTGCGCCCATAATTACGCCAACTGCCTGTGCAAGATTCATAAGCCCTGCATTAACAAAGCCCACTACCATAACAGTTGTAGCAGATGAACTTTGAATAAGTGCTGTTACAAGTGCACCCATTATAACAGCCAAAAATCTGTTTTTAGTAAGTGCGCCTAGAATTTTCTTCATTTTTGAGCCTGCAGCATATTCAAGGCCGTCACCCATTGCGTTAATTCCGTATAGAAATAAACCTATACCCGCAAAAAAAGATAATAAATGTGTAATTGTCATTTGTTTTCTCCTATTTTATCATCTTTATTTTTTCGTTATATTTATACTCATTACCACGCTCGCCCAAATGATAAGCGGAGCAATTTTTAACACCAAATTTTTTCTTTTCAAGTCTTGAATAGTTTATTCCCTTGGCGCGCATATATGCTTTGAAGAATTCAAGGCGTTTATAGAAATCCTTGTAATTCTTAATGTTATCCTCTGTCCAAGCAACTTCTGCAAGAGCAAAAATTCGCGGATAAACCGAGAATTGCCACGCATTTTCTGTATCTATCCATTCTGCCCATGATTCAAACTCAACGCCGAGAACATTTTTCTCATTCACAAAGCCTGACTTTGCAACATTATAGTTGTAGACCTTTTTAAGAGGAACTTGAGCATAAGAAAAATCAAAATACAATGTAGGACAAGGTGAAACAATGAATTTGCGCTTATCATTTTCACGCTTTGTCCATGCAGGTGTGCGGTAAATCCAATACTGACCGATTATATCACTATCAGTATTTTCGCCTATACCGTCATTCCATTCAATATTTATTTTGCCAAGTTTTTTGAGCATTTCGTTTACTCGGTTATTGAAATAAACCTGTAAATCCTTGCCTTTTTCAAGACCTAACTCTTTCATTTTAGCTTGACACACGGGGCATTGATTTTCCCAAATTTTATGACCTTTTGAAGCTTCGTCGCCACCCATATGGAAATAGTTATATGGGAACAACTCACAAACCTCGGTCAAAAGCTTTTCTACGAATTCGTAGGTTGCCTCTTGCCCTGCGCAAAGGATATCTTTAGTAATTCCGTTTTCACAGAACACCTCGTAGTCACCTTTAAGGCAAGAAAGCTCGGGATAAGCCGCCAAAATTGCAACCGTATGACCCGGCAAGTCAATTTCAGGAATTACATCAATACAAAGTGCTTTTGCATATTCCACAATCTCGCGGATTTCACTCTTTTTATAATAGTGAAAATACTCGCCACCACTTTTTTGAAGTCCTGGAATTTTGCTTAATAGTTCAGCGCCGCCAAGGAATTCATATTGTCTTTTACTGCTGATTTCGTTAAGAAGCGGAAAAACTTCACTTTCAATGCGATAGCCCTGGTCGTCACTCAAATGCCAATGGAATTTATTAAGCTTCAAAAGTGCCATATTATCAAGTGCACGCTTTACTGCATCAACACCGAAGAAATGACGGGATTCATCCATCATTCCGCCACGATATGAATACTTGGGATAATCATAAATATATGCACCGTTAAGCACCGCAACTCCATCTGCAGTTTTAGCCTGCATCAATATAATTTTAAGAGTTACCGCACCGTAAAACGCGCCGTTTTCATCAGAGGCGGATACAGTTATACCCTCTGAATTAATTTTGAGAATATAACCCTCAGGACGAATTTTTTCATCTTTATTAAATTTGATTGCACCATTATTTGCAGTCTTTTTAGTTTTAAGAAAATCTGAAAGATATTTGCCCGCCTTAATGAATTCGGGCACGCAAAGAACTGCGGTTTCGTTTGTTACAGTATATGTACCCTCTAATACATCATATTTTTGAGGTTTGGGTATAATGCTGTATTTGGGAACTCTCATTTCATACCCTCCAACACTTTAAGACAGAAATCGGGCACATCAGTAATCAATGCGTCACAACCCCAATTAGTGTATTTGATAATATCCTCTTCTTTGTTTACTGTCCATGGGTTTACGGCGATACCGTTAGCGTGCAAATCTTTAACATCCTCTTCGCTTATAAGGAAGTGCTCGGGATGTGCAGCATCGGCATTAAGCTGAAGGCAATATTTTGCAACACCAAAATTCATAATTTCAGTACCCAAATCGCCTGTTTCATACAAAAGACCTGTTTTAAGGTTTTTGTCGATTTCTTTAACCTGACGAATACACTCGGGGTCAAAGCAAGAAATTATAGAATTCTTTTCAATACCAAATTTATAAACCTCTTCAACAACTCTTTTAACAAGGTCGTTATCTTTTTGCGGAGGCTTAATTTCAATATTGATAAGATTCATATTTTTTGTAAGCTCTAAAAGCTCAGCGAGTGTGGGCAAGGTTACGCCCGCAAAATCTTTAGAAAAATAAGAACCGAAGTCCAATCCGCGTAATTCAGCGAAGGTCATTTCATCAATAGAACCCTTACCGTTTGATGTAGCATCAACAGTATAGTTATGACAAATAACGATTTCGCCGTCCTTACACAAGTGGACATCGGTTTCGATTCCGTCAGAATTAAATTCAATTGCTTTAGAAAAAGCAGGTAAAGTATTTTGAGGTGCTCGCTTATTTGCCCCTCTATGTGCTAACACAAGCGGCATAATATCTAACTCCTTAGAATTAAAAAATTAAGTCAAATTTTGACAAATATATAATAACAAAAAATTATGCCGTTTGTAAAGAGTTATTTTTTTAATAGGCTTTCAAATAATTCTACTATCTTGAACTTAAACTGATATTTTGAGGTGTTAGTTACAATTTCGGTTTCTTCATCGGTCAGCACATCGGATATATCGCACTCTGCCTCGGCAGCGGGCAGGCACATCGGCGGGAACATTACACACCACCAATTCTGCCCAGCACCCTCACCTATTATGACCTTTACTGCCGTATAATAGCCCGCGGGCAAGGTTACGGAATTATCATATGTTCGGGTTGCGAAATATTCTTTTTGAACTGTGATTTGCACATCATAATTATAGCCTTCGTTTTCTATTACTTGTAATGCTGTTTCTCTTAAAGCTTCAATATGAGGTATAATTTTTTCTTCTGCCTCATCGGCGGTAACAGAGCCATCAAAGATTTCTTCACCTGCTTTGAGCACAGCATCACGGACTTTAAGCTTTAGTGCTTGGTCGGCTTCACTGTCAGAGTTTGCGATTACATGCATACGAAGCATTTTGTCTCTTATACTGTCACATTGCTTTGAAAATGCGGTGATATTCAAAGCACAGCAAATTACAAGGGCAACGAGGATTGAGGCTTCAATTCGGATTATAGTTTTTTTCATAATTTCACTCCTAACAAATGGAGTGTTGGCAAATAAAAACAGTTTTAAACATAAAAACGGCGGGAGAAACCCCGCCCTACTATAAAACATTTATTTTGCACTTTGCATTTTGAATTTTGCATTTAAAAATGCCCCACAAAGTCGGTTGCGGTGAATACTAACCTGCATGTTAAGCAGGTGGGTGCTCTCCGTTCATATCTGTGCTCCCTTCGTCCGTCAAAAGACGGGAGGTCTGCTCCCAATGAAATCGAGTACAAGCTCCCTTTAATAGTGTGTTGGGTTAATATCGTCCGCAGTTATCGGGCTTCGCAGGGTGAAGTTATTATTTAGTTTTATTTAAGGATTATTCCTCATCGAAATCAAACATTTCTGAAAGACGCTCTTCAAAAATCTTGCCGATTTCGTTGAATTCGTTGTCGTCTTCAATTGGTTCAAGATATGTTTCGCCATCTTCTTCGCAGACCTTGAGAATAATAAGTTCGCCGTCATCGTCGAGGATTTCTTCAGCCTCATCATATACGGGAAGAAGTGCTACATACTTAGCATTATCAGTTTCAATACGGTCAAGCTCTTCAAAAACATGCTCAACACCGTTTTCATCAATTACAGACACAAGGTCGGGATTAAATTCTTCGCTCATTTTAAAAACTCCTTATATTATAATACATATACACCTGATTCAAGCACTACGATTTCTTTACCGCAGGAGCGCAGATATTTATAAACCGGCTCGTCAAAAATGCGAAAATCGTTAACTGAATAATCACGAAGGCTTATGGTTCTAACCTTATTTGAGCCCGCATTACAGATAAACAATTCGTTATCATACTTTGAAATTGAAACGGGCTTATTAAATGAGGTTGACTCTTCTGAGCCTATGCGCATACTGAATTTTTTATGTGAAATTGAATAAGAAACAACGCAATTTTTCTCGGGCACAACGCTCCAGATTTGTCTGCCGTCTGCCACAACTCCGCAGATATCACCGCCGTGATACTGCAAATCCCTTGACCAGAGCATTTCACCCTCTGGCGAGAAAAGACCTGTTTCGCCGCTTGGGTAAACCACAATCACCTGCTTTGATGGTAATGTATCAGCCTCGCAAGAGACATAGTCACCAAGCTGTTCTGCTATTTTTTTGTACTCTGCACCATATTTGTTAAGAAGATAAACACTCTTAGTGACAGGAGTTTTCTGCATTCTTTTTATATCATATCCGTAGAAATTAACCTTGACCGAGCCGTTTTCAAGAACAGTCTTTTTTGTGTAAATGATACCGTTTGAGAATGCGATGACATCGTAAACCGAATCAATAATTTTCTGCATTAAAATCACCGCTATATATAAATATTTAGATTATAGTCTTGTTTTGCTTTACTATTGTACTATGTTTTCTTCAAACGGTCAATATGATAAAATCAACAATTTTGTAATAATTTGTTTTGACACCCCTTGTCTTTTGACGGACAATTCTCATTCGTGCAACGAATTTGCTTGCCCCCTTCAAGAGTTAAAATCTCCTCCATAACCACATTCGCACCGAAATTTGTGCAATACTGCTCATAAGTTTTCTTTATTTCGCTCATAAAATCACCTCAATTATATTTGTATGTACTGAGGAATAAAATAAGCAGAGAAATAATAAAAATTAATATGTCCAAATTTTGTGAGGTGTTTTTCCTATGTCTGCGAAAATTTTTCTCGGTTGTATTTTTGCGTTTTATATTATTGCGATTGTTATTGCTTTTATTAAATCCAAACGATTTTTCACTGCGTTTTTATTGACAACTTTGCAAGGGATTTGCTCACTTTTTGCGGTGAATTTAATCGGGCAATATATTATGGTGCATATTCCCGTAAACGCGTGGACATTGGGCATTTCGTCGGTCGGTGGAATTTCAGGGGTTGTGATGATGCTATTGTGCGATAGTTTTATGGTAGTGTAATAGCAAATATAATAGGCTCCCTCTGACGAGGGAGCTGTCGAACGCAGTGAGACTGAGGGAGAGATTAAGCAAAATTGAAACTTATTTTTTCTCTCCCTCCGTCTTTTGCTAAGCAAAATCCACCTCCCTCGTCAGAGGGAGGCAAATAGAAATCAACAACTCAGCTCACAAATTCAAGTCACAATTAAAATTGTGGCTTTTTTCTTTTTCTTATTGAGTTTCCCAAGAATATTTGCTATAATCAAATTGATAATATTGCAATTTTGGGGTTTGAATAATGGAAATATTTTCAACTGTTATTGAAGTAATAGGTATTATTGCATTTTCGGTTTCGGGGTCAATGGTTGCCATAAGACGAAAAACCGACCTTTTTGGTGTTATGCTTCTTGCAATTCTCACTTCAATGGGCGGAGGACTTTTGCGTGATGTGATTTTCAGCTTTACACCACCTGTAATTTTTAGTTTGAAATGGTATCTACTTATTTGTGTTGTTGTTTCTGTCATTGTATTTCTTATTGCGAGAAAATACAGCAAAACTTATCTTGAAAACGAAACAAAAATTGAGCATATAAACGATATATTCGACGCATTGGGACTCGGTATTTTTGCGGTTATGGGTACTAAAGTCGGAATTGAGCACGGTTTTGTTAACGACGCAGTAATCACTATTTCTTGCGGTGTTATAACCTGTATCGGCGGCGGTATTATCCGTGATGTGCTTACAATGTCAATCCCCTTTGTGCTTGTAAAACGAATTTATGCAATTGCGGCGATTTGGGGCTCAGGCGTTTATTATGTAATGTATCTGTTTGAAATAAATGACGGGGTTGCAATTGTTTCAGGTGTTTTGGTTACATTTGTTTTGCGATTACTCGCAATGATTTTTAAATGGAATATGCCGAAAGCTATAAAGTAAACATTATTAAAGAGGTTGTTAAAACAGCCTCTTTTTTATTCTTTCTTTCCGTCATTTTCTAATGAAAATGCCACCTCCCTCGTCAGAGGTAGGAAAAGCACGCACTAAATTTGTAGGGGCGATTCACGAATCGCCTGAAATAATATCGCAAACCTCGACGGTTGCTTCGTGAAGCAACCATACTTTGAGATTATTTGAATAACAGGAACACTTCACATAAGAAAGTGTTCCTGTTATTCACGGTCGGGCACGGAGACCCGACCCTACAGGGTTATCAGTTGTATATTAGCAATATTATATAATAAGCGTCGTAGACCCTTCATTTTGCGTTTTACATTTTGCACTTTGCATTAAAACAGCAAGAGCTCCCAACCTACATTTTATATTTTTAAGTTTTTTGGTGAATATATAATGAGGTGTAATTATGAGTGGTGTTAAGAAATTTTTGGCTGGGTTGTGCATTGGGGTTGTGAATGTAACACTGGGTGCAGGTGGCGGAATGCTCACTGTACCTTTATACAAAAAGATGGGAATGGACCAAAAAGAGTCTCAAATTAACGCGGTTGCCACAATTCTGCCCATAACAATTATCAGTGCAGTGATTTATTTAATCAATGGTAGTGTTGCGATTTCTGACACTTATATTTATTTAATCCCCGGACTTTTAGGTAGTGTAATTGGAACATTCGTTATAAAAAAGACCTCAAACAAAATTCTTACAATAATCTTTGCTGTTTTTATGATTTGGGCGGGAGTGAGGTTATTCTTTAAATGAGTACAATTATTTCAATTATCGCGGGGTTTTTGTCGGGATTAATCGGTGCAATGGGCTTTGGCGGTGGCGGAGTTTTAATAATATATCTCGCGGTTTTTATGGATACACCGCAGTTAAAGGCACAAGGAATAAATCTTGTGTTCTTTATCCCCTGTGCTATTCTTGCCACGATTATTTACACAGTTAAAAAGCAGATTGATTATAAAGCTATTCTACCTGTAATTCTTGGTGGAGTTTGCGGTGCAATACCAGCAAGCTTTATTTTAAAAAGCTTGCCCACCGATTATCTTGCAAAAACCTTTGCGGTATTTCTGATTTTTATGGGTGTTTCTTCCATTTTAATATTGAAGAAAAAGAAATAATATGATAAAATTATTTTATCTAAAGATTTAGGTGGGATTTTATGAAAACACTAAAAAAAGTATTATTGGGAATTGGAATTTCTGTAATGTCATTAGCAATCATTGCAGGAATTGCATTTATGATTATCAAAGTTCCGACTTTGACAATTGATTTTTCACAGCAATCTGACCTTACGGGCAGAGCTGCGGGATTTCTTTACGGACTGGCTGAAGATGATGTGCCTACTGCAGAAATAACTGAAAGTATCGGCATAAACACTCTTGCTACAAAGCCTGCCGGCGGACTTCAGCACCCCATTGGTGATGTTAATCAGGTTGCAGAAACCTTTACCGAAGCTGGTGGCGAATACCTTTTCATTTATACACAAGATATGTATGACACATGGTATTATCAGTTTGACAGTCTTGAGCTCTACAATGAAAGAGTTAAGAAAACCGTTACCGAAATGGAAAATTCAGAATACAAAGACAAGCTTGTATACTGTATTTACAATGAAATGGATAACGGTGCGTGGTTCGGTGACCATTGGGTTGAAGAAAACAGATACAAATTCTATGACGCTTGGGCATCTACATATAATGTGGTTAAAGAGATAAATCCAGACGCAAAAATTGCAGGTCCGGGTCATTGCGGATATAACTATGACTGGAACAAGGAATTTTTGACATACTGCAAAGATAACAATTGCTTGCCCGATATGTTTGTTTGGCACGAGCTTGCAGGTGAACCCAATTATTCAATATATTGGATGGAATATCGTTTTGAAGAGTTCTACAAGACTTGTGACGAATTAGGGCTTGAGCGTATGCCAATATGCATTTCGGAATATGGGCTTATGCAGACAAACGGTATCCCTGGTGAATCTGTAAAATGGATTTCTCGCCTTGAGGCTGACGACATTTACGGTTGTGTGGCATATTGGAGACTTGCAAACAACCTTGCTGAAACCGTTGCTGACGATGTTACACCCAACTCAAACTATTGGGTTTACAAGTTCTATGCGGATATGCGTGGCAAGGAATTAGAGGTTAGTGAATGGGATTTATTCCATAGTAATATCGGCAACTGGCTTAAGGGTAAATATCCTCTCTTCAACAAGGGATTTATTGGTATGGCTTCATTTGACGAGGCTGAAAACAAATTCTATGTCCTTGCAGGCGGAAGTGCAGAAGACAGTAAAATCAAAATTGAGAATATTGACGAAAAGTATTTCAAGAATGGCGACAAGGTAACCGTTAAGGTTAATTATGTTGATTTCAAAGGTCTTGGCGGTGCGGTTTATGCTCCCGAAGAATGTATGACAGAAGTCTGCAAAGTTTCGGGAAATGCAATTAAATTCACTCTCCCCTGCGAAGCTGAAAGTCAGGCATATTTCATTGAGATTACACCTTATGACAATGAAGAAGAAAGCGAAAACAATAACAGAACTGTTCGTTATGAGGCGGAAGACGCTGAATTCACAGGCAACGCTTGGGTGCCAGAATGGATTTCTTATGCAAGTTCAAAGGGATTAGTTGTTAAGGGTCTTGACAAGGATAGCAGTATTGAATTTACAGTTGATGTAAACGAAGCAGGAATGTATGACATTGACTTTGTTTATGCTAATGGTGCAGTTGAGGCAGGAAGAATTACTGCTAATGCACAGATTTCAATAAACGGTGATGAACAAAGCGTTGAATTCCCCTCTTCAATTAAAGAAGAATATATGGAATGTGTTACTATTACCGCTGAACTCAAAAAAGGTAAAAATACAATTCATATAAATGTGATTAATGATGCCATTCTTACACTTGATTTTATTGATGTTTCGAAATTTGCTCCACTTGATGATATCCTCTTTACATCATTGAAATATGCACGAAACACCACAAGTGGAACTTCACCTATGTATTCTGTTATTGTTCCACAAGATTCTATCTATTCAATTCAGTTATCTAATCCTGATGTTAAAATGACAATCAATGGAATTGAACAACAGTCTACAAAAGATACTGTCTTTTTACATCGTGGTTATAATAAAATTGTTTTAGGTGGCAATTCTACAATAGTTGAGGTTTGCTTTGTCGATGGTGCTACACCTCCAACTACTACCGTCACCCCTGCTGATATGACCATTCACAATGGTGCTACTGTTGAAGATGATGAGAACACTTCGAGTGGCAAGAGAATTGGTTGGATTGCTTCTGATAAAGGTAGTTATGCTACATTTAATGTGAATGTTAAAGAGGCCGGTTATTACAACTTTACTATTGAATACTCAAACAATGAAGAAGGTGGCTTCCACGCTTACAATGTTGATTTGATTGAGCGTTACATTACCTTTACCGTAAACGGTGAAAATCGTGGCAATTACTTCTTCCGCAGTACATACAGTTGGGAAACATACAAGACTAAAACTGTTGTGCTTTATCTTGAAGCGGGTGACAACGAAATCAAGCTTTCAAATGACGGCTCGTACTCATTTAATAATCGAGTAACCTATGCGCCAAACATTGGTGACATTCAAGTAAATCCATTCTAAAAAACCAACAAAAAGAATGTTAATAAATTGACAAAAAAAGGCACTTTTCGGTGTCTTTTTTTGTTATTCCGCCAAAAATTTTTTTATTATTTCTTTTCTATTGATAATACTAATTTTATAAGGTATAATTATCACAACAATTTACAATGGGTAAATTTGTTATTTATGTGTAATTCAAATTGTGTTTTGGAGGCTAAAAACAATGAAAGTACAGTTTACAGAAACCGTATTAAGAGATGCCAACCAGTCACTTATTGCTACAAGAATGCCCTTCTCAGATTTTGAGCCGGCTCTTGAAAAGCTCAATAAGGCAGGTTATTATTCTCTTGAATGCTGGGGCGGTGCAACTTTCGACTCTTGCCTTCGTTATCTTAACGAAGACCCATGGGTTAGACTTCGCCGTATTAAAGAAAAGTGCCCTGACACGAAGCTTCAGATGCTTCTTCGCGGTCAGAACCTTTTAGGTTACAAGCACTATCCCGATGATGTTGTAAGAATGTTTATTAAAAAGAGCATTGAAAACGGTATTGATGTTATCAGAATATTTGACGCTCTTAACGATGTTCGCAACATCAAGGTAGCAGTTGACGAGACAATTAAAAACGGTGCAATTGCATCAGGTGCTATTTCTTATACAACAAGCCCTGTTCACACACTTGAAAACTATGTGGCTCTTTGTAAAGAAATGAAAGAAATGGGTTGCTCTACAATCTGCATTAAAGATATGGCAGGTGTTATGACTCCCGTTGAAGCAAAAGACCTTGTAGGTGCAATTAAAGATGCAATGCCTGAAATGCCTGTTATTTTGCACACTCACTGCACAACAGGTATGGCTTATATGACAATTCTTAAGGCAGTTGAAGCAGGTTGCGATATTATTGACACAGCAACATCTTGCTTCTCAGGCGGTACTTCACAGCCTGCAACAGAGACAATCCACGATGCTCTTACTGGTCTTGGCTATGAAACTGGTCTTAACAGAGACACTTTAAAGGAAGTAAACGACCATTTCAAACCACTTCGTGATGAATATCTTTCATCAGGACTTTTAAAGCCAAAGGCACTTGTAACCGATACAGACGCTTTGACTTATAAGGTTCCGGGCGGAATGCTTTCAAATATGATGGCAAACCTTGAGGATATGAATGCTCTTGACAGAATGGAAGAAGCTCTTTTAGAAATCCCTCAGGTTCGTAAAGATATGGGTTATCCCCCACTTGTTACTCCTCTCAGCCAGATGGTCGGCAATCAGGCTGTTACAAATGTACTTGTAGGCGAAAGATACAAGAATATTTCAAAGGAAATCAAGGCATATATCAAGGGTGAATACGGTAAAGCACCCGGCGAAATTGACGCAGAGCTTCAAAAGAAGGTTCTCGGTGATGACGAACCCGTAAAATGCCGTTTTGCTGATACTCTTGAGCCTATGTTCCAGAATACAAAGGCAGAGCTTGGCGACCTTGCTAAATGCGACGAAGATGTGCTCTCTTACATTGCTTTCCCTGCACAAGCTGAAAAGTTCCTTAATGACCGTGCAGAAAAAGAAAAGAACACATTCAAATATACAATCAAAAAGGTTGATTAAGGAGTGACGAAATATGGAATTAAGCATATTAGACGCTCTTAACATTTCACTTACAGGTTTTGTAGTTGTTCTTATTATTCTTGCACTCCTTGCAGTTGTTATCGTATTGCTTTCAAAGGTTATAAGAGTTGTTGAAGGTATTGGTAATAAAAAAGAAGATAAAGAAGAACCAAAGGCAATTTCTGCTCCTGCAGTTACTACTGCACCCGCTCCTGTTGCTGCCGCAACGGCCCCTGTAGTTTATTCGGGCGGAGTTGAGCTTTACAAAACTGACCTCAAGAGTGCCGCAATGGCAATGGCAATTGTAAGCCACGAAAGTGGTATTCCGCTAGAGCGTCTTCAATTCACATCAATCAGACTTGTTGATGATGTTGAGCTTTATAAGACAGATGACAAAACTGCCGCAACAATTATGGCAATTGTAAGCCACCAGAGCGGTATTCCCCTTGACAGACTGATATTCAAGTCAATCAAACTTATTGAGAAATAATTAAGGAGATTTTTAATATGAAATATGTTGTTACATTGAACGGAAATGATTATGAAGTTGAAGTAAACGAGCTCAATGAAGCCATGGTTACATCTGTTGTTCCTACAGCAGCACCCGTTGCAGTTGCTCCTGTTGTTGCTGCTCCCGTGGCAGCTCCTGCTCCTGCTGTTGTTGAGGCAGCTCCTGCTCCTGCAGCAGCACCCGCGCCCGTAGCAGTTGGCGACGGCACAAAGGTTACTGCACCAATGCCAGGCACAGTTCTTTCAGTTAACATTTCTAACGGTCAGGCAGTAAACGAGGGTGATGTTCTCTTCATCCTTGAAGCTATGAAAATGGAAAATGAAATCGTTGCTCCCTGCGCAGGTACAATTAAGCAGGTTATTGCAACAAAGGGCGCATCAGTTGCTACTGATGAGGTTCTTGCAGTAATCGGCTAATCGGAGGCGAGACTCAATGTCAATTATAAACGCACTTATTGAACTTTTGAGCCAGTCTCAATTCGCAAACCTTGAATGGCAGAATTGGGTAATGATTGGTGTTTCATTTGTTCTTCTTTACCTTGCGATTGTAAAGAAATTTGAGCCACTTTTGTTGCTCCCCATCGCATTCGGTATGCTCTTGGTAAACATATACCCGCCAATTATGGCTGACCCGCTTATGATGTCATCTTATGAGGGCGAGGTTGTTGAGGGCGCTCATTGGTATGACACCGGTGTTTTAAGGCTTATATATCTCGGCGTTAAATCGAGTATATTCCCCTGCTTAATCTTTATGGGCGTTGGCGCAATGACGGATTTTGGTCCTTTGCTTGCAAACCCCTCAAGCCTTCTTTTAGGTGCGGCGGCACAGCTTGGTATTTATGTTGCATTCCTTATTGCAATTGCATCAGGTCAGTTTACAGCGGAAGAAGCAGCATCAATCGCTATTATCGGTGGTGCTGACGGTCCTACAGCAATCTTCCTTACAGGTAAGCTTGCTCCTCACCTTTTAGGACCTATAGCCGTTGCGGCATATTCATACATGGCGCTGATTCCTCTTATTCAGCCACCCATTATGAAGGCTCTTACAACCGATAAAGAAAGACAAATCAAAATGAATCAGCTTCGCACAGTTAGTAAGGCTGAAAAGATTATCTTCCCGATTATTGTTACAGTAATTTGTGTTCTTCTTATTCCCGATGTTGCTCCCCTTCTCGGTTTTCTTATGCTTGGTAACCTTTTCAAAGAAAGCGGAGTTACAGACAGACTTTCAGATACCGCACAGAATACTCTTTGCAACATTATAACAATCCTTTTAGGTGTTACAGTTGGTGCCACTGCCGAAGGTAAGACTTTCCTTGATATCAAAACACTTCTTATCATTGGTATCGGCTTGCTTGCATTCGCTTTCTCAACCGCAGGCGGTGTACTCTTTGCAAAACTTATGAATATTGTAACAAGAGGCAGAGTTAACCCTCTCATCGGTTCAGCAGGCGTTTCTGCCGTTCCTATGGCGGCTCGTGTTGCACAGGTTGAGGGCAGAAAATACAACCCCTCAAACTTCCTTTTGATGCACGCAATGGGCCCCAATGTTGCAGGTGTTATCGGCTCTGCAGTTGCTGCAGGTTTCTTACTTTCACAATTTGGCTCATAAAACACATAATTAAATACTATAGAATAATCCCCGATAGAAGTATTTTTCCATCGGGGATATTTTTATATATTTACAGGGATTTGACTTTTTATTGTAATGCTTTCGGGTGTCACATTGCATTGATACGCAACAATTTTAACACCATTTTCGCTAACCGCCTTAAGAGTTTCTGCAAATTCGGGGTGTGTTTCTTTGTTTGGCTCAAAGTGTTGCACATTATCCATTTGAACAACGAACATTACATAGGCTTTATAGCCCTCTGTAACGGCTTTTTGAAGCTCTTTGAGATGTTTCACTCCTCGTTCTGTTGGAGCGTCTGGGAAACGCACTACGCTGTCATTTTCAAGCGTTACGCCCTTAACTTCAACGAAAATTTTGTCTGTTTCGGTTTCAACATAAATATCAAAACGAGAATTACCATATTTACACTCGGGTTTTACATAAGTAATATCCTCAAACATATGAGGCAGATATTCAAGAGCAACATAATTTACAATTTGACTATCCATATTAACAAGTCTTTCGCCTTTTTGTACGGCAATCAAATCATATTTTGTTTTTCTGTTGGGGTTATTTGATTTTTGAAGATACACCGTTGCACCTTTAATAAGCAACTCTTTGCATCTGCCCGTGTTCTTAACATGGCAGATTTCCGGTTTACCATTTATTAGAACATTCGCAATAAAACGGTTGGGGCGGTCAACAAATTCCCCTTTTACAATATTTTCGTATTTCATAATTCACCAAAAAAAGAACGGCGATGAAACCACCGCCGTCCGTTAATTTATAATAATGATTATTCAGCTTTAGCTGATTCTTTTCTTGCTTCGATTTCAGCAACCATCTGTGCCTGCTTCTTCTCTGTAATTGTATAGAAGAACATAGGAACTGCACAAGCGAACATACTGATAACACCTGAAAGAACAAGCATATTCCAAAGAGTATTTGCACCCTCTGCTGAGATATATCCTGTTTCAGCGTCAATTCCTGCAGCTGCGAATGAAATAACACCGATAAATGCACCAACAGCCATACCGATTTTATTGATAAGTGTCTGCATTGCGAAGCAGATACCCTCACCGCGCTCACCTGTTTTCCATTCAAGATAGTCAACAGTATCACCAATCATAGCATAAGTGATGATGTTGTTAACACCCTGAGGAATACCGAGAAGAACAAGTCCGATTGCGGCAACAATAAGCTTCCAAGTCTCATCATAGCCAACGAAATACATAACAGCCATTACCGCACCGCCAAAGAGATGAACGATAATATATGCCCATTTCTTTGTGAACTTCTTTGACATCCACGGAACAAGGAGTGATGCTACAAGACCGCCGGGTACAACAAGAAGTGTAATTAAGCTATACATACCTTCGTTCTGAAGAACATACTTTGCAAAGTAAAGACCGCCTGTGTATGTATAAACCATTCTTGCGCCGCCGAGGATACCTGAAAGAACAATAAGAAGAAGTTCTTTATTTTTGAAAAGAAGCTTCATATTGTGACCAAAGCTTGGTGGATTGTCATCTGCTGTGAAGCGTTCTTTTGTGTGTTTAAATCCATAGAAAAACATTGGAATTGCTAAAACAACAAGAACTAATGCACAAATGAAATATGTCCATTTAAGAGTATCCGCATTTGTGGTTTCCATACCCTTGATAACAGTACCGACAAAAGTATTTGCCGCTTCTTCTATAGTTAATCCCTGATTAGCAACAAGTTTTGAAATTTCATCAGCCTTGTCTATCATAATTTGGTCAAGATTAGCATCTGTATATTTATATTTTGCTGTAATTCCGTTTGTGATAATCGGAACAAAAACAGTAACGATACCTGCACCGAGTGTGCAAAGAAGACGAGTAACTGTAAGAAGATTACCACGAACAACTGTATCATTTGTCATACAAGTTGAAAGTCCCCAATAAGGAACATCGGCAACTGTGTAAACAACTGACCAGATAACATAAATAATTGCAATGATAATGAATGATGATGTTGCTTTTGCTTGGAAAACAGGAAGGAAGCAAGCAATCGTCATAATTGCAATAGGAATAGCCATCCATTTAAGATATGGACGACATTTACCCCACTTTGTTCTTGTCTTGTCAACGATTGAACCCATAATGGGGTCATTAAATGCGTCGAAAATACGAGTACCGAGCATTAAATATGCAACTGCCATTGCGCCGGTAACTGTACCGAAAGTAACATCAGCCGCACCAAATAGAAGAGCATCGGTCAAGAAAATTGTAAGGTATGAACCGATGATTGTGCAAATAAAGTTCTGACCAAAACCTGCAACACCATAAGCAATAGCTTCTTTGGGCTGAAGACTGCCGGGATTGTTTGGGTTTGTGCCATAGACTTTATGCAAAAGGTCATTGATTTTCATAAAATCCCTCTTTCATAAATTTAATATTATAATTATAACACAACAGATTGTCTATTTCAACGATATTTTAACAAAAAATGAACAGAAAAATAAACTGCAATAATAAACTCCCCTGCCAAACAGCAAGGGAGTAAATAATTAGAAATTATTCGCCGAGAGGAACACCGTTTGCATCAGTATTGATTGAGCCTGTTAAAATCTGAATACCCTCAACAAGACCCCAGATACCTGAAACAATTGAGCCTGCGCCACAAGTAAGAACCGTAATGAGAAGCTGTGCTACACCCTTACCTGTGTTTCCAAGATAGAAATTATGAACGCCCAAATATCCAAGCAAAATTCCAAGAAGACCTGCCGCAAGCTTTGACTTGCGCTGAACATTGTTAATAGGAGCCACCCCAAGAGCTACACCACAGCTTGTGCACACTGCCGCGCCCTGCATTGTCTGTGCTCCGCAATTAGGACAGAAGTTTGTGCCTGCACCCGCTGCAACACCACAGTTAAGGCATACTGCTGAGTCGGTAGCTACCTGATTACCGCAATTTTTACAATACATAAATATATCCTCCTTAATTAAAGTCCAATAAGATTAAAAACATAATTTACGGCAAAGCCGAGTATTATTAAAACTAATATGATTATTGCCGTTATTCTTGTTTTGCCTTTAAAAAGCTTATCACTGAACAAAAACATCAATGCAAGCACAGGAACAGACAAAAGCATAGGATGCAAAGAAAAAGACTCTGCAAAATTACCGTTTATAAACGCGAAAAATGCTCTTGTCATTCCGCAAGACATACAGGGAATACCCAAAAATCTTTGTATTAAACACCCTGTTTCAAAAAACCACATCGCAACTGCAACGATACCGATTAAAACCAGTATCACAAGCCTTTGTAAGCAACCGACTTTTTTCATAAGTCTATATATTTACTGCTTTGCACCATTATCAAACATTTCAAGAACTTTAACACTTGCTGCAAAGCAATCTGCAAGACAGTCTTTATTAAGCTTTTCAGGTGTATCAAGTCTTGTATGATAGAAATCGGGAAGTGCGTGGTTAAGAGCCGTAATACCTGTTGAACGCATACCTGCCTGAGCAAATGCTGCAGAGTCAGTTGCACCGCCAAGTGGTGGAACTACACCCTTACCACATTTAATACCAAGCTCTTCACAAGCTTCAACATATAAATCTGAAACATCTTTATCAACTTTAACAGTTGCATTAAGGTCACGATAGTTTGCCTGCATATATTCGGGCTGAGTGATTGTATCATAAGAATAAACAAATGTGGGAACATCGTTGAACTCATGTGCGTGAGCCTCACACCAAGCTTTTGCACCACGAAGTCCTGCTTCTTCAGAGCCTGTAAGAACAACGCCGATTTCTGTGTTTTCAAACTCAATGCCTTCTTCTTTAAGTGCTTTGAGAATTGCAATACCGATATAGCAACCTGAAAGGTTATCGTTAGCACCGTCAACTACTCTCTTTTTGTTCCACATAAAGTAAAGACCAAACCAGAAAGGAGCAAAAACAAGACCGATAAGACCGAGCTTTGTTGCGAGCTCGCCCTCAAGTGCACCCGTAAGACGAGCAATAGCAATACCAACTGTATAAAATGCACCAACAAAGCAGAGCATCATATGAATGTCAAATCCAAGATATGTAAATTTGTATTTAAAAGGCCATTCCCAAGTAGCATCAGGGTGACCGTTGAAGATAATTCTTCTTTTTACTTCACCTGTTGGCTTTTTAAAACCTGCTGCATTATGACCGATTTCTTCTTTAAAGCATTTATCAACTGTTTTCTTATAAAGACCGAACTGTAAGAAACAGAGTGCAAGTCCGAGCACTATAAATACAATTGAAAGTACGGGCATAAAGAAATATGAAGCGAGTGCCAAGAAACAGCATGTGATTGTAAAGTAAATCCAACCATAGAATGAATCGGGATTCTCTTTAAATTCGTCAACATAAACTGTGTCACAGCCTAAATCTTTTAACTGGTCTGCCATATATTCGCAAGCCTGCTGTTCACCCTTTGAGCCGGGTGCTCTTTTTTCAAACTTTGTGCAAATATGAGTGATTTCATCAATCATAAATTGAGCAGCGTCATTCTTTTTGTCAATAATTTTCTTTAAATCCATAACAAAATCCTCCTACAAAAAGCGTTTACTTCAACGCTTTAACTAATAAATATATAATACCAAAACTTTATAGTCAAGTCAAGATAATATACACTTTGTTGTTAAATAAATATGAATTATTATGTTTGAATTTGACATTGAGATGACTACAAGTTATAATTATAATGTTGTACAAAAATTAAGGAGAGGAAAATTATGGCACAGTTTGTTAAACTTAACCCCGAAGCAATAAAAGAGCTCCGCACGGTTAATGAAAGACTTATTTCTTACAATGTTGAAATGACCGAGGTTACGGGCGGTACTTTCTGGAAAGCATACACAGACGCTCAGATTGACGGCACAGAGGATGTTCCCCCACCCGATTTCACTAAAGGTATGGCGGCAATGCATCAATGGTATGACCCAATTGA
>JAZNYY010000092.1:0-26635 GCA_045594645.1 Candidatus Fimenecus sp.
TTCAAGGCTATGAGAAAGTTAGCTTCTGAGCACCCCGCAGAAAAGGTTGGCGAAGAAGTTAGAAAGCTTTATAGCTGGAACAACGAAGAAGATAAGTTTATAAATAACTAAATTCTAAATACATAAATTAAGAGTACGGAACGAAAATTCCGTACTCTTTTTTATTTTATCCACTAATATTGTAGGGGCGATTCACGAATCGCCCGTCGAAGTTTGCGGTATCACTTTTTCGGTCGCTTCATGAAGCGACCCTACATAGTTACTACTTCAAATTGGATTGATATTAAACAACGAGGGACGCCGAGTCGGCGTCCCCTACAAATTGTGTTATTTATTTTTTATTTTCACAATCCATTGGACAGGTTGAGCAGTCGCCCATCATAATGTCGTTGACTGTTTTGCCTGCTGGAATCATAGGCAATACGCGTTCATCCTTATCGATTGCACATTCAATCCAAACGGGACCGTTCTGTTTGAGTGCTTCTGCAAAGGCGTCTTTAAACTGTGCGATTGTTTCGGCATAATAGCCTTTTGCGCCAAAGCCTTCTGCAAGCTTTACGAAATCTGTTTTACGGTGTGGGTCAGTTTCTGAAAAACGCTTACCGTAGAAACATCTTTGCCACTGACGAACCATACCCAAAACCTTATTATTCATAATAACTGTGATAACGGGAAGATTATAGCTTACCGCTGTGCAGGCTTCGTTTAAATTCATATGGAACGAGCCGTCACCTGTGATATGTACAACCTTTTTAGCGTCACCCAAAGCAGCTTTTGCGCCAATTGCCGCGCCGTAGCCATAGCCCATTGTACCCAAGCCACCGCTTGTTAAGAAACCGCGTGGATTGATATGGTGAACATACTGAGCCGCCCACATCTGATGCTGACCGACATCGGTTACAACAACGGTATCCTCCCCTGCCATATCACAGATTGCGCCGATTAACTGATGGGGCAAAATCTGTGAATCATCGTCAACAGGTTTATAATCAACTGCTTTATAGCCTTCAAGAGTTTTAAGCCATTCTGCTCTGTCTTTATTTTCAATAAGCGGTAAAAGATTTTCGAGAACCTTTTTAACATCGCCGATTACATAATGGTCAACAGCGACATTCTTATTAATTTCGCTGAGGTCAATATCAATCTGAATAATAGTTGCTTTTTTTGCGAAATCGTTTGTATCAAGTGCAACACGGTCAGAAAAACGAGTACCGACTGCAACAAGCACATCTGCATCGTCAACGGCTTTATTTGTTACATAACCGCCGTGCATACCTAAAAGTCCGAGGTTAAGCGGATTGTTATATCCGATTACACCTGCCGCCATAAGAGTGTGGCATGATGGAATGTTGGCTTTTTCTACGAGCTCAAGGGCTAATTCTGACGCATTTGAAGAAACAACGCCACCGCCGAACATAATAACAGGCTTTTTAGCCTTATTTATGATTTCGGCAACCTTTTTGAGTTCTTCTGCATTGATAACTGTTTCGTCTTTAATAACAATTTTCTCTTTGTGCTCAAAATCGGTTACTGCCGCAGTAACATCCTTTGTAATATCAATGAGAACGGGGCCTTTTCTGCCCGTATTGGCAATACGGAACGCGTCACGGATTGTGTCTGCCAATTCATCAACATTCTGTACCATAAAGTTATGCTTTGTAATAGGCATTGTGATACCTGTGATATAAACCTCTTGGAAGGCATCACGGCCGATAAGCCCTGAGCCAACATTACCTGTGATTACAACCATTGGAACGCTATCCATATAAGCGGTTGCTATACCAGTTACCAAGTTTGTAGCACCGGGACCGCTTGTTGCAATACACACACCTGTTTTACCCGTTGCACGAGCATAACCGTCAGCCGCGTGTGAAGCACCCTGCTCGTGTGCAGACAAAATATGCTTAATCTTATCACTATATTTATAAAGAGCATCATAGATGTTAAGGACTGCGCCACCCGGATAACCGAAAACGGTGTCAACTCCCTGCTCTATTAAAACTTCAGCTAAAATCTCTGAACCATTAAGTTTCACTTTTCTCACTCCAAGTATTTGCTATTAGTTACAACGCTTTAATGCGTGAAAATATTTAATATATATTCTATACTATTTATTTAAAAAAATCAATCTAAAATCAACAAAAAAAGCAACAGAATTAACACTCTGTTGCTCTTTTCATTTATGCAATTTTATGCATTATCGCTGTTTTCAGTAGTTTCTGCTGAATTCTCGGGGTTTTCTTCAGCCACTTCTACAGCTTCTGAAACTTCTCCTGCTTCAGTTTCTTCGAGAGTTACCTCTTCTTTTTCTTCGGGTAATTCGCCTTTTTCCATAAGAGAAACGAATTGCTCTTCATTAACCTTTTCAAGCTTTACAAGAGTTTCCGCAAGAAGATGAAGCTGGTCAATATGCTCTGAAAGAATTTTTTCTGTTCTTTCATAAGCCTCGTTTATAATCTTTTCAACCTCTTCGTCAATAATTGCAGCCACATTTTCAGAATAGTTTCTTGTGTGGTTGTAGTTTTTGCCGAGGAACACCTCGTCATTATCAGAGCCGAAAGCGATTGGTCCGAGCTTTTCGCTCATACCGTATTTTGTAATCATCTTACGGGCAATTTCAGAAGCGCGCTGAATGTCATTTGACGCACCTGTTGAAATGTCGTTGAAGATAATTTTTTCTGCAACACGGCCGCCGAGAAGTGACACGATATCATCAAGCATACGGGATTTCATCATATGCATTTCGTCTTTTTCGGGAGTATAGAGGGTAAATCCGCCCGCCATTCCGCGAGGAACAATTGAGATATGTGTTACGGGGTCTTTATTTTCAAGGTAGTAGGAGGAAACAGCATGACCTGCCTCGTGATAAGCTGTAATTCTCTTATCCTTTTCAGTAATCTTGCGTGATTTCTTTTCGCTACCGATTACAACCTTCATTGTAGCTTCTTCAATTTCTTCCATTGTAATAGACAAAAGCTTTCTTTTTGCCGCAAGAAGTGCCGCTTCATTAAGAAGATTTTCAAGGTCTGCACCTGTAAACCCAACTGTTGTTGCCGCAATCTGATGCAAATCAACATCGGGAGCCAATGGCTTATTCTTTGCGTGCACCTGCAAGATTTCTTCTCTGCCCTTAACATCGGGATATCCTACTGTTACCTGACGGTCAAAACGGCCGGGACGAAGAAGTGCGGGGTCAAGAATATCGGGACGGTTAGTTGCAGCAATAACAATTACGCCGTCATTTGCACCAAAGCCATCCATTTCAACAAGCAACTGGTTGAGTGTTTGTTCACGCTCGTCATGTCCGCCACCCATACCTGCACCACGGTGACGACCAACAGCGTCAATTTCGTCAATGAAAATGATTGAGGGCTGGCTCTTCTTTGCTTCTTTAAACAAATCACGAACACGAGAAGCACCGACACCAACATACATTTCAACAAAGTCTGAACCTGAGATTGAGAAGAACGGTGCATTCGCCTCACCTGCTACTGCACGGGCAAGAAGTGTTTTACCTGTGCCGGGAGGGCCGACAAGAAGCACACCCTTGGGAATTCGTGCACCAAGCTTTGAGAATTCGTCGGGATTTTTAAGGAATTCAACAAGCTCTGTAAGCTCTTCTTTTTCTTCATCAGCACCCGCAACATCTGCGAAGGTTACTTTTTTAGCCTCGTCATCGGGACGCTTTACACGGGCTTTACCGAAATTCATTGCGCGGTTATTCTCACTTGAAATTGATGTGTTCATCTTTCTGAACATAATTACCATAAGAAGAATAAGACCTGCTGTTGAAAGAATCAATGGCAACATACTTGAAAGCCATGCACCTGATTTGCCTGCTTCAAGATTATATTTAATAGAATTTTCGGGATTTGCGTCATTATGAGCGAGAATACCCTCGTGAACATCGTTGATGAAAAGGTCAACGCTTGGCAAATCATAAGTATAAGTTTTGTCGTCTTTCCAAAGCTTATATTTAAGCTTTCCGCTTGATATTACAACCTCAACCTCTGACACCTTATCCTCGTGGAAATACTGAATAAGCTCTGAATATGTGAGGTCGGGCTCTTTACTTTCTTCCTGATACATAAAGACAAATCCCACAAAGAGAAGGGGTATCAAGATGTAAGGAATTAATGTTTTCCAGTTAATTTTTTTCAATTTAGTTTTTCACTCCAGTGATTTAATGTGTATATACCTTTTATTTTTCGTAAACTGCGGGCTTCAATGCACCCACAAACGATAGATTTCTGTATTTTTCATCATAGTCAAGACCATAGCCGACAACAAATGCGTCGGGAATTTGTGCACCCGCATAATCTGCCTTTACATTCGCTTTGCGTCTTTCGGGTTTGTCAAGCAAGGTGCAGATTTTGATGCTGTTGGGATTTCTTGCAGAAAGCACCTTCATAAGATATTCAAGAGTAACTCCGCTATCAAGAATATCTTCAACAATTAACAAATCGTTACCGCTGACAATTTCATTATCAAGGTCTTTGATTATTTTAACCACGCCCGATGTTTTTGTGCCCGAGCCATAGCTTGAAACTGACATAAAGTCTATCTGGCAAGGAATTTTAATTGCACGCATAAGGTCAGCCATAAATATTACTGAGCCTTTAAGAACGCTAACAAGCACAAGATTTTTATCTTTATAATCTTCGGTAATCTGTGCACCGAGGCGTTCTACAATATTTTTTAATTCTTCTTCAGAAAGAAGCACCTTCTCAATATCATTTAACATTTTATTTATCCCCCAAATTAATTATTTCCACAAATTTTTCAGTAGTCTCATCGGCTTTATAATATTCACTTACGCCGAAAAGCTCTGTCCAGATAATACCCTCATTATCTGAAAGTATTAACATTTTTGAGCGGTCGCAAACGGGTATCTTTGCCTCATTTAAAAGCTTTTTAAGAGTTTTTGTTCCTCTGTTTAAAGGCTTATAGCTATCGCCCTCACGACGATTACGCACAAAAACATCACTTGATATTTTATCACAATCTATAAATTTGTCTATATTTTTTATATTAAGTTTTTGTAAATCTTTTTTGTCAATAATATTAACTGAATAAACACCGACGGGCGTTGCGACTTGCTGACTTTTAAACTCTAATGATATTTCAAAACCTTCAGCAGTTAGAGGCTCATTAAAATACAATTTTTGACGCTCAGCAAATGCCGTAATATTACCTCCGAGGCTCGTTTTACCTCCGTTTTTGATAATATGGTTTACTGCTGAAATATACTCTCTGCTTATATTTTTAATATTCTGTTCTTTCAAAATTAAAGAAATAACTTGATTTTTCACCGCTTTATGACAGCTTTCAAGCAATGAGAAATCATAATAATCATTTTTTCTCACCTTTAAAAGTAAATCCTTTGCAGAAGTCATAATATAATCATCTGCTATTTTCACAGAGTCAATACATTTTAAAAATGCTTTGTCAAATGATGGATTTAATTCAAAAAGCAATGGCAAAATATTATGGCGGATTTTATTTCTTGTGTATTCGTCACTTAAATTTGTGCTGTCTGTTACATACTCAAGATTATTTTCAGTTAAATATTCTTCAATTTCTGCCCTTGTGCAATCAAGCAAGGGGCGAATATATTTTTCTCTTGTATAGGGAATTCCGCAAAGCCCAGAAAGAGATGAGCCACGAGCCAAATTAAAAATCAAGGTTTCAGCATTATCATTAAGATTGTGTGCCGTTGCAAGCCTTTCACACTCTACCTTCTCAAAGCACTCATAACGAAGTCTTCTTGCACACTCTTCAATACTCTCGCCTGTTTTTTCTGCTTCGGCGGGAACATTTATATTAAATGAAACAAATTCGACACATAGCTTTTTGCAGAGTTTTTTTGAAAAATCAAGGTCACGGTCAGCCTCAACACCGCGGATACCGTGATGAATATGAACTGCTTTAATTTTTTGAATACCTAATTTGTCTTTATTTGTTACAAGGATATGTAAAAGTGCAACAGAATCAGCACCGCCGGAAAGTCCTACTCCGACAGTGTCACCCGATGAAATCATTCGGTGTTCCGATACTGTTTTTAAAACTTTAGATATCATCCTTAATCCTTTCAAGAGTGGAGAACATTGTGAACTCGGGGTTCCAAGCAACCTTTACGGTTTCAGTTGAGCCGTGTCTGTTTTTACCTACGATTACCTCTGCAATATTTGCAGTTGGACTTTCGGCATCATCATCTTCACCATTTTTATAGTAATCTTCACGGTGAAGCATCAAAACGATATCAGCATCCTGCTCAATTGAGCCCGATTCACGCAAATCTGTCATCTGCGGACGGTGGTCACTTGCATTTTTAGCAACACTACGCGACAACTGTGAGCAGGTTACAACGGGAACATTAAGGTCTTTTGCCATCATTTTAAGGCTACGGGTAATTTCTGAAACCTCATTAACACGGTTATCAGTTCTTTTTGTACCAGACATAAGCTGAAGATAGTCAATAACAATGCAATCAACATCTTTTGTACGAAGTGCGCGGGCTTTCATTTCAGGAACATTGATACTTGCAGTATCGTCAAAATAAAGCTCACAATTCACAAGATTTTGAAGTGCAAGTCCAAGCTTTTCCCAATCGGCGTCGTTAATTTCGCCCGTTCTGAGCTTATTGCTTACAATTCTCGCTTCAGTTGAAATAATACGCTGTGCCAACTGCTCTTTTGACATTTCAAGAGAGAAGAAAAGAACTTTTTTGCCTTTCATTGCGATATTTCTTGCAACATTCAAGGCAAAGCTTGTTTTACCCATAGCGGGACGAGCACCGATGATTATAAGGTCAGAACGGTGGAAACCGCCACCCAATACCTTATCAAGATAAGAAAAGCCTGTGGGAATACCCATATACTGTTCTTTTTCTTTTGGGTCGGCACTTGCCAGCTTATTAAGACGCTCAAAAACATCGGACACGATAATATCGCTTACCTTTGATGCGCCCGAAGTGTTCTTGCCACGGCGGATATCATAGATTTTCTGCTCTGCCATATCGAGCAAGGAATCGGGAGATTCTGTTCCGCCACTTGTTTTGTCAAGAATTTCGCGAGCGGTGAGCATAAGAGTGCGAAGATAATATTTTTCAATTATAATTTTTATGTATGACTCAACATTCTGGGTTGAGGGAACGGCATCTGCAATCTTCATAAGATATGCTTTACCGCCAATATCGTCATAGACACCTTCTTTTTTGAGTTCTTCGAGAACTACAAGAGGGTCAATTCTGCCACCCATTGTGTCGATATTGATTATTGCAGTATAAATAGCCTTATGCTGTGGTAAATAAATATGCTCTATTCTTAACATATCTGTAACAACAGGCAAGCAGGACGGGTCTTTTAAAATTGCACCCAATACTGCCTGTTCAGCATCAAGGCTGTAAGGAAGATTTAATTCAGTTGAGAAAAAATTGTTATCCATAATTATCATTTCTCCATTTTTCACTAAACAGTAACCGCTGAGAATTGTGCATAAGATTGCAATCAGTGGTTACAAATATTACTCCCCTACCATTACCGTCATTTCTGCTACGATATTTGTGTAGAGCTTAACCTCGATTTTATAAGAGCCGAAGTTTTTAATATCATCCATTGTGATTTTTCTTTTGTCAACCTTAACCGAAAACTGCTTTTCGATTTCTGCGGCTACTTCTTTTGCGGTTACTGAGCCGAAAAGCTTGCCGTTATTACCTGCTTTTGCAGTCATTTTTACTGTTTTGCCCTGAAGCTTTGCTTTTGACTCGTTAGCGGCTGCTACCTCAACATCAATTTTATGCTGATTTGACTGCTCGCGATTGCGAAGCTCTGTAAGGCTCTGTGCATTAGCCTCAACTGCAAGTCCTTTAGGGAAAAGGAAATTTCTTGCATATCCGTCAGAAGCCTTTACCTTTTGACCTTTTTTGCCTAATCCTTTAACATCTGCTTTCAAAATTACATCCATTATATATACCTCATTTCTACTGATTATCTTTTACTGTATCAATCGCCTTTTTTAAACGCGAAAGTGCGTTTTCAAAGGTTTCACCCTGAAGCTGAGCAGCCGCCATAGTCTGATGACCGCCACCGCCCAATTCCTCCATAACAAGCTGAACATTGAGCTCACCATATGAACGGGCTGAAATATTAATTGTGTCGCCTGTTTTAAATGCTACAAACGAAGCTCTTACATCGTCGATATTAAGAAGCTCGTCTGCCGCCTGACTTGCGACAATTCTCACATCGTCGCTTTCAAAATCAACAACACCCACCGCGCAGTTTTCATACATTGCGGCATTTTTCATAACCTCACTTTTATCCTTTTGAGTTTTCATACTGTTTGAGAAAAGCTGTTTAACCTTAACGGTATCTGCACCGAGAGAACGAAGATAAGCCGCCGCCTCAAAGGTACGAACACCCGTTTTCATAACAAAATTCTTAGTGTCAAGCGTAACACCTGACATAAGTGCCTCAGCACATACCTGCGGTACTTTAACTTCAGCATCAATATACTCAATAAGCTCGGTCACCATTTCAGAGGCTGACGAAGCGTTGGGCTCGTGATAGAAAATAACTGCTTTATTGATATGGTCAACGGTTTTTCTGTGGTGGTCAATTACCACAACAGTATTTACCAAATCGAAAAGCTCGGGATATTCCAAAAAGCTCTTTCGATGAGTATCCACAACCACTAAAAGTGTACGCTTATCAATATATTCGTCGGCATCTTCGGGCTCAATAAGAAGATTATCCATACCGTTTGCAATAAGGTGCTTTGCCAAAGGCATTGCAAGGGTTGTTTTTGAGGACATTACAATTTTTGCGTCCTTGCCCAAGGCGTTACTTATAATTGCCACGCCTACTGCCGAGCCAAGAGCATCTAAGTCAGCAAAACGATGACCCATTATAAGCACATTACTGCTTGATTTTATGATTTCGCCGATAGCGGAGGCTACCATTCGGGTTCTTACCTTTGTACGCTTTTCAACGCCCTTTGAAACTCCGCCGAAGAATTCAAAGTCATTTTTATCGGTTTTAATCGCAATCTGGTCACCGCCCCTGCCCATTGCCATATCAAGAGCATTGCGTGACGCTGTTTCACATTCGGGCAAGGTTTTACCCGTGCCCGCACCAATTGAAAGAGTTATGCCCACAGTTTTATCGTTATATGTATATGAACGAACTGCGGCAAGAAGCGAAAACTTGTCCTCTCTCATTTTCATAAAACTTTCTTTTTCGCACAAAGCAATAAAACGGTTATTGCCAAGCTTTCGTGAAATACAGTTATATTTTGCAAAGTAGTTTTCAACAATTGTTTCAACACCGCCGAGAATTCCAGCCTGCTGACTTTCGCGGAAGTCACGAAGTGAATCCTCAACACCGTCAAGACTTATAATCATAACCACGGGGCGTGATTTATCGTAAGCCGTTCTGTAGTTTTTAAGCTCGGTATCCTCAACGAAATAAAGAGAATAAACTGTTTCTTTTTTATATTCTGTAGTGCCTGAAAATACGGTATATTTTTTATTGCCGTATTCACACTCGATAAACATATTTTCACGAATTATATCAATACCCTGCCCTGATGTGAACTGCTTTACATCAACACTCTCTGCGGGCTTTTCATTCAAGAAAACGCGCTTAAAGATACTGTTATACCATATTATTTTATCAGTATTATCAAAAAGCACCACGGGCATTGGGAAGTTACGAAGCTCGCCTTTTCCCTCTGCCGAAAATTTCTTTTCCAGAGCCGAAACAATACCCTGAAGCTTACGGTAATCTATATCTTTTATGATAAGCCCCGTAATACAGAGCACAGCAATAATTACCACAGCCGCAATTGCGATGTAGTAATTATAGTAAATCAAGGCACAGGTAAGCAAAGCACTTACAACAATGAAAAGAAAGGTAATCGGATATACCTTAAAAAGTGCTTTAATTCTGTTTTCTTTTTTTGAATTACCGGGCTTTTTCATAAAATCACCTTATACCGCAGTTATGATGGGAAGCACCATAGGACTGCGCTTTGTTCTTTCATAAAGAAGATGAGAAATATCGTCTCTTATCCTGTTTCTGATTGTACCCCAATCAATTCTGCCCTCATAAACACACTCATCAATTGCAATCTGTGCCACAAGCTTTGCTTCAGCAATAAGCTGTTCAGAATCACGAACATATACAAATCCGCGGGACACAATATCGGGACCCGAAATTAACATTCCCGTTTCTTTTTCGATTACTGCACTGATGATTATAAGACCGTCTTCTGCAAGGCGCTTACGCTCACGGATAACCGCATTACCAACATCACCGACGCCATAGCCGTCAACAAACACTTTACCTGCAGGAACATTATCAAGCACGGTCATTTTGCGTTTTGTGAGTTCAACCTGACGACCGTTATCTGCAATAAATATATTACCTGGCGCAATACCCATACTCTCGGCAAGCTGTGCGTGCTTGCGAAGATGCTTTTGCTCGCCGTGAACGGGAATAAAGAATTTAGGCTTGGCAAGGCTGAACATTAATTTGAGTTCTTCTTGGCAGGCGTGACCTGACACATGAACATCATACATTTTTTCATAAACTACTTCTGCCCCACGCTTTAAAAGCTCATCGACAACCTTGCCGACAGTTTTTTCGTTACCGGGAATTGGAGTTGCAGAAATGATTACATAGTCACCGCTACCGATTTCAACTCTGCGGTGCTCTGAAAATGCCATTCTGTAAAGAGCTGACATAGGCTCGCCCTGACTGCCCGTTGTGATTATTACAAGCTTATCGTCGGGGTAACGCGATACCATATCAATGCTTACTAAAATGCCCTCAGGCACATTGAGATAGCCGAGTCTTGAAGCGGTTTCAACAACATTTTCAAGGCTTCTGCCCGAAAGTGCAACTTTTCTGCCAACAGATTTTGCAACATCAATAATCTGCTGGACACGGTGAATATTTGATGCAAAGGTTGCAACGATAAGTCGCTTGCCGTCTGCTTTTTGGAATAATCTTTCAAAGGATTCACCGACTGTTCTTTCACTTGCGGTAAATCCGGGACGCTGTGCATTAGTGGAGTCTGAAAGCATACATAATACGCCTTTTTCACCAAGCTTTGCAATGCGTGCTAAATCTATAACATCACCATCGATGGGAGTTGTGTCAATCTTAAAGTCACCTGTCTGCAGAATAAGACCTGCGGGCGAGCTTATTGCAAGTGCCAAGGCATCGGGAATTGAATGGTTAACATGAATTGCCTCAACCTCAAAGCAACCAAGCTTCACTTTATCTTTGGGCTTGATTACATTGAGCTTTGCGATATCGAGAATTTTGTGCTCTGCGAGTTTATTCTCGATAAGACCGATTGTAAGCTTTGTGCCGTACACGGGAATATTTACTCTTTTGAGAAGATATGCAAGGCCGCCGATATGGTCCTCATGACCGTGAGTAATAAATATACCTTTGATTTTATCGGCATTCTCTTCAACATAAGTGAAATCAGGAATAACAAGGTCAACGCCGAGCATATCGGGTTCGGGGAATGCAAGACCGCAATCCACCAAAATCATATCTTCGCCGCACTCATAGAGTGTCATATTCTTGCCGACTTCATTAAGTCCGCCCAAAAACGCGATTTTAATGCCGATTTCTGCCTTTTTAGGTGCTTTATTCTTCTTATTCTGCTGGGGTTTGGGCTTATTTGATTTGTTTGTATTCTTTACTGTCTGCTTTTTGCTGACAGAATTCTTTTTTGGCTTATTCTGTTTATTTTTGCTTGTCTGTTTAGGTTTTGAACTACGCTTTACTTCATTATTCTGGACTGTTTTTTCGTTTTTCTGTTTAGCCATATTTCCTCCTTTATTATTTTGAAACTAAAAATATATGTACCCGACTTTCAAGGCTTTAGTCGGTAAAAAATCAATGATATAAAATTATATGCACAAAAACCCATAATAACTCAATATATTGGTCATTATATAATACTATTTTTTATTATAAATGTCAAGGCGGATAAAATGCGTTGAACTTATATGTAACAAATAAAAAATATTATAAATTCTATTGAGAAAATCGGAAAGCCGTGATAAAATTATTTTAGTAATTTTTTAAAGTTTTTATTCAGAGGTTTTTATGGAAAAGCTAACTTTTGTAGAAATTTTTACAGACGGTGCTTGCTCGGGGAACCCCGGTCCGGGTGGTTGGGGAACAATACTTCGCTGTAACGGTACAGAAAAAGAGCTTTCGGGCGGTGAAGCGGAAACCACCAACAACAGAATGGAATTGTTGGCGGTGATAAACGGGCTTGAGGCGCTTAAAAGAAAATGCAAGGTTAAAATTTATTCTGACTCTTCTTATGTTGTGAATGGTATCACAAAGGGTTGGGCTGAGAGTTGGCGCAAAAACGGTTGGCGAAAAGCTGACAAAAAGCCCGCACTTAATCCTGATTTATGGGATAGACTTCTTAATCTTCTCGCTGAACACGAATATGAATTTGAATGGGTCAAAGGTCACGCGGGACACCCCGAAAACGAGCGTTGTGACGCATTAGCGGTTGCATTCTCACAAAAATTCAAATAAAGCAAAATTTAATCAACCAAAATTTTTCATTTTTGGTTGATTATTTCTTTTTATTATGGTATAGTTAATATGTATATTTATGTAATATACGGATTTTACAAAAAGGCGTGATTGAAAAGTGGAAAACACAAACACAACCACTGTTACCGAAGAGGTTGAAGTTCAACAAGCTTCTTCTAACGACAGAAGATATCTTCGTCCAAAAGAAATTGCGGGCTATCTTCTTACATCTTTCGGTCAGAAAAACTTAAGCCAGTATGTTAACGCATTCCGTCAGTTCTTTGCTATCAGCTTTCTTGGAATGTCAGGTAGTACATACGGTATTATTATGTTCATCGAGTCAATTTATGACGCAGTTGACGACTCAATTTCAGGTCTTATTATTGACAGAACAAGAACCCGTTGGGGAAGACTTCGTCCTTGGCTTATCATTCCCACACCCTTCTGGGCAATAGCAATGATAATGCTCTTCACTACACCGTCATTCCTTGTACACGAGTGGCAGAAAATCATTTGGACTATTGTGGCTATCTTCGTCTATAACCTTGGTATGTCATACTTTGGTGCTTGGACAATTATGCTTTACAATATTACACCGAACAACAACGAGCGTGACAATCTTATTGCCACATCAAAGTTCACTGAGCTTTTCGGTGTATTCCTCCCCTCAATTGCTTCAATGTGCGTTGGTTTCTTGCCCGGTCTTACAAAGAATGCAATCGGTATGCAGGATGTTTACACAGGCTTTGCGGTTGCCATCGGTCTTATTGCGGCATTCACAGCATTCTTTGGCTTCTATGCAATGAGAGAAAGAGTTCCGCTTGCTTCCCGTGAGCAGATGAAAGAAGTTGGCGTTATTGATTCTTTCAAGAATGTTTTCAAGAACAGACCTATGTTTATTCTTGTTCTTTCAGGCTTCTTCAACGGCTTTAAATCAGTTGGTGCATCAAGTGAAAGCTTCTATTGGATGCACAACTCAAAGAATGTTGGTCACGGCTCAATTGCAGGCCTTTTCACAGGTATTCCCAACTATATTATGGTTCCTCTCGCTCCCAAGCTTATTCGCAAGTTCGGTGCTAAAAAGGTTGCAGTTGCATCAGGTATCTTTGCAGGTATCGCCTATGCAGGCACATTCCTTATAGGTCTTATCGGTATGGACAGAGCGTCAGAAAGACGAGGCTTCCTTGTTGACTGGGACGGCGGTAATACAATCGTAAACCTCGCAATTCTCACTCTTTGCCTTACTGTCTGCGGTCTTCCTAACCAGCTCATGAATGTTGCGGGTGCTGTTCTTCAGGGCGATGTTTATGACTACAGCGAATGGAAAACAGGTATGAGAAACGAAGCTCTTGTTCAGACTGTTCAGAACTACTTCGGTAAGGCTGCTAACTCAATTACACAGCTTCTTTCAGGTGTTGTTATTTCAGCAGTTGGTTATGTTGCTCATAAAGACGAATTCGGCAATATTGTTCCCGAATCAAACGAAAAAACACTTCTCGGTTTCTGGGCAATCTTCTGCTTAATGCCCGCGATTGCTCGTTTCCTTTACGGCGTAACGCTTATGTTCTTCAATGTTGATGGCGAATTCAAAAAGCAGATGCAGGCTGAGCTTGCAATTAAGCGTCAGGAAAGACTTCAGGCTCTTAACCTTAATGGTGAGGGTGAAACAGTTGAAATTGAAAACGAAACAGTTGCTGATGTAAATGTTGAAGCTGTTGAGGCTGATACAGAAACAAACAACGAATAAATCAATCACGAATATATATAATTAACCCCAACTCAGTGAGTTGGGGTTTTGTTTTGGTTTGGTTTACTTTTTACAATAGAGCTCTACTTTGTTTAGAGTTGCTTTTACACGGTAAGAAATGATTACAATTTTAACTGCGTTGAGCTTTTGTTTTTTGAATCGGCAAATTCGCTTTGCACCGATTACGGTTGAAGTACAAATTTTTTCATACCCGTTGCCATTATCAGCAAAAACCTCAAAGCTTTCAATCTGCTGACCTGTTGCGATATTCTCTTTAAGAACGATTTTATCGGCAATTATGGGCGAATTAAAGCGAATTTCGATTTCGGGCTTTTCGTCATCTGCACCGCACTGCCAATAGCCGTTTTCATTAAGAATATTTTTTGCATTATGCTCTTCGTCGAGTTGTGAAGAAGATGATACAGCACAATTACTTGCAAGGTTTTCGGGGAATTCACGGCGCAATTCTTTACCGAATTTGCGGAGTGCACGCACATCAGCTTTTGCAAGAAGACCATTTTTATCTGGCGGAATATTGAGAAGCAACGAGGAGTTACCACCCACACTGCCCCAATAAATCTGCATAAGCTTTTTAAGGGATTTCACTTTGAAATCCTCGCGTCTGTGATAAAACCAACCCGGTCTGATTGAAACATCAACCTCGGCAGGATACCAAATGAAATTGGTTTCGCCCTCAATGAACTCTCTACTACCTAAATCCTGCGTTTTTGCATCTACTTTCTTTGCAAATTCCGCATTATCCTCTTGTTGAGAGTGCTCGGCGGTGTACTCTTGATTACCAACAAATGCGGGAACTACACTCCATTCGCTTTCTCTTGATTTGCCTGCTTCGTTACCGCACCAACGGACATCGGGACCGCAAATATTGATTACTGCATTAGGTTGCAATTCACGGATAAGCGCGAAATATGAATTCCAATCATAGACCTGCTTTTTACCGTTTTTGCCCTCGCCACAAGCACCGTCAAACCAGAAACAGAATATATCACCGTATTTTGTGGCAAGCTCAGTAAGCTGATTTTTGAAATATGTATTATATTCTTCGCCTGTGCCATAGGTTTGCTCGTGTCTGTCCCAAGGTGAGAGATAAACACCAAAGCCCAATCCATATTCACGGCAGGCATCAGCTACTTCACGTACAACATCGCCTTTACCATTTTTATATGGGCTGTTTTTCATACAATAATCTGTATATTCACTTTGCCAGAGGCAGAAGCCGTCGTGGTGCTTACAAGTGAGAATAATGGCGCGAAGTCCTGCGTTTTTAATCTCTCTCGCCCATTGACGAGCATCAAGCTTTTTAGGGTTGAACACTTGCGGTGACGCCGTTCCGTCACCCCATTCGCGACCCGTAAATGTATTTGTACCGAAATGGCAAAAAGCGTACATTTCTAACTTTTGCCATTCCAACTGACGAGGCGACGGAGTAACCTCCGCCGCCAACTCAAAGCTTTTCTTACTCAGCATAATTTGTCGCAACAATATCAACGCCTGTGCCGAGAATATTCTCGATTACAACATCGCCGATATTAACAGGTGCTTTAATTGAAGCCTCGTTAATAACCTTCATACATTCCATCATCATTCCCTTTGGAATTGGATTTGAAGTTTTAACGGGTACAACATAAGCACTACCGCCCTCAACCCTAACGGTGGTTGTGAGCATTCTTGTGGGGTTTGTAACTTCTGTACGGGCATAAGCGTCACCGCGCTTACAGGTATTACCTGTAACTGTGGCAACATTGCCGTCATCATCAAAAGTAACAGTAATTGGACAGCCTAAAGGACAAGCTACGCATACAAGTTCTCTTTTTTCCATAACTTACGCCTCCACTCTTACTGTGATTGTTGCATTTGCAGGAAGTTCTGCAACTACAGACTGTTTAAGTGTAACATATTCCATTTCGCCGGGGCAAAGTTTCTTCTTTTTCTTTGAAAGAAGCTCTTTACCGTCGCACTCAACGACGATTTTCGCATTATTGAATACTGCGCCTACGCGGAAATAGAGTTTAACATCAGTATCAGTTTCGCGGTTAATTCTTTGGGGAACAATATAACGAACACCATTAATACCCTGAGTATTTACGCACTCGCCTGTTACCTTTTCGCCCTTTATGTATTTAGCCGCGCCGAGACCTGCAATCTGACTTTCTTCTGTAACATAGTCAACCAAATCGTGAACCTGCAAAACATTACCGCAAGCAAACACACCTGCGTGCTCTGTTTCACGGTATTCGTCAACGCGAGGACCGTTTGTAATGCGGTCAAGCTCAAGTCCTGAATTCTTTGAAAGCTCATTTTCGGGAATAAGACCAACTGAGAGCATTAATGTATCACAAGGAACATATTCTTCTGTACCGGGAATTGGCTGAAGCTTTTCGTCAACCTTTGCGATTGTAACACCTTCAAGTCTTCCTTTACCGTGAGTTGCAACAACTGTGCAGCTTAATTTAAGCGGAATACCGAAGTCATCAAGACACTGCACAATATTTCTTGTAAGACCGCCTGAATACGGCATAAGCTCGCAAACCATTTTAACCTTTGCGCCTTCAAGAGTCATACGGCGAGCCATAATAAGACCGATATCACCTGAGCCAAGAATTACAACCTCATGACCGGGCATATAGCCGTCAATATTTACATATTTCTGTGCAGTACCTGCAGTCATAATACCTGAGGCACGACTACCTGCAATACTGAGAGCACCGCGGGGTCTTTCACGACAACCCATTGCAAGAACTACTGCTTTTGCATTGATTTTGAGAAGTCCGTCCTTTTTATTTACTGCAGTAACCACATTGTTTTCGTCTATATCGAGAACCATTGTGTCAGTTTTAACATCAATGTCGGTATCTTCAAGCAATTTCATAAATCTGCCTGCATATTCAGGACCGGAAAGTTCTTCTCCGAAATAGTGAAGACCGAAGCCTGTGTGAATACACTGCTCAAGAATACCGCCGAGAGTCTCGGCACGCTCTAACACTATAATTTTTTCAACGCCGTTTTCACGAGCTTTAAGTGCCGCCGCCATACCTGCGGGACCGCCACCTACTACGGCAAGTTCATAATCTAACATTTCAGCGCACCTCACTTTGTTCTCTCATAAATAATTTTTGATTCGCCACCGAATTTTGTGATGTCACTCATTGGTACACCCAATTCGCGTGCGAGGATTTCAACAACCTTACTACCGCAAAATCCTCCCTGACAGCGTCCCATACCTGCTCGGGTACGGCGTTTTACACCGTCAACATCGCGAGCACCCGCGGGAGCCTTGATAGCGTCAATGATTTCGCCCTCGGTTATTGTTTCGCAACGGCAAACAATTCTTCCGTATGCTGAATTCTTCTTGATAAGCTCTGCTCTTTCTTCGTCGTTCATATGACGGAAACGAACAGGCTCTTCTCTTGTTTCGGTATAACCATCTTTTTCTGTAAGCTCTACTTTTTCTGCAAGGATATCGCGAACATAAGTTGCGATTGCGGGGGCAGAAGAAAGTCCGGGAGATTCAACACCTGCAACATTGAGGAAATTCTCACTTGTGGGACACCAGCCAATAACGAAATCGTCGCTTACGGGATGTGAACGAACACCTGCGAAGGAAGTAATAGCATTTCTCTGAGAAACTGTTGGAACAGATTTAAGTGCCTTTGCCACAATTTCCATAAGTCCTGCGGGGGTTGTATCGGTATCTTCTTTATCATTCTGATTAATAGCTGTTGGTCCGATAAGAAGGTTACCGTCAACTGTGGGAGTTACAAGAATACCCTTACCCATTTCGTTGGGGCATTGGAAGATTGTATGAACTGCCAAGTTGCCGACTGATTTATCAAGAAGATAATATTCACCCTTACGAGGAATAATTTCGATTGAGTTATCCCCTACCATACGAGCAAGGTCATCAGAGAAATTACCTGCTGCATTGATAATGTATTTTGCTGAAATGTCACCCAATGAAGTTTTGAGTGTGTATCCGTTTTCATTATCTTCAATTGCAGTTACATTGCAATTTCTAATAAACTCAACACCATTTGTTACAGCATTTTCAACGGCTGCGATTGTAAGCTCATAGGGGCATACAATACCCGCACTCTCACAAAGAAGTGCACCTACTGCCTTATCACTGATATTGGGCTCAATTCTGCGAAGCTCGGCTTGGTCGATAACAGAAAGACCGGGAACTCCGTTTTTAATACCTCTGTCATAAAGTACTTTAATGTGCTCCATTTCGCTGTCTGAAAAAGCCACAACAACAGAACCGTTCTTTTTGAAAGGAACTGAAAGCTTTTCGCAGAGTTCGGGCATCATAGCAGTACCTTTAACATTGAGTTCTGCTTTAAAAGTACCGTTTTGAGCATCAAAGCCACCATGCACAATAGCACTATTTGCCTTTGTTGTACCCATTGCAACATCATTGCACTTTTCAAGCAAAGCTACATTAAGCTGATAACGGCTGAGCTCGCGAGCAATGAGTCCGCCCACAACACCGGCACCTACAATTGCTACATCGTAAGTCATAATTAACCCTTCTTTTTCTAATATTTTTACATATTCTTTCAAGATTTATAATTATACCACATTTGTTTAATAATTAACATAGTTTTCGGGAAAAATGTTTAGTTAATTTTTAAGTATTATCTACTTTGTCTGTGCTTTAAGCTTGTCGCCTATTCTTTTAATAATTCTTTTTTCAAGTCGCGAAATATAGCTTTGTGAAATACCTAATTTATCGGCGACCTGCTTTTGTGTGAGTTCCGGCTTTTCACCAAGTCCGAAACGCATATCAATAATTTCACGCTCACGCTGTGGCAGAGTATCAATTACCTTTAACAGAATTCTTTTTTCGTCCTCGTCTTCCATTTCACGATTAATTTCGTCGCCGTCACTACCCAGCACATCGGATAGCATAAGCTCGTTTCCGTCCCAATCGGTATTTAGTGGTTCATCGAGAGATACCTCCATTTTCTGCGAGGCTATTTTGCGAAGATGCATTAGAATTTCATTCTCAATGCACCTCGAGGCATAGGTTGCAAGCTTAATATTTTTCTCGGGAGAAAAAGTGTTAACCGCTTTAATAAGCCCTATTGTGCCGATTGAAATTAAATCTTCAATATTCACGCCCGAGCTTTCAAATTTTTTAGCAATATACACCACAAGTCGCAGATTATGGGTAATCAACTGCTCGCGGGCTTTTTCATCACCCGTACTAAGTTTTTCACTCAAAGCTTGCTCTTCTTCTTTGGTTAGTGGCTCAGGTAAAGAAATGGGGCCGTTTATATAATAAACTCCCCTTTTAAACAGCCTCAAATAAAGTTTTAGAAAAAACAGTTTCATCTTAGTCATTATGCATTTCTCCTTCAAGATTTATATTGAGTATTATTTTGTATTCTTCGTGGGGCATTGTGCTTTCACCTATGTAAATTTTATCTGTTTTATAGTCATTTATTTGTAAAAAGTCAGGTCGAAAAGCTTTTATCAATGTTTCACCGCTAACTGTGGAAGCAGGAATAAGACGAAGCTTCTCGTTTGGCATATGGAACTGATTAAACAAGTCCTTTTCTACCATAACCACAGGTAACGACGAAAAGGGCTCACGCAAGTTATTACCCGTATCCATTAGTGCCTTGCAGGAAACGATTTTACCATTTTGCTGAATTGTAACATAGTACTCTTGACTTTTCGGGGCTTTTTTATCGGTGAATTTAGTTATCACGGTTATTACAATATACGATAAAACTGAACAGACCACAAGAAAAGTCAAGTCAATATCAAAATATACAATTCCGTTGGTATAGATTAAAATATCGGTATCAAAGAAAATGTAAACTGCAAACATTAATCCGCCGAATACAAAGCTTATGGCAAATAACCAAAAAAGCTTTTTGAAAAGGCTTTTAAATGGTTTTATACCAAAGGTTATTACAGTCATTAAAAGTGCGCTAGCAAGCTTTAAAAAGGTCATTATAACGCCTAAATTCTCAATAAAAATAAGCATTGATGATACCCCGCCCACAAGAGAGCCAAAGGCGATTCTCCATCGAGATGTATGGGCTCGGGTAATTTTTCTTACGGCGAGCAACATAAAATAATTGACCAAGGTATTTATAATTATCAGAACATCAACATATACATTCAAAACAATCACCAACAAAAAAATGCTTGACACCATTATACAAGGTATCAAGCATTTAATTTGTCATATTTTAGATTGTTTTAAGATAATCTTCAAGAATTAAAACCGCTGAAACTGCGTCAACTACTGCCTTGCGTTTTTTACCGCGCACATCGGCAGTATTGAGAATATTATGAGCCGAAACAGTTGTGAGACGCTCATTTTGAAACGCTACGGGAAGTCCCGTTTTTTCTTTCAGAATTTCGCCAAGCTCACGGCAGGCTTCACTGCGAAAGCCGTAGCTTCCGTCCATATTCTGCGGAAGTCCCACACAAATTCGCTCTGCTTTTTTCTCGCGGGCTAATTCTGTGATTTTGTCGGCAAGCTTGTCGCGGTCTTTTTCGGTAATCACGCACACGGGAGATGCTAAAATCTGCATTTTATCGCAAACTGCAATTCCCGTACGCACATCACCGTAATCAACGGACATTATAACCATTATGCCGCTGCCTCCTCATTACCGCTTGGCTCTTCAACCACGGGTGGAGCTTCAGTTGGGGGCTCTGTAGTAGTTGGAGGTGCAGTCGTTGAGGTTGTGTCATCGGTACTCGGTGTATCGGTTACTGCTGTTGTTGACTCTTCAGGCTCAGCTACTGCACCGCAATTTGTACACTTTGCAGGAATATTGGACTTTTTGTACCAGCCCGTTGCTTTTGATGAACAATTCTCGCCTGCGATAAGACCTGATGATGAACAGTATGTGAGCTTCACAACATCATCAGTATATGTTTCAAAGGATTTTGACGCAAGGTTTTCGTGAACTCTGTCCATAACCGTCTTAAAGATTATACCTGCGGGATTTCCGCTTGCTCTGATTTCTTTATTGTAATCATAACCGAACCATACGGCTGAAACATAGTAAGGAGTACCCGCGCACATCCAACGGTCATTATTGTTTGATGTTGTACCTGATTTCGCGAAAGTTTTAAAGTTTTTAACTCCATAACCGCGACCTGTACCCATTGAGCCATAGATAACGGTCTGCATCATTTGATTCATAACATAAGCAGTTTCGGGTGAAATTGCCTGCTCATATTTTGATGTATCTGTCTGCAAAATAATATTTTCGCCTGTACTGTCAGTAACCTTTGTATAGCAATATGGCTCATAATATTTACCGCCGTTACCAAATGTTGCGAAGGCTGCAGCCATTTCAAGAGTTGTACAACCGCCGTTAGAACCGCCTGTTGCAAGTGCTGATGGTGAAACACTGTCTACGCCATCAATCATTGTTGAAATGTGGAACTTTTCAGTTAAGTAATCATAACTCATTTCAAAGCCCATTTTCATAAGCAACTGTGCAGGAACGGTATTATATGAAATTGCAATTGCGTATTGTGCAGTTACATAGCTATCGGGCGAGCCTGCTTTACCGCCGTAGTTATCAGGCCAGCGCTTGCCCTTCCATGTGATACCATAGTTCACAATTTTTGATGACCAAGTAATATAATCTTCTTCCATAGCAGGTGCATAAATAGCCAATGGTTTAATTGAAGAACCTGGCTGACGCACGGCTGAAACTGCTCGGTTATTCGAACGGTTTTCTGTTTTTTCACCCGCACCGCCCACAAGAGCAACAATTCTGCCGTTATAATCCATAATGGTCATTGCTGATTGTGAAGCCTCTGCTGCACTGTTCACTCTTTCGCTTGGGAAGTTTGTACGGTGAACATAAACATCTTCAACGATTTTCTGAACATTCATATCAACTGCTGAGTAAATTCGCAAGCCACCGGAATATATCATTCTGTTTGCTTCATAGCTTGAGTAACCTTGTTCTTTAAGGTCTTTAATAACAGAACTGATTACATAGTCAACATAGTAGCTTTGAACCTCGTTGTCAGTTGCAGACTCTACTTTTTCTTCGTGCTCGGCAACATATTTTTCACTGTTTGTGAAAATAAGCTCATAAGCCATTGCTTCATCATACTGCTCTTGTGTAATCATACCGTCTTCAAGCATTCTGCCAAGACACCATTCCTGACGGTTTTTATTAGCCTCAGGTTTCCAAAGAGGGTCATAATCTGCCGGTGTCTGAGTAATAACTGCAATAGATGCACATTCAGCAATATTAAGTTCTGAAACATCCTTACCGAAATATGTCTCGGCAGCAGTCTGGACACCATAGCAGTTATGGCTCAAGTAAATTGTATTAAGATAAGCTTCTAAAATCTCGTCTTTATCATAATATTTTTCAAGATTTAACGCAGAAAGGACTTCATAATATTTTCGATTAATATTTCTGCCCGCTTCACCGGTAAGGTTTTTAATAAGCTGTTGCGTAAGTGTTGAAGCACCGCGCATTTGACCGTCATTAGCTACAAAAGAACGCGCAATACCCAGCGTCATACTGAACCAGTCAACGCCCTTGTGGTCGTAGAAACGCTTATCTTCAATAGCAATAAATGCCTTACCCATCCATTCAGACATTTCATCAAGCTCAACCCACACGCGATTCTGCTCGCCATGAAGCTTGGCAATTTCAACGGGCTTATTCTCTTCGTCCATAGCATAAACGATTGTAGTCTGGTCCTGATTCTCTTTATAGAATTCAAGGTCAATAATACGCTCGCCGTTTACTGTGCTTACGGCACTTGTGAGAATATAACAGCCGATTATGAAGCAGGTCATAAAGCCTGTAAAAGCAACTGCCAACAAGGCGGTCAAAAACTTCTTTTTGCCCGGTGACATTGGCTTTTTAGCTTTAGTTTTTTGAGTCCTTCTTTTCATAAAATTCCTCCGAAACTGTTTTGAAAACACAGTTTTACAATTATACACATTAAGTATAGCACAAAACTTATGAAATGTTTAGTATTTTTTTATAATTTTAATGTTTTTTAATAATTTGTAATAAAATTGATAAAAATATAAGGTGAGAATAGCCGAACTAAATACGCCTTAAATAAAGGAAGTGTAATCAATGAAGAAAAAACACACAAAAGTTATACTATTTTCTGCACTTTGTATTTGTGTGATTGCGGGACTTTTTATGGTACTTAACCGCGACCTTGAAAATAATGTGCGAGAAAATCCGTACACCCCGCGAAACGACTACTATACAGTTACAGAATATCAAGGTAAAATCGCAGTATTCAAAAATACTGACACAATACCCATTGATGTATATGACACATATGTTTCAGAATTCCCTGAGCACGACCGCCTGCTTTTAAAGGAGGGAATACGGGCAGACAATCTCGGTGAATTACAGAAAATTATTGAGGATTACACAAGTTAAATTGCATTTATTATAATTTCGGCTGATTTTTCATTTCCGCTGAGGGTAATTTCAATTATACCCTTGTCGCGAAGTGAGAAATCGGCTTTTTCACCGTCAACGGTAACCGCATAATCGCACTTATCACTCATTACGGCAATTACTGAATATTTTTCGTTTTTGCCGTAGTATCTGAGTTTGCAATTGAACTCTGTTGAGTCTTCATTAAAATTACTGTACATAACCATTGTATCAAGACCCGTTGAGAATGTGCCGGGCTTGAAATATGCGTTAGTCCAGATGTTGATGGGGGTTGAAAGTCCGCCAAAATTATGGAACCAACCTCCCCTGCCAGAAGTTATATTGAACATTTCAAAAGTATAATATGAATATTCAACCTCGCGTTTCCACGCGTCAAGGGCAGTTTTTGCAATTCTGAATGCGAAATCTGTTTCACCCAAATCAAGCATAGTTTTCCACACAAACCATTGATGTGAAAGCCACACATTGCCGTTCCAATAGCCGTTAGTTATATAATATGATGCGGTTTTATCAACAGCACTGATACCAACGGGGCTGAACATTTCGTCATCGCTCTTTAAGTGGCCGAGAATTCTGTTCTTTTGTTCTTCGGTTACTGCACCCGCGATAATAGGATAAATGCCGTCCATAGTTTTATTGAGGTTTTCACCGTCGGCAGTTCTGTACTTTTCTTTTGCATCACCGTTTTCATCGTGAATTACATAAGAGAAATAGCCACAGTCTTCATCCCAAGAATATTTTTGCAAGGCATTGGAAATTCTTTCGATATCTTCAAGATAAGTTGCTTTATCATCTTCTTTACCCAGCAAATCTGCTGCCATATAGAGAATTTTTGCACAACGGATGACCTGTGAAGATGAAATAACGGGAGTCATATATTTCTGCTTTTTCTCGGCATACATAGCCTTTTGGGGTGGCAAATCATCCATACCGCTACAATTATAAAAATAGTCAAAGGTGGTTGTTAAGCCACTATTGAATTTGGTTGTGGTTGAGCCGTTAATTTTGCCCGCAAGAAAATCATAAAACATTTTTACGCGGTCATAATAGCCCAGCAATTCTGTTTTATTATTGGCACGCTTGAGCATTTCAAGATACTGATAAATATGCACGGGCACGGGCGAGCCGTGAAGTAAGAATGCCCAATCCTTATTATCTTTATCACTTAAATATGTATCAAGAATATAGTCAGCAATATGGGGCGCGAATTCAAGCATATCAAGGCCTATAAAGCCCGAATCCCAAGTATAGAAAGAATCCCAACGCTTGCCCGGGGTATGGTGAACAATATACTCGCCGTGGCGATAAAGCGGATAAACTGTATTCTGAAAAACAGTTGCACGAAGAATTCTGTTTGAGAATTCGTATGTTTTGCCTGCAAGGTTTAAATCGAACTTTTCAAGAGAATTATATGCTTTTTCATATATTTTTTCGTATTCGTCAGTTAATTTATACTCAGTTTCACCGAATGAAAGCACCGCATATTCGATATGGGTTTCGCGGGGCTCAACATAAAGAGTGTGAATTACTGTATTGTGATAAAATCCCTCGTCGCTATGCTTTTCAGAGAATGAGCCTGAAAAGGTTTCGAGCATATTCTGAAAGCTCTCGTCGGGCTGTGAAATTCGCGCAGTTGGGCTATCTTCAAGACAACCGGTATCAAAATCACGGCAACGGGTTGACGAATTAAAGGTTTTTACATAGAATTTGCCGTCAACTCCGTCATATTTATATGAAACACGCTTACCGTTTTCGGTGTTTTCTTCGTGAATTTCGGGGTAGAAATTATGCTTTGCGGATTTGACTGAAACAGTTTCGCCCGCTTCTGTAACGCAGAGAAAATCGAATTCAATTCCGCCTGTGCCACAGGATATAAGTTCAACACTTTCGGTTTTTATAGGTGTTGTGACTATATTAAAATTAACCGCTGATGTGAATGTGATTTTTTCACCATTTAACGTCCACACGCTGTCATTATTATCAGTTGTACGGTAACGGAGGTGAAGTACGGGATTCTTGAATTCTGAAGCTCCGCAGATTTCGTATGTAATTCTGTCCCCCGCCTCTTCGCCAAGTCGTTTTACCTTTGGCAGAATGTAACGATTGCAATCACGGTCGCCGAGTCCTTTGTGATATGTAAATGCATCATCAAAGAATTCGCCTTTTTTCATTGCGTCGATAACCTGCTTATCCCAAGGACGAACAGTATTATAATCATATGATTTATAATCAAGAGCCTTAATAAAAAGTGATTTTTCGGGTAATACGGGTGTGGTTGTATAAACATTGGGGTATTCAATTGCAGAGAAAAGATTTAAAAGGCAGATTTGCATAATATCTGTATTATTTACAAATTCTGTGCGAACGAGCACGCTGTCGTCAGTTAACTTTGTGAAAGACACATCGGCATACACGCGGTCTTTCCATTCCAAATCATAACGATATGAATAGAACGAATAATCTGACTTTGCTTCCCAAGGATGAACACCTGTGGGAACGGTTACATTGGGAACTCGGCTATCAGCATTTTCGATTGCAGGGCTTACAACGCAATCAAAGCGAACTCCGCCCTCGGTATTATGGTCAACAATTCGTGAAATACCGCTGTATTTTTTTGAATATGGTCCCCATTTTCCTAATAAATCATACATTTTCTTAGTGATTGTGCTCATAATGAATACCTCGCTGAAGATGATAAATAATTATACCAAATAGCATATAGTTTTTCAATAAAATCGCAAAAGAAAATCCCCGCAAATGCGAGGATTAAAACATATCTTTAAATTTCTGACTTCGGCGGAATGAAAAATAATCATTACCGTGACCCACAATTATATGGTCATCAAGCTTTATATTTGACT
>JAZNYY010000093.1:0-10706 GCA_045594645.1 Candidatus Fimenecus sp.
CTTCACTCCCGATATGAAGAACAAGTCGGTTTATGACAAGAACTTTGAAGTTTTCAAGAAGCTTTATAAGTCAAATAAAGACAACTTTGCAGAACTTAATAAATTAAATTAAATGATAAGACGGTCCCCCTTCCCCTTGTGGGGAAGGGGGACCGCTTGCGGTGGGTGAGGTGGAATTCATAGGGTTGGCGTCCTCGCCCCTACAACACCTCATCAGTCGCTTCGCGACAGCTTCTCCTCAAGGAGAAGCCTTTTTGTTTTTTGAGGTTTATTTTGTTATTGCAATATTAATTTAAAAACTGTATAATAAATGATATATGTAATATAAACGGAGGTGTTTTTATGGATGAGAAAAAATCTCTCGCTAATAAATACCGAAAAATTGATATAGATGAGGCAAAAAAACTTCCCGAGGCAGCTTCTGAAGAGCCTAAAAAAGAAAAAAAGGTTAAAAAGGAAAAAGCACCCAAAGAGAAGAAGGTAAAAGAGCCCAAACAACCTAAAGAGAAAAAAGAAAAAGCTCCTAAGGAAAAGAAAGTTAATGAGCCTAAGCCTCCAAAAGAGAAAAAGGTGAAAGACCCGAAACCTGTCAAGGAAAAGAAGGTTAAAGAACCCAAGCCACCTAAAGAAAAAAAGGCTAAAGAGCCTAAGCCCAAAAAGGTGAAAGAGCCTAAAGCCCCTAAAGAGAAGAAGCCTCTTTTCAGTAAGAAAAAAGAAAAAATTTCTGTTGAGGTGGCAGAGGCTATTACTCCAGAACTTCCCGAAAATATTGAAGCTCCCGCAGTAGCAGAAAAACCGCAGGAGCCCGAGGCTGTAAAAGTGGTGAATTCTGACGGCAGAGTGGAAGAGGAAATAGTTCTTCCCGTTATTGCAAGCGTTAAAAAGGTTAAGCCCACAAAAAAAGAAAAGCAGCCCAAAGAAAAAAAGGCTAAAGAGCCGAAGCCTCCAAAAGAGAAGAAAGAAAAAGCTCCTAAAGAGAAAAAAGTCAAAGAGCCAAAGGCTGAAAAGGTAAAAGCTCCTAAAGAAAAAAAGGTCAAAGAGCCCAAACCTCCCAAAGAGAAAAAGCCCCGCGAGCCGATGAATAAAAAGGATTTCGCTACAATCGGTATCGCTTTGGTTGCTGTGGTGCTCGCCTGCACCTTTGCATATTTCAGATTTTTCTATGATGACAGTCCGAATATCGACAACACAACTGAGCCATCAACAGATGCAGTTGTTGAAAAGCTTTCTGATATTCAGATTGCTCGCAACGGCGTGCTTGTGAATCTTGTGCAGACCGATATTCCCGATGTTTTCTACGGAATCACAACCGATTACAAGGTTAAATATTATCAGTATCGCGACAACAGAATGGTGGCAGTTCAATCAACAAACACCATTACAACTGAGATAGATTTCGGTAACGAAACACTCCCCGTCACAATTGATTATGTTAAGCTTGGCAACAAGATTTACGGTATAGGTCTTTTTGTGGCAGAGCAAGGTGAAGAAATTTATTTCTATAATTTGATGGTTTTCAAGCTCACGAATCTTCCTGCCGAGTATGAAGAAGAGGGCAAGGCTTTGCTTCTTGCAACAACAAGCCGAAACGCTCTGACTCAAGGTGATATTCTGTGGCCCGAAAGCTTCACAATTGACCTTGAAAGCGGAAAAACCTCAAGATTTTTGAAGATTATCAATCGTAGCATTGATATAAACACAGGTGCGGGTGTTACAGATTTCTGTATACTCACACAACAAGGCTATAATTCAACTGCAACTCAAATTCCATTTATTACTGCCCGCGAATATGAGCAGGGCAGCGGATTGCAGGATATTTTCGTGAAGAACGGCACAAAAGAAAGTCTTTTTGCAGAGAATGTTTATGGTAAATTCTTGCTTACTGATGGTGACAGCGTAATATTTATGCGCAAGACCAATACGGGCTTTGATGTTGTTCGCAAAACGGGTGAAACAGAAGAGACTGTCCGTTCGTTCTATGGCTCAATGGGTGCCGACTATCTTCACAAAGACGAATATCTTCTTAATGTGAACGACGGTAATCTTTACAATATGCTGACCGGCGAAAAAACTATGCTTGTGGGCTTTAGAATGGACCCCGAAATGATGGCGATAAGTGATGACGGAAAGTATGTTGTAATGCTGGGTACAGTTAAGAATATGATGGATTATCAGGTGCATATTTTTAACCTTGAAAGCGGTGAATATGCAAAATTTGAGGACCAGAACTATTCAAGCCATTCAAATCTTACATTTATCAACAACACAACCGCGGTTTATACCGCCCTCGACCCAAATCAAGGGTATGAATATGTTGTGTTAGATGTGTCTAAAATAAAATAAATTTTTAACGGCGGAGAATTTCTCCGCCGTTTTTCAATCTATATTATCACTTGATATTTTTTCATAGAGTTCTTTTATGTGAATACATTCTCTAAAATTTTTAGAGCAACAGTATTCGTTGTAGTGATTTTCAGTAATTTCAATATATTTCAATCCGCAGTGAGGTTTGTTATAAAACTTTGATACAACAGTATCCTTGAAAAAACAATTTTTAATCAAAATAATCACCTGAATAATATAGTTTTTTTAATTATAAATCCTCAAAAAGTAATTGTCAACTCTTTTGGGTTAACCTTTTTGAGTTGAAGTGGGTACACTTTAATTAACTCATTTTAATTAAGGTGTATTTATGAATATTGGAAGTGCAGTAAAATTAAGAATTTTAGAGCTTTGCGATAAAAAGAATATATCGGTAAATAAGCTTGCGACCATCAGCGGAATAACGCAGTCCACATTGAATAATATTGTAAGTGGAAGAAATAATAGTACAACAATTTCAACAATAAAGAAAATCTGCGATGGTTTAGAAATAACAATTCAAGAATTCTTTTGTTCAGAAGTTTTTGAAAATCTTGAACAGGAAATTAAATAATTGTTGTGAAATTTGCATTTATAATGATTTGATTATATTTTTTTTATGTTAAATATTCACAAACTTCGCAAAATGTGAAAAAAATGCTTGCATTTTGTAAAATGCGGTGATATACTATCTCTTGCGTTCACGAGATAAAGTGTTTCGTGAGTCGGTGTTGATTGCGGTGAGGGTCCACCCGTTCCCATCCCGAACACGGTAGTTAAGCTCATTCGCGCCGCAGATACTTGGCTGGAAGCGGCCCGGGAAAATAGGTAATGCCGACACAAACAGTTCGTCCATCCAAAAGGATGGGCGTTTTTTTATGCAAAATTAAATATGAATTTTTGGTTGCGGGTATTGTATAATATCCGCAATTTTGTTATACTATAATAGATTAACTATGTTTTTATTTTTCGCATAAATTCGTATAATGGGAGATGTTAAAATGCTTTTCGCACAGGACATTGGTATCGACTTGGGTACCGCCAACACAATTGTATATTTAAAGGGTAAGGGGATTGTTCTTCGTGAGCCGTCAGTTGTGGCTGTAAACGAAAAAACCGACCCGCCGTCAGTTGTGGCTGTCGGTAATGAGGCAAAGGATATGATTGGTAGAACTCCCGGCTCAATTACTGCTGTTAAGCCATTAAAAGACGGCGTTATTGTCAATTCTGAAATTACTTCTGATATGCTTAAAGAGTTTATAAGAAAGGTGATTAAGCGTTCACCTTTTGCGAGGGCTAGAGTTCTTATCTGCGTGCCGTCAGGTATCACCGAGGTTGAGCGCAAAGCGGTTCACGATGCGGCTCGTGATGCTGGTGCAAAATACGCGTCACTCATTCATAAGCCTTTGGCGGCGGCAATCGGCGTGGGACTTCCCGTGACAGAGGCAGTGGGCAGTATGATTGTTGACATTGGTGGCGGTACAACTGAGGTTGCCGTTGTTTCATACCGCGATATTGTAACTGCAAAATCCTCGCGCATAGCAGGTGACGATTTTGACGAGGCTATTATCGAATACATACGCAAAAAGCATAATGTGCTTATCGGAGAGAGAACTGCCGAAGAAATCAAATTGAAAATCGGCTCGGCAATGAGTTATGACGGTGAGGGCGCAATGGATGTGCGCGGTCGAAATCTTGTTGACGGACTCCCAAAAAATGTTGAGATTACATCAGAGGATGTTCGCGAAGCCTTGGCTGAGCCCTTGGCACAGATTCTTGAGACAATTCGTTCAACTCTTGAAAAAACTCCTCCGGAGTTGCTCGCGGACATTGTTGATAACGGAATTATGCTCACAGGTGGCGGTGCGCTTCTTCGTGAGATTGACCGTCTTATTTCAGAAGAGACAAAAATCCCCGTTCATGTGGCAGTTGACCCTATGGACTGTGTAGCCGCAGGTATGGGTATCTGCCTTGAAAAAGGTAATATCTAATTTAGTGAAAATATTGGAGAAGATTTAAATGAATAATTTCTTCAAAAGTACAACCTTTAAAGTGCTTCTTGCGGTGGCTATTGTGCTTGTGTGTGCAACAGTTCTTGCTACCGTTGTGAGCAGTTCAACATCTCCGCTGACAAATGCGGTGAGCGTAATCACTTCGCCCCTGCAGAATGCGGCATCATATCTTTCGGACAAGCTTGACGGATTTTCGGGTGCGTTTGTGTCCTCGAAATCTTATCAGGATAAAATTGCCGAGCTCGAACAGCAGGTGGCAGATTATCAAGCCCAGCTTGTAGACTACGAAAAGACGAAAAAACAGCTTGAATCCTATGAAGAGTTTCTTGATGTGCGTGAGAAAAATCCAGACTACACTTGGGTTTATTCAACCGTAGTGGGCAGGGATTCTGCCGATATGTTCGGCTCGTTCACAATCAACAAGGGCTCAAATGACGGAATAAAGGTCAATGATGCAGTAATTTACAGCGAATATTTAATCGGAGTTGTCACAGAGGTTAACCCCACAACCGCAGTTGTGCGTTCGGTTTTTGACCCGTCGGTAAATATTGCGGCTTATGAAATCAGAACCGGTGAGTTGGGATATGTTTCATCAAATGCCACTATGTCAGTTGACGGTGTTTGTCAGCTTTCGGGTCTTGACACAAAAACCACAGTTTCTAAGGGAGGAATTGTCTGTACATCGGGTACGGGCGGAATTTTCCCCAAGGATTTAATTATCGGCACAATTACCGAGGTAAAGCAAAGCGAAACAGATTTGTCAGCTTATGCAGTTCTTGAAACCGAAATCAATCCTAAAGATATTTCAGACTGTTTTGTAATCACAGCATTTAATGAGAGTTAAAGGATAAAAATAATGACCGTTCAGACCAAAACAAAAGTCAAGAGATATGTAGTTTATGGTGTAATACTGTTCTTGGCACATATTTTGCAGAATTCACTGCCCATATTCCCCGAAATATTGGCGGTGCGCCCCGTTCTGCTTATTTCTGTGGCGGTCTGTATTTCAATGTTTGAGGGTGAATTGGTGGGTGCTATTGCAGGTCTTATAGCGGGCTCTTTGTGGGATACCGTAACCGCCACGGCAGACGGCTACAACGCCTTTTATTTAATGGTTGCCTGCGCGGTGTGTGGCGTGCTGCTCCGAATTTTTATGCGCAATAACATAATTACTTTTATAATGATGAATACGGGTATTACAATCCTTTATTTTTCAAGCTATGTGCTCTTTTTCATTACCGCTCAAGGTATAGACGGCGGTGCGGAAATGCTTTTGAGATATTATTTGCCTATGGGCGTTTATTCCCTCTTGCTTACACCGATTTGGTATGTGATTATCCGCGCGGTGAACAGAAAATTCTCTTATAACTACACAGAATATTAAAAAACACAAATTTGAAGGGCAGGTGATAAAAATGAGAAACAATTACAGCTTTAAGGTGCGCTCAATAGCGTTTATTGTTGTGGTTTTATTTGTGGTTTCTGTTTTTATTGCTGACCTTTTCAGAATTCAGGTTATAAACCGTGACGAGTATTCAGCGGAAAACCTCTATCTTTCTTCCGCTAAAACTGAAATTACCGCACAACGCGGTGAAATTCTCGACTCCAACGGCAAGGCTCTCGTTTATAATGTAAGCTCAAATACGGTTTATTTTGACGCGTCATATTTCCCGAAATCCTCAAAAATTGAAGAGCGAAATGAAATAATTTTGTCCCTTGTCAAGCTTTTTGAAGAATATGAGGTTGAATATAACTCAACTTTACCCATCGAATTAAAGGGCAATACTCTCGTTTTTGCTGAAAACAATACGAGCGATAAAAATAAGCTTTTTGCAAAGGATTATTTAAATCTTAATGTATATGCAACCCCGCAGAATGCTTTTGACGCACTTTGTGAATATTATTCACTTGAAGAAATGGCAGTTGCAGACGCAGTTAAGGTGGCGGCGGTGCATTTTGCAATGGTTAAGGCGGATTTTTCAAAATACAATCCCTTTACCTTTGCCGAAGCGGTCCCCGACGAATTGGTGCTTATTTTAAAAGAGCAGAGCCGTTTTTATGCGGGTGTTGAAATAAGAATTGACACCGAGCGTGAGTACTACGACGGTACAATTGCGCCACACATTATCGGTTATTATGATTATATCAACGCTGACGAATACGCCGCAGTTACCGAAAGCTATAAAGAGGCGCTTAATGACCCGAATCTTACCGATGAAGAAAAAGAGCTTCTCAAGCTTCGCGCATACGGAATGACCGACAAAATCGGTAAATATGGTATTGAGAGTGTAATGGAAACAGAGCTTCGCGGTACTGACGGTGTTCTTACCACTATTACAAATGCCGACGGCTCAAAAACAACTTCTGTTACAACCTCACCCGTAAACGGAAACAATGTTATTCTCACAATAAATGGTGATTTTCAGAAAGAAGTGCAAAATATTCTTGCTTCTAAAATCACCAAAACAAAAGAGCTTGAAAAAATCGACACAGCGGGCAGTATAGTGGTAATGGATGTTGACGATTTTTCAATTTTAGCCTGCGCAACATATCCGTCATACGATTTAAGCACATATAAAAAAGATTACGCCGAGCTTACTGCTGATAATTCTGCGCCCCTTTGGAATAGAGCACTCCGCAGTGCTTATGCCCCCGGTTCAACAATGAAACCCATTGTAAGTGTTGCAGGTCTTGAAGAGGGCATAGTTACCGCTGACACAAAAATCAAGTGCACAGGAATTTATACTTATTATAAAGATTTGCCCTTGCGTTGTGCCGATGTGGGACATCACGCAGGAAGTAATATGACGGTTGAAACCGCCTTGATGCGTTCTTGTAATATTTATTATTACGAATTGGGCAGACTTTTGGGTATCGATAAAATGGGCGAATATTTTAAGATGTTCGGTCTTGGTAGCAAAACGGGTGTTGAGTTGACAGAAGCAACGGGTGTTGTGCCCAGCGTTGAGCACCGCACCGCTTTGGGCGGAGTTTGGTATCCCGGTGATACAATTCAGGCGGCAATCGGTCAGAGTGACCATTTGTATACCCCTATTCAGCTTTGCTCATATGTGGCAACTCTTGCAAACGGCGGAACACGATATAAAGCACATTTTATTGACAGCGTTAAATCTGCCGATTATTCTGAAACCATTTTCGAGTCAGAGCCAATAGTGCTTAATGAGATTGATGTGTCGGCAAGCACATTGGAAACTGTAAGAAAAGGTATGATTTCAATGGCTAACTCTCAATCTGCATTCAGAGAAGCGGATTATCAGGTGGCGGCGAAATCAGGTACTGCACAGGCAAAGAAAAAGGTTAATGGTGTTGTTGTGGAATACACAAACGGCTTTATGGTTTCTTATGCGCCTGCAGAAAACCCCGAAATCGCAGTTGTCATTGCAGTTGAAAATGTTATTTCAGCGGGCTTGGCGAACTATGTAAAAGAGGTCTATGACGCATATTTCAGCCGAAATTCAGATGTGACAAACTCACAGCAAAGCGGAATAGTTTTAAATTAAGTGCAAAATGCAGAGTGCAAAGTGCAAAATTATCAAACGCACTCATTTTGAACCTACACAGTTTCTGTTTCTATATTAGTTTTATAAAATGAATGAAACATAAATTTTAACAAATAATAATCTTATAAAAAACACTTGATTTTTAGAAACTCTTGTGTTATACTATCAAGGCTATCTCTGTGCGCTCGGGTGATTGAGCAAACCCAAAGGGTGTTCACCTGCTTTCATCTGGGGCATTTGAGTATAAATTTATTATTATAATGAGGTGAAATGACAATGACACAGGCAGAGAAGCAGGCTATTATGGCTGAATACGCTACTCACGAGGGCGACACAGGTTCTCCCGAGGTTCAGATTGCAGTTCTCACAAAGAGAATCAATGACCTTACAGAGCATCTTAAGGTTAACAAGAAGGACCACCACTCTCGTCGCGGTCTTCTTAAGATGGTAGGTCACAGAAGAAATCTTCTTGCTTATCTTCAGAAGAAGGATATCGAAAGATACCGTTCAATCGTTGCAAGACTTGGTCTTCGTAAGTAATCAAAACACTTTAAGGCAGACAGAGATTTTACTCAGTCTGCCTTGAATTGCTTTTAACGGCAATGTAAACACAGGCAAAAATCAAAGCTTTTAGCGGTAAACAGAGTTCTTAAAGGTTATTTTTGAGGATTGTGTTTATTGCTAAAGAACGGTTTTTGCCTTGTAAATAAAAATTTATAAAGGAAGGTAAAAATTATGTTTTTCAAGAATTTTAAGGTTTGGGAAACCGAACTCGCAGGCAGAAAATTAACTCTTGAAACAGGCAAAATGGCAGGTCTTGCCAATGCCGCAGTTATGGCTCGTTACGGCGAAACAGAAGTTCTTTGTACAGTTACAGCTTCTGCAAAGCCAAGAGAGGGCGTTGATTTCTTCCCTCTTTCAGTTGACTATGAAGAGAAAATGTATTCAGTAGGTCGTATTCCCGGCTCTTTCCAGAGAAGAGAAGGCAGAGCAAGTGAAAAAGCAATTCTCACTTCTCGTTGCATTGACCGTCCTATTCGTCCTCTTTTCCCCAAGGATTTGAGAAATGACTGCTCAGTAGTTGCTACTGTTATGTCAGTTGACCCCGACTGCTCACCTGAAATCACAGCTATGATTGGTGTTTCAGCAGCAATCGCAATTTCAGATATTCCGTGGGACGGCCCCGTTTCAGGTGTAAATGTTGGTCTTGTTGACGGCAAAATCGTTATTAACCCCAACCTTGAAGAGCGTGCAAAGACAGACTTGGTTCTCACAGTTGCATCAACTGCTGACCTTGTTGCTATGATTGAAGCAGGCGCAAACGAAATCGACGACGATACAATGTTTGATGCTATTATGGCAGGTCACGAAGAAAACAAGAAAATTGTTAAATTTATTCAGGGTATCGTTGAAGAAGTTGGTAAGCCCAAGTTCGCTTATGAATCTTCAGACCCCGACCCCGAAATTATGGCAGAAATCGAAGAATTCTGCATTGAAGATGTTAAAAAGGCTCTTGACACAGACGACAAGCTTGTTCGTGACGAAGCACTTCTTCCTATCTACGAAGCAGTTCACGAGAAGTTTGACGAGCGTTTCGAGGGTAACGAAGCAAAGCTTGACGAGATTATGTATCTTGTTCAGAAGCATGTTGTTCGTGCTTGGCTTAAGGACGAGCATAAGCGTGTAGACGGTCGTGGTATTGATGAAATCCGTCCTCTTAACGCAGAGGTTGACCTTATTGCTCGCGCTCACGGTTCAGGTATGTTCACTCGTGGTCAGACACAGGTGCTTTCAGTTGCAACACTCGGACCTATGGGTGATGCACAGCAGCTTGACGGCCTTGATGAGCAGACAGAAAAGAGATATATCCACCACTACAACTTCCCATCATATTCAGTTGGTGAAACAAAGCCATCTCGTGGCCCCGGCAGAAGAGAAATCGGTCACGGTGCTCTTGCAGAAAAGGCTCTTGTTCCCGTGCTTCCTTCAGTTGACGAGTTCCCATATGCAATCCGTGTAGTTTCAGAAGTTCTTTCATCAAACGGCTCAACCTCACAGGGCTCAATCTGTGGCTCAACTCTTGCTCTTATGGCAGCAGGTGTTCCGATTAAGGCTCCCGTAGCAGGTATTTCTTGCGGTCTTATCACAGGCGACGAAGGTGTTTACGGCGACTTTATGACAATGGTTGACATTCAGGGTCTTGAAGATTTCTACGGCGATATGGACTTCAAGGTAGCAGGTACAAAGAACGGTATCACAGCTATTCAGATGGACCTTAAAGTACACGGTCTTACACCCGAAATCATTAAAGAAGCATTTGCAAAGACTCATAAGGCAAGAAATTATATTCTTGATGAAATTATGCTTCCTTGCATTTCTGAGCCTCGTGCAGAGCTTTCAAAATATGCTCCCAAGATGCTTCAGACCACCATTCACCCCGACAAAATCCGCGAGGTTATCGGTTCGGGCGGAAAGGTTATCCAGAAGATTCAGGCAGACTGTGAATGTAAGATTGATATTGACGATGACGGAAAGGTATTTATTACCGCTGTTAACGGCGAGAACGCAGAGCGCGCTCTTATGATTGTTGAAACAATCGCTCACGACCCCGAAATCGGCTCTATCTATCGCGGCAAGGTTACCCGCCTTATGACCTTCGGCGCTTTCGTTGAAATCGCACCCGGTAAGGAAGGCCTTGTTCACATTTCTAAGCTCGACGTAAAGCGCACCGAAAAGGTTGAAGACGTTGTTGCTGTTGGCGATGAGATTATCGTTAAGGTTGTCGAAATCGACGACCAGGGCAGAATCAACC
>JAZNYY010000094.1:0-12597 GCA_045594645.1 Candidatus Fimenecus sp.
AGAAAATGACGGAGGGAGAGAAAAAAGTAAGTTATAATCTTACCTAATCTCTCCCTCAGTCTCACTATCGTTCGACAGCTCCCTCGTCAGAGGGAGCCATTCTCTTCATTCAATTTTCTTTGCAAATATTTTGGTAGTTTACCAACAACAACCGCATAACTATGGTCTATCATTTCAAATATAATCTCATCGGGTACTGAACCATCAAGTGTAAAAGTGTTGAAATACGGTTGCTGAACAGGCGGACAATGGTAACCTCTTACAACAACATTCGGGAACATTTGCCTGTAAAACTGACCAGTCATTGCGTCGCATTTAAGAGTTATTGTGTCTTTGCCCTTTAACTGAAAAAATTGTGCAAAAATTTTCTTTTCAACCTTAATTATTTCAGAGGCAGGACCGAATGGGTGGTCAACATAAGCTCCTTTTTTTGAAAGGCAATACTTAATCAATTCTTGTGGAGTTTTCATTGTTGGTCTGCCCAATTATAATTTCTCAATTCTCCGCTTTCAAGCAAGGTTGGATAATCCCATTGCCTCAATGTTTCATAAACGCCGATTGCCACCGCGTTTGAAAGATTAAGACTTCTTGCCTCGTCAATCATAGGAATTCTCACACATTTATCAGCATTTTCAAAAAGCAATTTTTCAGGAAGTCCCGCGGTCTCTTTGCCAAAAACAAGATATGTATTGTCTGGGTATTTCACATCTGAATGTCTGTTCTGCGCTTTTGTTGAAAAATAGAAAAAGTTTCCGCCTTGATTTTTCGCGAAGAAATCCTCTAACGAATCGTAATAAGTAATGTCAAGTAAATACCAATAGTCAAGACCAGCTCTTTTAAGCTTTTTATCATCGGGAGTAAATCCCATAGGACCAACGAGGTGCAGTCTTGCACCTGTTGCTGCACAAGTGCGTGCTACATTTCCCGTGTTCTGCGGAATTTCGGGCTCAACCATAACTATATTAAGTGTCATTTTTATCACCTTAATTAAAATTTTCAAATCCAAAAATAGTATAACATTTTTAGAAATAATTTTAAATACAAATTTATAATTTTTTTATTCCTTTTTCAAAAAATATTATTGCTCACAAAAATGAGCAATAAATTAAGAAAGGGGAAGAATAATGAATAATACTACAATGAAAGCAATCGGTGCGGGTATGCTTGCAGGTACAGCAGCGTTGGCAATGACAAGTGCAATGAGCAACAATGCCACAAAGAAAAAGATGAAAAAAACTGCTAAAAAAGCAGTAAACACATTCTCAAATGTCGTTGACAATATGAACAGTATGATGAAATAACGGGGCGTATTAAATGAAATATTTTAAAATCATTTGCCTCGCTTTAGTTTTATCTTTATTGAGTGCTTGTGCAAGTCCCGAATATGAAAAAGTAGAGGATACAACAAATAATTCAACATCAACAACCCAAAATCAAGAACGGAATATTACCGAAACATTAGTTTTACCCGAGCCTATGGCAGAGGGTAAAAGTTATTCAACCGAAAAAATTGCCCATAGCTATGGCGTAGCAAAAAATGGAGTTGCTAACGAGATTTCAATAAATGCACAAAAGTTTTTTGAAGAAAACAAATTCAACGCATTCTGTCTTGATACCAAATCAAAGGATAAAGTTCTCTATTTAACCTTTGACTGCGGTTATGAAAACGGCTACACATCAAAAATTCTTGATGTATTAAAAGAGAAAAAAGTAAATGCCGCATTTTTCTGTACTTTACCGCAGGTGAAAGACGAGCCCGAATTAATACAACGAATGATTGATGAGGGGCATATTGTCGGTAACCATTCGGTAACGCATCCGTCATTTGCAGAGATTTCAACAACTCAAATAACAGAAGAAATAAAAGGTATGGAAGAATATTTAAAAGAGAATTTTAATTATTGTGAGCCTTATTTCCGCTTCCCTATGGGTGAATACAGTGAATTAGCACTTAATACAGTAGGTTCATTGGGTTACACCAGCGTATTCTGGTCTTTAGCTTATGCCGATTGGGATTTAAATAACCAAAAGGGTGCAGATTACGCTCACGAAATTGTTATGTCGCGAATTCACCCCGGTGCAGTCATTCTTTTACACTCCGTTTCGCCCGATAACGCCAATGCTTTAGCCGATATAATCGACAGCGCAAGGACGCAGGGCTATGAATTTAAATCTTTAAGAGATTACGATAATTGACAAATTTTTTCAATAATAAAAATGAGTATTGAGTCAAAACTACTACTGCAAACGCAATTGATATAAAACTTTAACGGATAAGGGGTGTATTTAAATGTCAAGAGGTAATAAAAATGTAGTACCCGAGGCTCGTGAAGCTCTCGATAGATTCAAGATGGAAGCTGCTTCTGAAGTAGGCGTAAATCTTAAACAGGGCTACAACGGTGACCTTACTTCAAAGCAGGCAGGTTCTGTCGGCGGCCAGATGGTTAAGAAGATGATTAAGTCATACGAAGAAAATATGAAATAACCTTATTTCGTAGATTTTCTAAATTAAAAGAGCCCGACGGGAATACCTGTCGGGTTCAGTTTTTTCAAAAAAATGCAAAAAAGGTATTGGAAAATCTTTATTATTGTTATATAATATATTAAATATTATCTGTAAAAGGGGAGGTAGGCGTTTTGGTATCAAAATACTCTGTTTCACTTGAAAAAGTAATCAATGAAAATGGTTATGAAACTTTATATTTACCCTGTGACGCTTCCGCACTTTCAATCACTTCTAAAGAGGTTAACAGACCAGGTCTTATGCTTGCGGGCGCAGACCCTTATTTTGACTCTTCTCGTGTTCAGTTCCTCGGTAATGGTGAAATGCACTTTATAAATACCTTGCCAAAAGAAGAACAGCTTAAAAGTATTGAGCGTCTTATCAGTCAACAGCCTCCACTAATCCTTATTACAAGAAATCTTGAGCCAATTGACGGTATGTTAGAGCTCGCGCAGAAATATCAAGTGCCGATTTTGCGTTCTGCCGATTCCACATCGGGCGCAATGGCAACTCTCATTTACTTCCTTGGTACAGAGCTTGCTGAAAGAATTACCCGTCACGGTGTACTTGTTGAAGTTTATGGCGAGGGTGTTCTTATTGTGGGTGACAGCGGTGTTGGTAAAAGTGAAGCCGCAATTGAACTTATCAAGCGCGGTCACCGTCTTGTTGCAGATGATGCGGTTGAAATCAGAAAAACTTCTTCAAAAACTCTTGTTGGCTCTGCACCCGACAATATCCGTCATTTTATTGAACTAAGAGGCATAGGAATAATAAATGCACGCCGTATTTTTGGTATGGGTGCTGTTAAGCTTACTGAAAAAATTAATATGGTTATTCAGCTTGAGCCTTGGGATAGCTCAAAGGTATATGACCGAATGGGCCTCGATAATGAATACATAACCATTATGGATATCAAAATCCCGCTTACCGTTGTTCCCGTTAAACCAGGTCGTAACCTTGCGGTAATTATTGAGTCTGCTGCAATGAATAACCGTCAGAAGAAAATGGGATACAATGCGGCACGCGAGCTTTTGCATCATCTTGGTATGGACGATGGCTATGAGCCAAAGGCAAAAGAAATTGATATCTGGCAAAATTACTAATTTTTGAAAGGATAAATTTATGTACAAGAAAATTGCTTTATTCGCCGAAACAATGGGCACAGAGGTAGTCGAAAACGCTCCTATGAGTAAATATACAAGCTTTAAATGTGGCGGTAATGCAAGTCTTTTGATTATTCCCGATTCAATTGGCGGAATTAAGATGATTATCGACTTCTGCCGTGAAAAAGGCATTGAACCGTTTGTTATCGGCAATGGCTCAAATCTTCTTGTAACCGACGGCGGAATAAACGGCGTTGTAATTAAAATCGGTTCAAAGCTTTCAAAAATTGAATTACTTGATGAAACTACAATTTATTGTGAAGCAGGCGCATCTTTAAAATCACTTTGTATGTTCGCTCTTGAAAATTCGCTTTCAGGACTTGAATTCGCTTATGGTATTCCCGGAACTCTCGGCGGTGCGGTTTATATGAATGCGGGTGCTTACGGCGGAGAAATGAAAGATATACTTTTCTCTGTTAATCATATTGATGCAAATGGTGAATTCGGCGCACTTGAAAAAGATGAGCTTGATTTAAGTTATCGTCATAGTGCATATACAAAAAATGGATACACAATTCTTTCTGCAATTTTAAAGCTTAAAAAGGGCGATAAGGAAGAAATTAAAGAGGCTATGGACTTAAATCTTCGCAGACGAAAAGAGAAGCAACCTCTTGAATATGGCAGTGCGGGTAGTACATTTAAACGCCCTGAGGGTTATTTTGCAGGTGCACTTATTGAACAAAGCGGTCTTAAGGGATATACCGTCGGTGGTGCTCAGGTCAGTGAAAAGCACGCAGGCTTTGTTATAAATAAAAATAGTGCTACGGCTACCGATGTTATAAATCTTATCCGTGATGTTCAAGATAAGGTCTATGAAAAATTCGGCGTAAAGCTTGAAACGGAAGTTAAAATTATAGGCGAGTAAAGGGGAGTAAAAATGCAACTTGTAATTGTTACCGGTATGTCAGGTGCAGGAAAATCAAGAGTAATTGATACTTTAGAGGATATCGGATTTTTCTGCGTTGATAATATGACACCGAAATTAATGCCAACATTTGTACAACTTCTAGAGGACTCTGCAGAAACTCGTGAAAAGGTAGCCATTGCAGCAGATATAAGACTTGGCGGTTCGTTTTTACATCTTTTCAATGCCCTTGAAGAGCTTAAAAAGATGGATTGTGAATATAAAATACTGTTTATTGATGCAGAAAATGATGTTATTATCCGTCGTTACCAAGAAACCCGCAGAAAACACCCTCTTTCAAATGATAATTCTGCACAAGAGTTGCAAGATATTATTTCAAAAGAGCGTAATATATTAAAAGGAGCGCGTGATATTGCCGACTATGTAATTGATACATCATTTTTGAGTACATCTCAGCTTAAAGAGCGTGTTGCTAAGCTTTTTCTTGATGATGTATCAAATACACTTAAAATAAATGTGAATTCGTTTGGATTTAAGTACGGAACCCCCAAAGACAGTGACCTCGTCTTTGATGTTCGTTGTCTTCCAAATCCGTTTTATGTTCCAGAGCTTAAGCACCATACAGGTCTTGAAGCGCCTGTGCGTGATTATGTTATGGGCTTTGAGCAGGCACAAGGTCTTGCACCAAAACTACTTGATTTAGTAAACTATCTTGTACCTCTTTACAGAGCAGAGGGTAAAAGTCAGCTTACAATTTCAGTTGGTTGTACGGGCGGAAGACATCGTTCGGTGGTGTTTGCAGAACTTGTTTTTGACAGCATTAAAGAAAAAGGATATAATGTCTCAATTTATCACAGAGATATTAACAGATAAGGGTATGTAAAATGTCATTTTCAGCAGAGGTTAAAAATGAATTACTTTCAATAGAAACAGAAAACGAATGTTGTCTGCACGCTTTGGCATATGGTATGATGTTGTTTTCTCGTGCTTTTTCTTATTATGATATGTCGTTGCTTACAGAGCACGGCGGAATAGCCGAAAAATATTGTGAGCTTATGAAAAAGGTGTGCGGAGTAACACCGAAGCTTATTAAATCAGAGGCAGGAAAATATAAGGCGGAGGTTCTTAATAAAGAAGACAGACTAAAGGTTCTTCAGACTTTTGGATATGATAAAAAAAGCGGTACTTCGCGCCTAAATTGGAGTAATATTGCTGACGAGTGTTGTAAAGTAGCTTTTTTGAGGGGCGCATTTTTAACTTGCGGAACAATTAACGACCCAAATAAAAATTATCATTTTGAATTTGTTGTGCCTTATCTTAATCTCAGCAAGGATTTGAAGCTTTTTATTACTGATTATGATGAACTTTCTGTTTCACCTAAAACGATAAACAGAAATTCAAACTATGTAATCTATTTTAAAGACAGTGAATCTATCGAGGACTTATTGACAGTTATGGGTGCGCACAATTCATCACTCGAGCTTATGGGCGTCAAAATGTATAAGGATGTCCGCAATAATGTGAACAGAAAATTGAACTTTGAAAGTGCGAATCTTGATAAAACTATTGATGCCGCAGGCAAACAGATTGACGCAATATTACATATAAAAAATACAGTCGGACTTTCATATTTAAGCGATGATTTAAAAGAAATCGCAGAAATACGACTTGAAAATCCTGATATGTCTTTGCGTGAGCTTTGTGAAAGTCTTTCAACTCCCATTACTCGTTCTGGAGTAAATCACAGACTTAACAAAATATGCACTATTGCAAAGCAGATAAAGTAAAGTTTAAAGGTGATATGATGAGAAAAAGAGAAGAATTTGAAATCTCCTTTGAAACAACTGAAGAAAAAAGTAAGAAAAGCCTTTGGAGCTCAGTTTATGAATGGCTTGATTCTCCCGTGTATGCGGTTTTACTTATTTTTATAATATTTACCTTTTTTGTGCGTGTAGTTGGTGTTAACGGTGAATCTATGATGCCCACACTTAAACACGGCGATTGGCTTACTGTAAGTGCCGTTACAACAGAGGTTGAACGCGGAGATGTTGTGGTTGTAACTCAACCAAACGCTATTAACGAGCCTTTGATTAAGCGAGTAATCGCTAAAGGTGGAGATACAATAAATATTGATTTTTCAACAGGTACGGTTACTGTTAATGGCGAAGTGCAAAACGAACCTTATATTGCAGAACTAACTGCCCGCAAAGGCGATTTTAAAGGCGAAACGGTAATTCCCGAGGGTATGCTGTTTGTTATGGGCGACAACCGTAACAATTCTCTCGATAGCCGTTTTGATACCATAGGGCTTATTGATGAGCGCTATGTTCTTGGGGTTGCCCAAGTAAGAATTTTCCCGTTTGGTGATTGGAACATTAATGATTATGAGTGAAAACAAAAATAAAAGCGTTGAATCAGTTTATGATTTTGCAGGAATAATTGTAACCGCATTAATCTCGGTATGCGTAATATTTACTTTCTTCTTTAAAATTTCAACCGTTGTAGGCAAGTCAATGGAAAACACTTTGTTAGACGGTGACAATGTAATAATAAGTGCAATAAATTCAGATATTGAATATGGTGATGTTGTTGTAGTTTCACAACCTAATTTTTATGAAAAGGTACTCATTAAACGGGTAATTGCAGTGGGTGGACAAACTGTTTCTTTCGACCAAATCACAGGTAATGTGGTTGTTGACGGTAAGCAGATTGATGAACCATATATTAAAGAAAATATGGATTTTAGCTTTGGAATGACTCATACTTATACTGTGCCCGATGGCAAATTGTTTGTAATGGGTGACAATCGTAACGAGTCTGCCGATAGTCGCGATATAGGTATCGGAATGATTGATGAACGCTATGTAATAGGTCAGGTTCTGTATAAAGTAGGGGATTTGCATTTGTTCAATTCTGATTTGAAGGAGACTCAAAATGGCTGATAGTCAAAAACAAATAGTTCAGTGGTTTCCGGGGCATATGGCAAAAACCCGCCGTCTAATCAAAGAAAGTCTTTCTCTTGTTGACGGCGTAACAGAAATTATTGATGCCAGAATTCCATACAGTAGTTCAAACCCTGAGCTTGAAGAATTAATCAATAATAAGCCTCGTATAGTGTTGCTCAATAAATGTGACCTTGCAGATAAAAATACCACAAATCAGTGGGTTGAATATTACAAGAAAAAAGGTGTTCGTGCAATTCCTGTTGATTGTCGAACAGGAAAAGGACTTAACAATTATATTGTGGCAGTTCGTGAAGTTCTTAAAGATGTTATTAAAAAGAACGAAGACCGCGGAATGCCCGGTAAAGCACTTCGCATAATGGTTGTTGGAATTCCCAATACGGGTAAATCCTCATTCATTAACCGTATGGCAAAATCTGCAAAGGCAAAGGTAGCCGACAAAGCGGGAGTTACTCGCAATAATCAATGGTTTGCAATCGGCAATGGTATTGAATTGCTTGACACCCCCGGTGTTTTGTGGCCCAAATTTGATGACCAGAAGGTCGGCGACAGACTTGCATTTATAGGTTCTGTCAAAGACGAAATTCTGGATATTGAAACCCTTGCAGTAAGACTTTTAGAGGTTATGACAGCTGATTATCCCGAAAGACTTACCGAGCGTTATAAAATTGCAGATTTTTCTGATAAAGAGGCTTGGGAAGTTCTCGAAATGATTGGCCAAAAGCGCGGTATGATGATTCGCGGCGGCGAAGTGGATACAGAGAGAGCGTCAGTTATGCTTCTTGACGAATACCGTGGTGGTAAGCTCGGAACTATTTCTCTTGAAAGACCGGAGATATAATTTATGGATTACTCTTATGAAAATAACGCTATTTTGAATGGTTATAAAACTGTTTGTGGAATTGACGAAGCGGGCAGAGGACCGCTTGCAGGTCCTGTTTATGCCGCAGCAGTAATTTTGCCCGTAGGTCTTGAAATCGAGGGGCTTAATGACTCTAAAAAACTTAGCGAAAAAAAGCGTGAGCAGTTATTCCCGATAATTTGTGAAAAGGCAATCGCTTATTCTGTAGGGATTGCTACCGCAAAAGAAATTGACGAAATTAATATTCTTAACGCAACATTTCTTGCTATGAAAAGAGCCGTTGAGGGCTTGAATATAAAGCCCGATTACGCACTTGTTGACGGCAATCGCTATCCTAAAATCAGCAACGATATTAAAGAAGAGGTTGTTGTAAAAGGCGATGCTAAAAGTATGTCAATCGCGGCGGCTTCCATACTCGCAAAGGTAAGTCGTGACCGCTTTATGCTTGAAATGACTAAAGAATATCCGCAGTATTGCTTTGAACAGCATAAGGGCTATGGTACAAAGCTTCACTATGAAAAAATTCTCGAATATGGTCCGTCACCAATACATAGAAGGACTTTCTTAAAGAAGCTTTACGGTGAAAAGTAATGGATACTCGGCTTTTAGGACGATACGGTGAAATACTCGCATCAAGATATCTTCGCAAACACGGTTATTTGATTCTTTCTGCACATTATAACTGCCGTTTGGGTGAAATAGATTTAGTGGCTGAGGATAAAAAGCATATTTGCTTTGTGGAGGTCAAAACCCGAAGTGAAAATATGAAATATGCACCCGCTGATGCAGTTGATGCTTCTAAAAGGCAAAAAATAATTGCCGCGTCGCAGTTGTATTTAAAAGGGTATGAAATGAAGCGTCAACCTCGATATGATATTGTTGAGGTTTATTTTGAGGATGATGAGCCGATTAAAATTAACCACATTATAAATGCTTTTGATTCAACTGCAATTTAATGTTGAAAAACAAAATATTATATGATAGAATACCACACGAAAAGGATGTGTTTTTTATGTATTATACAAGTACAAGAGATAAGTCAGTTCGCGTAACAGCGGCTGAAGCAATCGCAAAAGGAATTTCATCAGAGGGCGGACTTTTTGTCCCCATAGAAATTCCCGCAATTTCTCTTGATTTTATAGAAAGCCTCGTGCCAATGAGTTATATTGAGCGTGCAAAGGCTGTTTTAAAACTTTATCTTACAGACTTTACTGACGAAGAACTCTCAATGTGTGTTGAGGGCGCTTATAAAGAGGGTAAGTTCAGCTCAGAAAAGGTTGCTCCTCTCTATAAACTCTCTGATACTGCCAATGTGCTTGAGCTTTGGCGTGGTCCTACCTGCGCATTCAAGGATATGGCTCTTCAGCTTCTTCCTTATCTTCTCACAGTTTCAGCAGGTAAAACCGTTAAGGATACTGAAATCGTAATTCTTGTTGCAACTTCAGGTGATACAGGTAAAGCAGCTCTTGAGGGATTTGCAGATGTTCCAAATACAAAAATTCTTGTATTCTATCCCGTTGACGGTGTAAGCCCTATGCAGAAGCTTCAGATGACCACGCAAGAAGGCTCAAATGTAAGCGTTTGTGCAATTGAGGGTAACTTTGACGATGCACAGTCAGGTGTTAAGAAAATCTTTACCGATAAAGATATTGAAAAGAAATTCAAAGAAAACGGTCTTGCCTTTTCTTCTGCTAACTCAATTAACTGGGGTCGTCTTGTTCCGCAGATTGTTTATTATGTATCTGCTTATTGTGATATGCTCGCAAATGGTGAATTTAAAAACGGCGAGCCTATGAATGTTGTTGTTCCCACAGGCAACTTCGGTAATATCCTTGCAGCTTATTATGCAAAGAGAATGGGCTTGCCAGTAAAAACTCTTATTTGCGCATCAAATGCAAATAATGTTCTTACAGATTTCCTCACAACAGGCACTTATGATAAAAATCGTGATTTCTACTGCACAACTTCACCCTCAATGGATATTTTGATTTCAAGTAACCTTGAAAGACTTCTTTTCCACCTTTGCGGTGAGAATGATGTTCAGGTTGCAGAGTGGATGAATTCACTCACAGCTGACGGTAAATATACAGTTTCATCAGAGGTTGCAGACAAGGTTAAAGCACTCTTTGCCGCAGGCTGCTGTGACGATGCCGAAACTAAGGCTACAATCGGTAAGGTTTTCGCTGATAAGAATTATCTTTGTGATACTCATACTGCAGTAGCAGTTAAGGTTTATGACGATTACAAGGCATCAACAGGGGATGATACTCCCACAGTAATCGCTTCAACCGCTAACCCTTATAAATTCTCTGCGAGCGTGCTTTCTGCAATTACTGATGAAATCAAAGCAGATAACGAGTTTGATATGGTAGAAGAGCTTTTTGAAAAGTCAAGTGAGCCCGTACCATCACAGCTCGCAACTCTTAAAGGGAAAACACCTCGTTTTACAAATGTGGCTAAAAAAGAGGATATGAAACAAGTTGTTTTTGATATGTTAGGTATCTAAAAAACTATGCGGAATCCCTACAGCTTGTTTTTGGGATTCCGCATTTTTTAATTGTTATTTATTTTCTGCCTTCATTTTAAATGTTGCGCATCTTGTGTCGTCACAACAGCAAGCATTCTGTGTGCCGACCTTAATTCCGTCTGCGGTGCAGTTCATATGACCGTCGTTATAAGTGCAGTGATATGCGTCGCAGGTAATGTTTCTGTTCTTATCCATCTCGCTAACCTCCTTTCAAATATATTTTTTGAAAGAAAGACTTGATTATTCATAGGAGATTTTACTTTATGTCTGTTTACGCAATTGGCGATACTCATCTTTCATTTTCTGTTGATAAGCCAATGGATATTTTCAAAGGTTGGGATGATTATGCCCAACGACTTGAAACAAATTGGCAAAGATTGGTGTCACCCGAAGATACAGTTATAATCAACGGTGATATTTCCTGGGCAATGAGCCTTGAAGAAGCTGAAAGGGATTTTGAATTTTTAAACAGACTTAACGGAACAAAAATTATCTCAAAGGGTAATCACGATTATTGGTGGAATACTGTAACGAAAATGGAAAAGTTTTTCAAAGAAAAAGGCTTTAATACTTTGAAAATACTTCATAATAATGCTTATCGTGTCGGCGATATATCAATTGCGGGCTCTCGCGGTTGGTTTTTTGATGCAGAAAAAGAAAATGTAGATAAAATTATGGCTCGTGAATGTGCCAGACTTCAGCGCTCAATTGATGAAGCAAGTAAGCTTGGTGGCGAAACAGTGGTTTTTCTTCATTATCCGCCCGTGAGCCTTACCAAAGATTGTGAACCGATTTTTGATGTGCTTAAGAAAAACGAAATAAGCCGTTGCTATTACGGTCATCTTCACGGTGGTGCTACAAAGCTTGCAGTTAATGGCGAAAAAGATGGTGTGAATTTCCGCCTTATTTCTGCAGATTATCTTGAATTTTGCCCTTACCTTATCAGTTTAGACTGATTTTGCGACAAAATACCTCGTTTTTCTTAAATGTTTATGAAAAAACTTAAGGAAAATATTGTATTTAATTTTTTTCTGTGATATAATATCGTGAATATTGCGGTATTGCAAATAAGTACAACAATAGTATTCAGGAGGAATATTAAATGTTAAAATCATCAAACAAGGTAGAAACAAATGTCTACCAGCTTGAAATCTCAATTGACGGTGAAAAGTTTGAGGCTGCTGTTCAAAAAGCATATCTCAAGGCAAGAAAAGATATCGTCATCAAGGGTTTCAGAAAGGGTAAAGCACCCAGAAACTTTATTGAAAGAATTTATGGCGAAGGCGTTTTCTATGAAGATGCTCTCGAAATCCTTTATCCCGAGGTTGTAGGTGAAGCAATCACAGAGTCAGGTCTTGATGTTGTTGGTATGCCTTTTGACCTTGATGTTCCCGAAATCGGCAAAAACGGTGTTGAGCTTGTTCTTAAGGTTACAGTTAAGCCCGAAGCAAAGCTTGGCGAGTACAAGGGACTCAAGGCTACAAAGCCCTCAACTAAGGTTTCAGCTGACGAAGTAAAGACTGAGCTTGCAAGAATGCAAGAGCAGAACTCAAGAATGGTTGACGCAAGTGACCGTGCAGTTAAGAACGGCGATACAACAGTTATCGACTTTGAAGGCTTTATCGATGGTGTTGCTTTTGACGGCGGTTCTGAAAAGAACTATGAGCTTAAGCTTGGCACAGGTTACTTTATCCCCGGCTTTGAGGATCAGATC